>JBGAUA010000140.1:0-9593 GCA_044228875.1 Anaerolineae bacterium
CGGCCGACCGCCGCCATCCGAAAGCTTGCGGACCGCTCGGTCACCGCTGCGTCGACCAACGACGCTGCGCTGCCCGGCCCAGGCCCGCTCGGCGCCTCAACGGCCTGCCGCGGCGTGACCGACCACCATGGCGGGCCGGCGAGCCAGAGCAGGAGGGCGGCGCAGGCGGCCACGGCCAGGAGCCCCGGAAGCCAACGAGATGGCGTCCAATCTAGTGGGCGTCGGAACCGTGCCGCCGCGCCCGCCGCGCCCGTCGCCCGCGACAGCGCTCCGTCGCCTGTCATCCCCAGAGCGGTCGCCGCCGTCAGGGATGTCGCCACGGCCGTCGCTGCCGTCGCCGCCCGGACCTTGCCCAGGGCCAACGACGCCGGCGGGGCAGCGCTGAGCTCGGCTCGCCGTACGGCCGCGCGGGCTTCCAGCGCCAAAGCCTGCCAGGCCGCGGCGTCGGCCCGGCATTCGGGACAGTCGGCCAGGTGCCGGTCCAGGGCCGCGAGCCCAGCGCTGCCCAGTTCGCCCGCGGATCGCAGCAGGATGGCGTCGCGCCAATGGTCGCAGTTTGTGGTCATCGTGAGGCCTCCAGCAGATGGCGCAGCTGATGTCGGGCGCGGAAGAGGCGGCTCTTCACCGTTCCCAAGGGCAGATCCAGGATCCGCGCGGCGTCCTGCAGCCGCAGGCCTTGGCCGAAGGTGAGGTCCACCGCCGTCCGGAGGTCCTCGGGCAAGGCGTCCAGGGCCTGGCGCAGGCCGCCGGCGGCGGCTTCATCCGGCCGTAGCTCCGGCTCGTGCAGGCGTGCGAGTTGCGCTTCCCCATCTTCGCTGGGCCTGGGCCGGCGCGAGCGCCGGCGAAGTTCCTGCAGCCACAGATGGTGGGCGATGCCCAGCAGCCAGGTGCGAACCGCGCTGTCGCCCCGAAAGGCGGCGGCGCCGCGCCAGGCCGCCAGCATCAGGTCCTGCAAGAGGTCCTCCGCTGCCGGGCGGTCGCCTTCCAGGCGGCGGAGGAGGTAGCCGAAGCAGGCGGCCCCATGCCGCTGGTAGAGGGCTTCCAGCGCGCGCTGGTCGCCACCGGCCATCGCCGCCACGAGGCTGCGGTCGTCGTCGGCGGCGGCGCTGCTGGTGAGGGTCAGCGGCTGGGGCATGGCCATGGTGGGCATCGGGGCGGTCCTGGCTGGACAGTCGCCGTCCCTTGCGGCTGGGGACGAGCGGTGGCAATGCGGCTGTACGTCAGCTGGGTTGCCACCGATGCGCGAAAGGTTCGGGAGCAGCTTCAGTCGGGCGGCGCGCTCCCCAGCAGCTCCAGCAGCCGCTCCGTCTCCACCTGGAAGCAATGCGAAACAGTGTACTCCTCGAAGCCCAGGTCGTTGTTGATGCCGATCATGCCCGCGTTGCTGGCCGCGTTGTTGGTCTCGATGAACCGCGCCTGGGGCAGCTCGCGCCGCAGCCGCAGCAGCATGTCCAGCTTCAGCAGCTTGCCCAGGCCCAGACCCTGGTAGGCGCGGGTCACGCCCGTGCCGAATTGCTGCACCAGGATGGGATGGCGGGGATTGAAGCTGACGTTGGTATAGCCGGCGCATTCGCCGCTGGCGGCATCCACGGCGGCCACGTTCCAGATCATGCGCCCGCGGGCCGCCTGGATGGCGGTCAGGTTCTCCAACCGCTCACGGTCGAAGACCTCCGGCTGCTGCTCCAGGTTCTCGAGGGGCATCAGGCCCTCGATCTCGTTGCCTGCCTTGATGAAGCTGTCCGCATCCAAGGGGCCGTCGGCCGCGGCGAAGTCGGCCATGGGGAAGAAGACGAGGCGGAAGCGATCGCCCACCCGGCTGCGTCTGGCGGCCAGCTCGGCCTCGAGTCTATCGGGGTCCTTGGTCGCCAGGTCCAGCCGCGACCGCCTCTCGACGATGGCCGGCGTCAGGCCCCAGCGACCTTCCACCAGCTCCTGCAGCTCGCGGCCGATGCTCGCTCGCGCGGGCGGCAGGCAGAAGCCCAGGCGCTGGTTCTGGAACCCCATGTCGGCGGCCTCGGCCACCATGAAGCGCAGCAAGGCCGCTCCCACGCCCTGTCGTCGGGCGTCGGGCGTGACGATGGCGTTTACCCATTGGATGTCGGGGTTGTTGACCGGGTCCAGCGACCAGGAGCCGTGGCCCACGGTCCGGCCGTCGATGAGGGCGACGGCATTGCGTTGCCGCCACGGCGCGCCCCAGCCGCCGGCCAGGTAACCACGCAGGTCGGCGGCGAGGCGCGGCGGATCATCCTGGCGCAGCTCGTGGTCCAGGTCCAGGTTCAGGTGGACGATGTCATCCAACAGGTCGGGCGGGGTGGCGTCGATGTCGTAGCCGCTGATCTCGATGGCGTGCATGGTGGCTGGCGTCCTCAAGGATCCCGATGGCGATGCCCCTGCGGGAGGCGGGTGGCACGAGGCGACCTAACAGTACCATAGCCGCAAGGCTCACCGTGAGCGCTTCGGGCGACAGTCGCGACAAGATCCGTCCGGGAGCGTCTGCCAGGCGCATTGTCACGCTCGGCAGGGAAGGGAATGGGAATTCGGGAGCCCTGAACGACCTCAGTCCGCAGCGCGCAGGGCGCCCTTCCAGGCCGCCACAGCCCGGATCTCCTCATAGGTCACCGCGCCGCCCAAGGCCTCGAAGATGGGGCGCAGGAAGCCGCCGCCATGGGTGGCCAGGGCACTCTCGATGGCCGCTTGCGCCCGCGGGTCCAGCCAGGCACCCAGGTCGGCCGGCGCCCGCTCGGCGATGAAGTCCTGCAGGTAGCCCCAGACGGTGCTCTCGGCACGGCCGATGGCCAGTGAAACGGTGGCCACGGACTCGCCGTCTGCGAAGCGCTGGAAGGCCTCGTCGCGGGCCGGGTTGGCTCGGTCGCGCCGACCTGCTTCCCCATTCACGGCCTTGTCGGGGAGTCGGGAGCGCGCCGCCGCCGGCGATCGCGCCACAGTCGGAGCGATGTCCGTCGCCCCCTGCTCCAGGCCATGCTCCCGACAGTAGGCGGTGATGACCGCTAGGAAGGTCTCCCCCAGGTCTGCCAGCTTGCGCTCGCCGATGCCCTTCACGTGGATGAGCGCGCCGATGCTCGCGGGACGCAGCCGGGCCATGTCGCGAAGCGTCGCGTCGCCGAAGACGATGTAGGCCGGCAGGCCCCGCTCGCGGGCGATGCGGGTGCGCAGCTCCCGCAGGGCCTCGTACAAGCCCATGTCCACACCGGTCCAGCTCGCGGCATCGGCCGCCGTGCGCTCAGCGCGCTTCACCGCCGGCAGCAGCAGACGCACCGGTCGCTCGCCGCGCAGTACCGCGGCGGCGTCGTCACCCAGGGTGACGACCGGCCGATCCCCCTCTGTCTGGCGCAGCAGGCCCTGGTCCAGGAGCTGGTACAGGAGCTGGGTGATGGCCGGTCGCGGCAGTTCCTTGAGCAGGCCGTAGACGCTCAACTGGTCATGGTTCCAGCGGCGAACCGTCTCCGTCTGCGCGCCGGCGAGGACCGCTACCACGTGGGTGACCCCGAAGCGCCCACCGGTGCGAGCCACCGCCGACAGCAGCTTCTGGGCCACCACCGTGCCGTCCTCCATGAAGCGCACCTCGCCCAGGCAGACGTCGCAGGCGCCGCAGTTGTCCTTGGGATAGGGCTGGCCGAAATGCTCGGAGAGCGCGCGGTGGCGGCAGACCGCGCCGCCGCAGAAGCGTTGGATGCCGCGCAGGGCCGCCAGCTGCCCCGCGAGGCCTTCCGGTGTCAGCTCGCCTTCTTGAGCGCGCTTGGCCAGCAGGCCTTCCCAGCGCAGGACGTCCGCCGCCGAGTACAGGAGAACGCAGTCCGCCGGCAGGCCGTCGCGGCCGGCGCGGCCCGTTTCCTGCTGGTAATGCTCGATGCTCTTCGGCGCCGCGACGTGGACCACCAGCCGCACGTCGCTGCGGTCGATGCCCATCCCGAAAGCCACCGTGGCCACCACCACGTCCAGGCGCTCCGACAGGAAGGCCTCCTGCACCTGTTGACGGAGCGCGCCGTCCAGCCCCGCGTGGTAGGCGGCCGCTCGCATGCCCGCCGCCTGAAGCGTCGCCGCCAGCGATTCGGTGTCGGCGCGGCTCTGGCAGTAGACGATGGCTGCCTGGCCCCTGCGGCTGCGCAGGAGCTCCAGCAGCTGGCCCTCGCGGTCCAGCCGGGGTTGGATGCGGTAGCTGAGGTTGGGCCGGTCGAAGGGGCCGACGATGATCAGCGGGTCCCTGAGGCCCAGCTGGGCGACGATGTCCGCGCGCACCGGCTCGGTGGCCGTGGCGGTGAAGGCGTGCATGGACACGCCGGGGAAGCGGGTGCGCAGTTGGGCCAGCTGGCGGTACTCGGGGCGGAAGTCGTGGCCCCACTGGCTGATGCAATGCGCTTCGTCGATGGCGAATGCGCCGATCTCGACGCGCCGCAGGAGGGCCAGGAAGGGCTCGCTCACGAGGCGCTCGGGAGCCACGAAGAGCAGCCTGAGCTCTCCGGCCAGAAGCCGTGCCTCGACCGCGCGCTGCTCGGCGGCGCTCATCAGGCTGTGCAGGGCCGCCGCGCCGTAGCCATTGGCCACCAGGCCGTCCACCTGGTCCTTCATCAAGGCGATGAGCGGTGAGACCACCAGGTCGAGGCGCCCGGCGACCAGGGGCGGCACCTGGTAGCAGAGGGACTTGCCCCCGCCGGTGGGCAGGACCACCAGGGAATCACGCCCGTCGAGCCCGGCTTGGATGGCGTCCAGATGGAGCGGGCGCAGCGCGTCGTGTCCCCAGGTGCGGCGGACGAGGTCGTGGATGCGATCGAGGGTGGTCATGGCGTCTCGGCGGTCGATGCGTGCGGCGGTGGACGGGGAGCATAGGTGGCGGCGCGAGCCCTGGCAAGTGTCCGGGCGCCGCCGCCGCGACGCATACGCGCCACCTCATGGCGGCCGCAGGCCGCGGAGAGGGCTCCGAATCGGCGCGGCGACACTGCGGACCAGAGCCCTCGAGCTACCTCCAAGGGGGTAGCAGAGGCTGTGGTAGAGGTTGTCTGGTGCCTGTAAATGCTCCAAAAGTCGTAGCAGACCGCAGGAGGCGTTGACTTTGCGGCGTCGCCTGGCTAGACTGGCAGCATCTCTTCAGAAAGGAGGCACAAGCACGATGAACGATGTTCGCACCCGGGGCGTAACTGCCCCCACCACCGGCTTGTGCCCGGCGACGCTCAACTGACGACCGCCTGATCTTCTTGCGGCCGCTCATCGAGCGCCACGGGCACCGGTAAGGGTCCCGTGGCGTTTTTCGTTCTGGCCGCCGACCGATTGAGGTCGCTGCAAGTTCGCGTAACGCCCCCGGACCCCACGGGGGGCTCCGTGGCGATTTTGCTTGCCAGGCCCTCCGCTCGGAAACCTCTTCGTTGAACTCCTCCCATCGTTGAACGACCCCCTTGCACGCCGTGATCTGAACGTCGAGCCACGCCGGACCCGGACCATCCTATCCTTGAACAGCCAGCTCAGGAGCATCACCATGACCCTCCAGCAGAGCCTCCAGCTCAGCTTCGTCCTGCAGAACAGCCCGATGGCCCCCGGTCGCCGCGACGGCGACCGAGCCATGCCGACGACCGCCCCTGGGCGCGCCGCATCCCTTGAGGAGCGCTATGCGCGGCGGGGCCGGCGGGCAATCACCTTCCGCTGGCGATCCCTGCCGGCATAGGCCGACGGGTCGGGGAGCCAGGCAGCTCCCCGACCCGTCGGACCGACGGTGCGGCCGCGATCGCTTCCAGCCCCGGCGACAGTCCAGCGGGCCAGGCAGCGGCAGTGCCTGTGGTTCCGCCGTACCCGAACGGACCCGCGCGTCCGCCTCAAGGAGACATCCCATGGCGCCAGCGTTGGGCGCGCCCGATCGGCGCTCCACCCTGACCATGCTCAGAACCTACCTCCGACCCGAAGGCCGGCGGGTGGCGGCCCTGGTCGTTCTCACCTTCGGCACGGTGGGCCTTGACCTCTACGTGCCGCAGTTGATGCGGCGCTTCATCGACGGTGCGCAGGGCAGCGTGCCGATCGCCGACCTCGGCCGGTTGGCCCTGACCTTCCTGCTCCTGGCCTTGGTCAAGGAGTCGGCCCAGGCGGCCGGCGCATACGTGGGCCAGGACCTGCGCTGGCGAGCGACCAACCGCATGCGCGCCGACCTGACGCGACATACCCTGCGCCTGGGAATGGACTTCCACCACGGCCAGACGCCGGGCAAGATGATCGAGCGCGTCGATGGCGATGTGACGGCGCTCTCCAACCTGATGAGCGACACCTTTCTCAAGGTGGCCTCCAACGTCCTGGTCACCATCGGCGTCCTCGTGCTCCTCGCCCGCGAGGACTGGCGCCTGGGCGCGGCCTTCGCCGCCTTCGTCCTGGTGGCGAGCCTGGGCCTGCGCCGCGCGGCGGGCATCGCCGTGCCGGCCTGGACCAGGGTGCGAGAGGCCTCGGCGGAGCTCTTCGGCTTCCTGGAGGAGAAGCTGGCCGGCACTGAGGACATCCGCGCCTCAGGAGCCCGCGACTGGGTGTTGGCGCGTTTCCTTGATCGCAGCGGCGACTACCGTCGCCTGCATCAGCGGGCCGGCATGTTGGGCTCCGCGGTCTGGGTGGGCACGATCGCCCTCTTCACCATGGGCAACGCCCTGGCCTTCGGCATGAGCGCCTGGCTCTTCACCGCCGGCGGAATCACCGTGGGTACGGTCTACCTCATCTTCCATTACACCGAGAAGCTGCGCGAGCCCATCGAGCAGCTGAGCCACCAACTGGAGGAGATCCAGCGGGCCGGCGGCGCGATGAAGCGGGTGGTGGAGCTCTTCCAGCTCCCCGTCCGCCAGCGGCCGGAGGGCGGATTGGCCCTTCCTGGTGGCGCCCTGGGCTTGGACATCCAAGACCTGGACTTTGGCTACGTTCCAGATCGGCCCGCGTTGGCCAACCTGAACGTCAAGCTCGTGCCAGGCGAGGTGCTGGGTCTACTGGGACGCACCGGCAGCGGCAAGACGACGCTGTCGCGTCTGCTCTTTCGGCTCTACGACATCGATGGCGGCTCCGTGCGACTGGGCGGGGTGGAGCTGCGCGAGGCCCACCTGGCGGGCTTGCGGCAGCGCATCGGGCTGGTGACCCAGGACGTGCAGGTACTGGGCGCCTCGGTGCGCGAGAACCTGCGCTTCTTCGACCCGGAGATCTCCGACGAGCGCATCCACGCCGCGCTCAGCGACCTGGGCCTGACCGATTGGCTCGCGGCGCTGCCGCAGGGGCTGGACACCGAGCTGGAAGCGGGTGCCGGCGGCCTCTCCGCCGGCGAGGCCCAGCTGCTGGCCTTTGCCCGGGTCTTCCTGCGCGATCCAGGTCTGGTCATTCTGGACGAGGCCTCGGCCCGCCTGGATCCTGCCACCGAGCAGCGCATCGAGCGAGCGGTGGACAAGCTGCTGGCGGGTCGGACGGGCATCGTCATCGCCCATCGTCTGGGCACCGTGGCCCGCTGCGACCGGATCCTCATCCTGGAGGACGGGCGGCAGCTGGAGGCGGGCGAGCGACTGGCCCTGCTGGCCGATCCCAGCTCGCGCTTCAGTCGCCTGATGGCCCTGGGACATGAACATTCGCGGGGTGGCAACGGCGCCGACCCCTTGCTGGAGGTGCTGGCATGATCGGTCGCCTGGACCTGATCGACACGTCGAAAGACATCGCCCTTCCGCCTGAGGGCAACATGGGCACCTGGCGCATGGCCGGCCGCCTGGCGGCCTTCCGGCCCGGCATGTGGCTGGTCGACGCCCTGCTTTGGGGCCTGGTCTGGAGCCTGCCGGTGGCTTCCGGTCTGGTGATCAAGGCGATCTTCGACCAGCTGACCGGTTCGGCGCCGGCAGGCCTCGGCCTCGGCGGCCTCCTGGCGGTGTTGGTGGGCATCGGGGCGGCACGCATCCTGGCCATCCTTGGCGGCATCCTGGTCAACGTCGACTTCATCGAGCAGATCTCCGCCCTCATGCGCATCAACCTGCTCGGCTACGTTCTGGACCAGCCGGGGGCCAAGGCGATGACTGAGTCTTCGGGCAAGGCCGTCAGCCGCTTTCGCGACGATGTCGACGACCTGCGCTTCGCCACCGAATGGACCGTGGACCTGGCGGGCATGGCCATCGGCGGCTTGGTGTCCTTGGTCATGTTGCTGAGCATCGAGCCGCGGATGACCTTGGTGGTCTTCGCTCCCTTGATCATCATCGTCTTCGTGGTGCATGTGCTCAAGACGCGCCTGGAGCGCTACCGGCTGGCCAGCCGCAGGGCCACCAGCCGGGTGACGGGCTTCCTGGGCGATGTCTATGGCGGCATTCTGGCAGTGAAGGCGTCGACGGCTGAGGAGCCGGTGCTTGGCCACTTCCAGGCGCTCAACGAGACGCGGCGACAGGCGGCGCTCAAGGACACCCTGTTGACCGCCCTGCTCAACACGCTCTTCGGCTCAGCGCAGAGCATCGGCACGGGCCTGATCCTGCTGCTCTCGGCGAGCCTCCTTCGCGCCGGAAGCTTCACGGTGGGGGATCTGGCCCTCTTTGTCCTGCTGCTCGGCCGGGTGACGGAGATCATGTTCGCCGTGGGCAACATGCTGGCCTGGCACAAGCAGGCCGGCGTGTCGCGTGATCGCCTGCGGTCGCTCATGGGCGGTGCCCCGGCCGCGGCCGTGGTGGCCCACCGCCCATTGGACCTGACGCGTTCGGCGGTGGTTCCACCGCCGCCGGCCCTGGCCGAAGGGGACCGCCTCCAGCGACTGGAGTTGATGGGTCTGGGATACCGGCATCCCAGCAGCGGCCATGGGGTATCAGGCATCGACCTGACGGTGCGCGCCGGGGAGTTCGTGGTGGTCACGGGTCGGGTGGGTTCAGGCAAGACGACGCTGCTGCGCGCGCTCCTGGGCCTGCTGTCGGCACAGGAGGGTCGACTGCTATGGAACGGCCGGCCGGTGCTCGATGCGGGGGCTTTCATGGTGCCGCCCCGCGCGGCCTACACGCCGCAGGCGCCGCGGCTCTTCAGCGCCACCCTGCGCGAGAACCTGCTCATGGGCCGGCCTGACAGTGACGAGGCCGTCATGGACGCCGTCCTTATGGCCGTGCTGGACGAAGACCTGGGCCGCCTGGAAGCCGGACTGGACACGGTGGTCGGCCCGCGCGGGGTCAAGCTCTCGGGCGGCCAGCTGCAGCGCGCGGCCGCGGCGCGGATGTTCGTTCGCCGCCCGCAGCTGCTGGTCTTCGACGACCTGTCCAGCGCATTGGACATCGAGACGGAGGCACGGCTGTGGGAAGGAATCTTCGGCGCCGAGACCGGCGGCGGCGCGGACGTCCCTGAGCGCCCCGCCTGCCTGGTGGTCTCCCATCGCCGGCCGGCCCTGCTGCGCGCCGACCGCATCCTCCTGCTCAAGGACGGGCGGATGGAGGACACGGGCACCTTGGCGGAGCTGCTGGAGCGATCGGCGGAGATGCGCCGGCTGTGGGAGGGGGGCCGGGGCGAAGGGAGAGGGGAGGTGGGCTGACCACCTTCACGCCACAGTCGCTCAGGGCTGAACGAAGCCCCGTCCCGCATACCACCACAACAGCAGGATCCCAACGGCGATCCGGTCCCAGGCG
>JBGAUA010000141.1:0-9220 GCA_044228875.1 Anaerolineae bacterium
GAGCTCTATCGCGATATCCTCGTGCGGCGCGGTCTGGCCGACAAGCCGGTCTGGCTCCTGGCCGCCGGATGGCGCCTGACCGTGGATGGGCGCTCAAGCCCTTGGGGCGCGTGGACACCTGCGTCGGCCGTCACTGAACTCGATGCCGCCTGGCGTCTCGCTCGCGGTTCCTGGCCTTGGGCCGGACCCTTGTTCCTGCGCCACGACGACCCCGGGGTCCGAGCTTCGGACAGCGCATCGGGTTACCGCTTGTGGCTTGGCGACGGTCCAGAGGCTGCGTTGACCGCGCTGGGAAGTTGGGCATCGCAGATCGCGGCAGAGCCGTTGGCGCCGGCCGTGGACTCCAATCTGATGGCAGCCAGGCGGCATCACGCTGCCTTGGCGCCCTGGTGGCCGGCGGTTCCCGGATTAGCAGCTGCCCTCGTCGGCCTGGCGTTGCTCCTGGGCGGTTGGCGGGGTGGCGTGTCGGCGCCGTCGACCGGCGAATTGCCACCATGGCTCGACCGCATTCCGCTGTTCCAGGCAAAGGGCCGTCGGATCGTGCAGGCCGCCGCGAAGCTGGCCGGGTGGCGCGCCGTGGGCCTGGCCTTCGCCTTGGTGCTGGCCAACGCCTCCCTGCCTTCCGGGCCCGGTCTGGTCTGTCTGTTGGTCTTGGGGCTGGTCGGACTGCTGCATCCCATTGCCATCCTGACCGTTGCCCCGGCCATCTTGCCCTGGCATGACACGCTGCGGCTGCGACTGTGGTCCAGGCCGGTCCTTCCCTTCGAGGGTCTGTTGCTCATTGCCTTGGTCGCCTGCCTGCTGCGCGGACTGGCGCTTGGATCGCGGGAAATGTCTCCTGTTGGTGCGCGGGTTGTGGATCGGCGCCGACGCGACCTGGGTCTGGTGCTGCTGCTGACCGGGTGGGGGGCAGTGGCCGCGGCCCACGCGCGGTACTCCGGCACGGCCTGGTTCGAATGGCGGACGGTGATCATGGAGCCGGCGCTCTTCTTCCTCCTGCTCCGTCACTGCGCCGACGGCTGGACGGCGATGCGCCAGCCGCTGCTGGGCCTGGTAGGCGGGGCGACCGCCGCCGCGGCGCTGGGCCTGGTGGGGCTGCCGCTGACGGCGCTCTCTGCCGCCGGGTGGAACGTCGACACCCAGTTGGCTTCGGCTGTGGCGGCAGAGGGTGTGTTGCGGGCCCGCGGTCCCTACGGCTCACCCAACAATCTGGCGCTGTGGCTGGGGCGGATCCTGCCGCTGGCGGTCGCGGCAGGGGTGGCTGCCCGCCCGCGCGGGTCGGCCCTATGGCGCTGGGTGCCGGCCGCACTGATCGGGGTTGGACTCCTGGCGACCTTCTCGCGCGGAAGCTGGGTGCTCGGTCTGCCGGCCTTGGGGTTGGTGGCGGTCCTGGCCTGGCGACGCCGAGGCCGCTCCATGACGACGGCCGGCGGCGGCCGTCGTCGGACGGGGAAGCTGCCTGCCGCGATCATCGCCGTGGCGGCGGCCTTGACACTCCTCCTGTCCCCCCTGCTGGCCAGCGAGCGGCTGCGGGGGACGCTCAGCCTCGCGCCCGGTTCCACTGCCTACATCCGCTGGCGACTCTGGCAGTCGAGCGTGGCGATGGTCGCCGACCATCCATGGACGGGCGTCGGTCCCGACAATTTCCTCTATGCCTATCGGGATCGCTACGTGCAGCGGGACGTGGTGCAGGAGCGGTCCCTCAGCCATCCGCACAACCTCTTCCTGGACTGGGCCGCAAGGCTGGGCCTGCCCGGCCTGGCGATCGGCATGCTGATGATGGGCACTGCCGCCATGGCCTTGCGCCAAGCCGCTACAGCGCGGCGCTGGTCACGCGAGGACGAACACGAAGCCTGGCTCTGGGGCCTGATCGGCATGCAGGCCTATGTCCTGGCGCACGGGCTGGTGGACAACCACTTCTTCCTGGTTGACCTGGCGGCCGCGCAATGGTTGCTGCTGGCGGCCGTCAGGTCTCTGGCTCAAGCGGATGCGGCATCACTACCGGACGCGATCAAGGACATGCCGACTTGAAGATCACCGAGTTGAACAGCGGGTGGAAGGGCACGCCGGTGTTCTGAAGGCCGAGATAGGTCTTCGGCGGGTTGATCGGGCCTGGAGGCAGCGCCGGGTTGCCCGGTTCGCCGAAGCCGCCGATGTCCTGCGGGTTGGCCATGGCGTTGTTGATGATGGCGACCGGTACCTTCCCCAGCAGGCCGCTGCAGACCTTGGGCGCTCCCACGTCGATGGGGACCCGTGTGGGCTCGGGCGTCGGCGTGGGCGCCGTCTGGCAGCCGAGGGCGCTGAGGTCGCGGTTGGCCGTCTGCACCGGAGCGGTGCGGCTCTTGTACTGCGTCCGGCCGCCGAACTGCATCGGCTTCGCATGGTGGGCGGGGTAGACCATTGCGCCGCCCACCAGGTCCCGCAGCGCGGCGCTCAAGTTCACCCAGCGGGCTGTCACCGAGCCCAGGTCCAAGGCCCAGGTATCGGTCAGTACGTTTTCGCTGTCGCTCATCCCGGCAACCCGAATGCCGCCCTGCACCACCATCATCCGGCGCGTCGTGTCGTAGGCGGCGCTGTGAAGGTAGCGGCCCTGCGGACGGGCGCCCTCGACCGTCATGGCCTTCCAGGTGGCCTTGGAGAGGTCGGGATCCGCCAGGTCGAGGCTGAAGACGCGAGCCTCGGCGAGGTTGTTGTCCGGGCTGCCGCCGTAGGACAGCACCTGCTTGCCCAACGGTTCGTAGACCAGGGTTGAACCCACGAGATTCTGGGGGCCGCCCTTGGGCCCCGGCAGGAAGCGCAGCTCACCGGTCGTGTCGTCGACCTTCAGGAAGCTGGTGCCCAGGTTCTCTCCCTGGCAGTCCCCTTGGGCCGGCATGCCGCCGTCGAGCGGGCAGCGCTTGGTGCCACCCTGGACCACGATCACGTCATGGCCGGGGACATAGACCGCGGCGGAGAAGATGCGGTCCACCGAGCCGGAGGGCACCGTGTTCCGCCAGGTGTTGGTCTTGAGCGTCAGCACCTGCACCTGGTTCTTGCCGTCACCGTTCGGGTCGGCTCCGCCAATGAAGTACACGGCAGAGGCATCGCCGGCCGGCCGAAAGGCGGCGGCCGCGCCGTAGCTGAGGCGGCGCGAGCCGACCGTGCTGGCGTTGACGAAGCGCGCCTTCGACAGGTCGGCGTTGGAGAGATCCAGCACCGACACGTTGTCCACGGCCTGACCGGCCTGGTTGATAC
Source organism: Anaerolineae bacterium (assembly GCA_044228875.1). Taxonomy (GTDB): domain Bacteria; phylum Chloroflexota; class Anaerolineae; order Epilineales; family Epilineaceae; genus Epilinea. Next base: position 3,235 of record JBGAUA010000141.1, read on the forward strand.
CACCGTAGCTGTAGGCCTTGCGGCCCGTGCTGTCATAGGTGGTCGCCATGTAGTAGATCAGCGGTGACTGCGGGGCCAGCTTCTCCCAGGCGCAGGCCAGACCGGTTCCCCCTTGCGTCGAAGGCGCGGCGCTTGCCCTGTGGGCGCCGATCGAGACCAACGGCACGAGCAGGCCGAGCAGCACGATGGTACGGCGAGCGGCTTCACAGCTCATGGCAGACTCCTTCATTCAGCAGGTTCAGGGCGAGGCGGACCACCCAGATGCGGGTGGAATGCGCAGGTCGGCGAGGTGGGCCCACCAGGATTTGAACCTGGGACCAACCGGTTATGAGCCGGCTGCTCTGACCGCTAAGCTATGGGCCCTTGGCTGGGCGCCGCCACCGTGACAAGGAGCGGGTGATGGGAATCGAACCCACACGGCCAGCTTGGAAGGCTGGAGCTCTACCATTGAGCAACACCCGCGAGACGAGAATGATGCCGGCCCAAGAAGGGCGACCAGTCGGGGCGAGAGGATTTGAACCTCTGACCTCAGCGTCCCAAACGCCGCGCGCTGCCGGACTGCGCTACGCCCCGTTGCTTCGCCCCCACCCAACACGGGGCTGAAGACAGACAACTATACCGCCAAGCGCGGGCGGTAGGAAACCGCGCAGGGAATCGGCGGGGTTCCGACACGGCACCCGGCCACGCTCGATGACCTCCGTGGTGCGACTATGGCCAGTCCAGGTTGGGGCAGCGGATGGTGTAGGCGATCTGGCTGTAGATCAGGCGCAGCTCGCTGGTGCTGGGAGCGCGGAAGACCTTGTCCGGGCCGCTGGCGATGCGTCCCAGGAGATCGAAGTCCACGTCGGCGTCGCTGCCCAGGCCGATGGCCACCACAGAGATACCGGCGCCCTTGGCGATGTCGGCTGCCGCCACAACCTGCTGCGGATCGATGTCCACCCGCCCGTCGGTGAGCAGGACGATGACATGGTTGCCCTCGGGCTGGGCTCGAGGTCCGGAGAGCTCGGCGGCCGCCTCCTGCAGCCCCCTGTCGATGCGGGTGCCATGGACGCTCTGAAGCCCGGCCAGAACCATCTGCAACTGGGCGGCATCGCCGGTCAAGGGGGCCAGGAGCCGAGCGTCCTGGTCGAAGGTCACCACGCCGGCCTGGTTGCCCTGTTCCGCCAGGAGCAGGGTCACGAACTGCGTCGCGGCTTCGGCGGCCACCTGCAATCGCGTTCGCTGGCCGTCGGCAGAAGGCTGGGCCATGCTGCCGGAGGTGTCGATGGCCAGCATCACGTCGGCGAACACCGTCTTGTCCTGGCAGCGCTGGAAGACCACCAAGGGCAGGAAGATGGGTTCCGCCGGCCGCGGCGTTGCGGTGGGGGTGGTGGAAGGCGTCGTCGTGGGGCGCGGCGTCGGGGTGCGGGTGGGCGGCGGCGGCTGGCTGAGCACATCCACGACCGGGACCGGGAAGGTCAGGTCGCCGGGCTCGTCCAGACCATCGACGAATTCGGCCCAGGCCCGCACATTGGTCGGCCGGCGACCGATCTGCTGCGGCTGCACGCGATACGACATGGACAGGCCGTCGAAGGGCAGATCGGTGAAGGTCCAGCTGAGCGTGTTGCCGGTCACCCGCGGGGTCGGCCCGGCGCTGGGGCCGACGAAGCGCATGTCGGACGGCAGCTCGTCGGTGACGGTCAGGCTGCGGGCCAGCACCGTCGCCGACAGGCGCCGAGCGATCTCGGCGTAGATGCCGCCCAGGGCAGTGGCGTCGGGGGCGTAGAAGCTGTCTTCAGGGCTGCTGGCCGAACGCACCATGACCATCGGGTCCACTTCGCCGAAGCCGATGGTGAACAGCCGGACGCCGGCGTCCTTGGCCAGTTCGGCCATGCGCAGGACGGCATCCGGTTGGTCGTCCTTGCCGTCGGTGAGCAGGATGAGCACCGGTCGCGCGATGTCGCGCGACCGCGGGCCGAGGAGCTCAGCGCCCGCCGTTTCGATCGCAGCCGCGATGTTGGTGCCGCCGGCGGGCTTGATCGCCATGATGGCGCGCTTGACCGCGTCGCGGTCGGCGGTCAAGCCTTGCGCCAGCGCCGAACCGTTGTTGAAGGTCACCAGGCCGAGCCTGTCCCGGGCCATATCAACCTGGTCGGCAAAGGCCAAGGCCGCGGCGATGGTATCCGTGATCTTGTTGTTCTCCATCATGGAGAAGGAGCGGTCGATGGCCAGGACGATATCCACACCCTGACCGGCGTCCGGGCAGGAGCCGCCGACCTGCAGGGTCACCTCGGCCTGCCCGCCGAGCACCAGGCTGTCCGGCAGGGCCCGCTTGTCGCCCGCCAACCGGCAGCCGCCGCGCCGCTCCTTGATGGGCTCCGGCGTGGCGCCCGGATCCAAGGCCCAGACCTGGACCTTGTCCGCGGCCCTGTCCACGGTGTACACCCGGCCGTTGTCGTCCACCGTGAGGTCCACCACGTCGCTGCCGGATGGGGAATAGGCGCCGGCATCCCACGCGGCCAGCAGGCCGCCATCCGGACGGTACTTGCTCACCACCCCGTCGATGCCCAGGACGAACACCGCGCCGTCGGGTCCCACCGCCAGGCGCCGCGGCAGCGTAGCGGTGGCCCAGCCGCCCGCCGGCAGGCCGGCCGCCAGTACCTCTACCCGGTTCCGGCCGCGGTGAGCGGCATACACGCGCCCATCGGGCGCTTCATCCGCGGCGGCGATGTCCCACCACAGCGTCCAGGTCTGGCTGAAGGTCTGGGTCAAGAGCTCGCGGTCCAGGACTCTGAGGGTCTGGGTGATGCCGTAGTGGCGCAGGGCGGGTGCGGCGCTGTCGAGTACCGTCAGCCGTCGACCCTGGTCGCGCAACTGGATGGCCGTGGCCCATTGCTCGGTCACGCCGGCGCGGAGGCGCAGGGACTGCAGCGGCAGGCCGGTGGGGCTCAGACGATGCAGCCAGCGCGCCTCCACCACCATCGGCTCGCCGGCCGGGCTGACCGTCAGGTCAATGGGCTGGAAGGACCGGCTGGGCGTGAACTGGGGCACCAGATGGTCGGCCGGCGTGCCGTCGGGCTGAAACGCCTGCAGTCGCGGCCAGGCGTCCAGAACCCAGATCCTACCGTCGATGCCGGCATGGATGGCGTGAGGGGCCACGAGGCGGCCCTCCGGGAAGCCCAAGCGCGGCCAGACCGCGATGGCGTCGCCGTTGCGCGGCTGCCAGCCGAAACCGATGATGCCGTGCCAGGCGCGCGCCGAACTGGCGATGGTCGCGAAGACGCCCTTGCGCGGCCAATGGGTCACGCCTTTCATGCCCTCCATGAAAAGGGCCTGCTGGCTGTCCGTCATGCCGCTCTTGATCCACAGGATGGCACCGGCCGACTGGACGTAGAGGTCGCCGTTATCATCCACCGACAGATCCTGGGGCGCGTACTCCGGTTTGGCCTGCACAAGGCGTTTGACCACCGCGCCCGCAGCGTCCAGCTGCAGGATGGCCCGGCCGCGCTGCTCGGCCACGAAGAGCGCGCCGTTGGGGCCCAGGTCGAGCCCGCGAGGCTCGCCGTCAACGGTCCAGCGAGCCTCTTCCCGGCCGTTGGCCAGCACCAGGATGAGGCCGCGCTCGGGCACCGAGACATAGACCTTGCCCCCTCCGGCGGCGATGCCCCAGGGCAGGAGGCCCTCCGGAAGCGGCCATTCGCCCTTGGCCGTGCCGTCGAGGCCGAGATGGACGATGCGCGCGTTGCCCCGATCGGCGACATGCACCATTCCCGCCGCCACGGCCACGTCGCGTGGTTCGGACAGCTGGCCCGGACCGGAGCCCGGGCTGCCGAGGTTGGCCAGGAGCCTGCCGTCGTAGCCCAGTACGTCGATGCGGTCGTTGCCGCTGTCGGCCACGTAGAGGGCATCGGCGGTCGCGTCGATCCCTGCCGGCGCCAACATGGTGTCGGCGGGACCCTGCCGGCTGCCGCCCTGCCAGGTGTCGGCGAGGCGGTAGGCTTCGCCGGGCCCGGTCTGGCTCGGTCGGGACGGGACGCGTCCTTCCGCCGCGGTCAGGGACCTGACCGCGGCGATCAGGAGCGCCGCGCCCGCGAGGCCGGCGACCAGCATCCGGCGCCGCGCCGCCGACGGTCGGCGCGGCAGCGCCGGGCGCAACGCGAATGGCTCAAGGGAAGCCGGGGGACGGCGCAAGGCGGACGTGGGCATCATCGGCTCCTATGGCCCGTCGCAAGGCAGGGTGCGGGCGATCTGTTCGTAGACCTGCGCCAGATCCTCGGCGTCGGGGGCCAGCAGCAGGCGTTCCGGCTCGCGGGCGATGGCGCCCAGAAGTGCGGCGTCAAGGTCCTGGCCCAAGCCGATGCTGTACACGATGGCGCCGCTTCGGTGCAGTGCCTCGGCCGCGGCCAGTACAGCCGCGGTGGAGGTGCCGGTGGGGCGACCGTCGGTGAGCAGGATGACCACGGCGGCGTTGGCCGCGTTGCGCTCGGTGCCGGCCAACACCTGCCCGGCCGCCAGCAAGCCCAGGTCGATGCGCGTTCCGCTGGCCTGAGGCAGGCGGTCCAGGGCGGCGAGGATGGCGCTTCGGTCGCGGCTGAGCGGCAATCGCGGCAGCGCATCCGCATTGAAGGCCACCACGGCAGTGCTGTCGCCCGCACCGTAGTCCATCAGGCGGACGAAGCGGCCCGCCGCCTCCACGGCCGCGGCCAGCTTGGTGCGACCGGCGCGGCTGACATCCAACATGCTGTCCGACGTGTCCACGACCAGCACCACGTCCGCGCGCTGGATACGCTTGGGGCAGTGCTCCCGACGCAGCCAGGGCAGGTAGATGGGCCGCGGCGTCGGGCTGGGCGTGGGCGTGTTCGACGCCGTCGGGCTGGGGCCTGTGGTCGGGCTGGGGCCGGGGGTGGGGCTGGGCGCGCCCACCTCGACGACGGGCACCGGGAAGTCGACGCGGCCTGGTTGACCCAGGCCGTCCAGTCCTTCGCCCACCGCGAAGACGTTCGTGGGATGGGTGCCGGTTTCCAGCGGCCGCAGGCGGTAGCCGAGCTCGGTCGGTCGGTCCAAGGGCAGGTCGGCGAGGGTCCAGACGAGGCGCTGGCCGCTCAACTGCGCCGGCGGTTGGGCGCTGCCCGGCACATAGGCCATGTTGCGGGGGATCTCGTCGGTCACGGTCAGGCTGCCGAAGAGGACGCCCGCGCGCAGTCGGGCGGCGATGACCTGGTAGACCCGGGCCAGCTCGGCGGCGCTCGGCGCCACATAGGCGTCCCCCGGCGCGCTGGCCATCTGGGCGAGCAAGCCGACGTTGGCGCCGGCGCCGAAGGCCACCGTGAACAAGCGTGCGCCTTCCAGTCGGGCCTGGTCGGCCGCGCGAAGGGCCTGGGCGACGTTCGAGCCGCCGTCCGTGAGCAGCACGATCACCGAGCCGGCGCCCAGGCGCCGCCGCGGTCCCGTCAGCTCGAGCCGCGCCTCGTCCACGCCCGCGGCGATGTCCGTGCCGCCGCCGGCCACGAGGGCGCGCACGGCATCGATGGCGGCCAGTCCATCGTCAGTAAGGCCCTGGCGGAGGTCCGCGTCCTGGTTGAAGCCTACGACGCCGATGCGGTCCCGGGCCAGGTCCATCCCGGCGATGAAGGCCTCGGCGGCCGCTTTGGCCGCATCCAAGGGGGCGCCGGACATGGAGCCGGAATAGTCGATGACCAGCACGACGTCCGCGCGACCCTCCACCTCGGGGCAATCGCCGCCGATGCGCAGGGTGAGGGCGGTGGTCTGGCCCAGGAGCAGTCGCGTGGGCTGGGCGAACTTGTCGCCCACGGCCCGGCAGCGCGGCGCGAAATCCGGCAGCGCGCCGGGTTGGCCGGACGGGTCCGGGGCGTAGACGCGCACCGCCGATCGGGAACTGTCGCCGACCAGCACGCGCCCGGTTTGGTCGACGGTCAGGTCCGCCGGGCCGCCGGACTCCGGCGCGTCGCCGCGAGCGTCGAAGGCGGCCAGCATCCGCCCGTCGGCG
>JBGAUA010000141.1:9230-9504 GCA_044228875.1 Anaerolineae bacterium
AAGGCGTTCAGCACGAAGGCGTGGCCGGAGCTGTCGGCGGCCACGCGTACCGGCCTGCCCGGCAAGGACCAGGCGCCGGTGATCCGGCCGGTGTCCAGGTCACGGAGCTCCAGGCTGTCGGTGCTGCGGTTGACGGTCCAGAGCAGGCCTTGTGGACCGGATGCCAGATCCCAGAGAGCCACGCGCTGGGTATCGGTCGTCGTCCAGGTCCAGCGCAGCGCAGCTTCATCCGCGGGGTCGTCCCAGCGCCACAGGGCCTGGCCGCCGAGATCCA
>JBGAUA010000142.1:0-9449 GCA_044228875.1 Anaerolineae bacterium
TAGTCCGGGCTGCGGTACAAAGCCTCTTGTGCGCGGAACTTGTCGACCAGCGCCCCGATGGCCACCGGGAACGCCTGGTGATCGGCCGCCGCCTCATGATCAGCCATCGCCCTAATACGCCTTCGCCAGCACCACCCGCCCCACGCTCGCCTCGCCCGTCATCACGCAGCGGCCGGGCGCATCGTCATAGCCCCATTCGCCCGCCACCGGGATGCAGCGGATGGTCACCTTCAGGTCTTCCTTGAGCTGCGCCTCCACCTCGGCCGAGCCGTTCCAGTGGCAGAGGGCGAAGCCGCCGTGGATCTCCGGCTTGTCCGCGCCCTGCGGCGTGAACCAGGCGTAGAGCGCCTCCTTGCTGTCGATGACCCGCGTATGCTCCGCCCGGAAGGCTTTCGCGCGCGCCAGCAGGTTGTCCTGGATCGCCTGCAGTCGGGCCACCACCGTGCCCACGAACTCGCCGCGGTCCACGCTCTCCTTCTCGCCCGTGTCGCGCCGCGCCACGAAGACCGAGCCGGCCGCCATGTCGCGCGGACCCACGTCCACCCGCAGCGGCACGCCCTTCTTGACCCAGCTCCAGGTCTTCTCGCCGCCGCGCAGGTCCCGGTCGTCGATGGTCACCCGCAGGCGATCGTCACCCAGGCGCTGCGCTCGCAGCTCCGTCTTCAAGGCCTCGCAGTAGGCCAGCACGTTGGCACGATCCGCATCGTCGCGGTAGATGGGCAGGATCACCACATGCTGCGGGGCCAGGCGCGGCGGTACGATCAGGCCGTCGTCGTCCGAATGGGTCATGATCATGCCGCCGATCAGCCGCGTGGAGGCGCCCCAGCTGGTGGTGTGGGCGAACTGCATCTGCCCCGCCTCGTCCTGGTAGCGGATGTTCGAGGAGCGGGCGAAGTTCTGCCCCAGGTAATGGCTGGTACCCGCCTGCAGGGCCTTGCGGTCCTGCATCATCGCCTCGATGCAGAAGGTGTCCACCGCGCCCGGGAAGCGCTCCGACTCCGTCTTGCGCCCCTTGATCACCGGCATCGCCAGGTGGTTCTCGGCGAAGTCGGCGTACACATCCAGCATGCGCATCGTCTCCGCTCGGGCGTCCGCCTCGTCGGCATGCACCGTGTGGCCTTCCTGCCACAGGAACTCCGCCGTGCGCAGGAAGAGCCGTGTGCGCATTTCCCAGCGCACCACGTTGGCCCATTGGTTGATGAGCAGCGGCAGGTCGCGGTAGGACTGCACCCAGCGGGCGAAGCTCTCGCCGATGATCGTCTCCGAGGTCGGCCGGACGATCAGCGGCTCCTCCAAGGGGCTGGCCGGCACCAGCTTGCCGTCCGGCCCCGCCTCCAGGCGCGAATGCGTGACCACCGCGCATTCCTTGGCAAAGCCCTCCACATGCTGCGCTTCCTTCTGCAGGTAGCTCAACGGGATGAAGAGCGGGAAGTAGGCGTTGACATGCCCCGTCTCCTTGAACATCTCGTCCAGCGTACGCTGGATGTTCTCCCACAACGCGTAGCCCCAGGGCTTGATGACCATGCAGCCGCGCACCGGCGAGTTCTCCGCCATGTCGGCGGCCTTGATCACCTGCAGGTACCATTCCGGGTAGTCCTGGGCGCGGGTGGGCTGGATGGCGGTCTTGGGCTGCTGCTGGGACATGAGGCACCTGTTGGGGGGGAGAAGAGGGACGGCCGATATCGCTCCGCGACGGCCAAGGCCTGAGCCGTAGCGGGTCGCCGCGCCCTTAGGATAATGGCGGGCATGCCAGCGGGGCCAATCGGAACAGGGCGAGCGGAACGCCGCGGCACGCGACTTGCTGCGTGGCACCATGCGTCGGCTCCAGCGGAACCACCGGAACGGCCGTCGGAAGACAGCGGCGGCCAACAGTGGATTCCACCACGGCTGGACGCCGGTCTCGGGACTATGCTATTGCTTTGATGATTGTCTTGCACAAGGAGGCAGAACCATGCGCCATCACTGGATGTTCAACCCAACCCTGCTCGCCATCACGCTGTTGGGTCCGGGGCCGCTCGTCGCCTGTCGCCCCGCGACCGCCGCCCGCGCACAGGCTGCCTATCATGTCACCGTCTTCGAAGGCAGCGGCGGCGGCGACTACGCGCCGGGGGACACCGTGCGTATCGAACCGTACAGGATGCCGGACACCAAGGTCTTCGCCGGCTGGATGGTTGAAGGTCGGAACATCCTGGAACCGCTACCGGCATTCGCGTCGTTCACGATGCCGGACCATGATCTGGTGCTCAGGGTCAGGTGGCGTAACGTGCCGCTTTGGGCCTGGGAACCCGTCGACGGCATGGGAACGACGGCGATCATCCATCGGCCGGAACCCAGCGATAGCGCCCGATCCACCCTGGTGCTGCTCCATGATGCCGGTCAGGATCTGCGCTATTGGCAACAATCCACCGAGGCCCGCGCCTTGGCGCGAAGCCTGGGCAGTGATGGCGACTTCGGGCTCTTGGCCGTCGAAAGCTCCGTCGCAGGGCATTGGGACACCGAACATACCGATGTCGCATCCAACCCGGACCTGACGCGGCTGCTTACCGCCATTCACCGGGCCCAAGGGGTCCGGGTCGTGCTTGTCGGCATCGGCGAAGGCGCCGCCTTCGCCGATCTCGCAGCGCACGCCTTCATGCCCCTCTCCAGCGTGAGGGTGGACCAGGTGGTCCTGATCGGTAGCGCCGGGCATCCGACCGAATGGGCGCCGGTGTCGCGGGCCTGGGTGCTGGCGGACAAGGACGATCCGCTGGTCAAGCAGGAGGCTGCTCGCCGCCATGCCAGGCTCCTGGGAAACGCGTCGGTCAGCGCCCATCTCCTGCAACTCGGGCCCTGGCCACTGTTCCCGCGCAGCCTGTGGCGGGTCGAGGGTGTGACCGCGGCCGAGAGCATTCAGCTCCATCAGTCCTTGCTGGCTACCGGCGTCCTCGACCCGGCAGGTTGGCTGCTCCGTGATCCCGCCGGCATCGACTGGGGACGGCTTCCCGCGGATCTGAGGGCGGCGGCTCCCAACCTGCAGGAGCAGCTGGACATCGCCTGGGGGGCGCACGGTCTCAACTTCCACGTCGGTCTGCCTTTGAACCGAGACGTCGGTTGGTTCTTTCCCACCCCCGAACCCACCCGCCTGGCCTATGCCGGCCATGTGGACGTGCGGGGCGGCGCCGCCGGCAAGGGCGACTTTGGCGGCAGCGATGCCTGGTACACCGACCGCGACCGTGTCCACCTCTGGGCGGAGCCGGATCCGCCCGGCCTGGTCTTCGACCATTGGAGCGGCAGCGTTCAGTCTCTCGATGATCAACGCGCGCGGCATTCCGTCTTCATGGTCAGAAACGCCTTCATGCAGCTCAGCGCCAACTTCGCCCCCGCCCCCGATTGGCGTCCCGCCCAGCGTACTGTCGACGGCCGCGACGTCTACTTCCACGCCCCACCCGATCCCGTCGGCCTCCTCTTCTTCTTTCACGGCGCCGGCGGCAGCAGCCGCGGCTGGGTGACGCCGACCAACGCCGAGAACTGGCAGGCCTTGCGCGACGCCGTGTCCCGCGGCTACGCCGTGGTCGTGACCGAGAGCGGCGACCGCCAGGCGGCGCAGTGGAGTCCGGTGGATCCGCCCGAGGCCAACCCGGACATGCAGCACGTCAAGGCCCTGCGGGCCCGCCTCGTCGCCGAAGGCGCCATCCCCACCGGCCTCCCTGCGTTCGGCATCGGCATGTCCAACGGCGGCGGCTTCGTGTCGCGCGTCGCCGATGCCCTCGGCTGGCAAGGCGCCGTGGTCTACGACGCCGGCTGCCGCCAGCGCCTTGCAGCCACCACCACGGTGCCCATCGCCTGGCACCTGTCGGAGAACGACCGTCGCATCTCCAACCAGGACGCCTACGCCTGCCACCAGCAGCTGCTGCGCCGCGGCATCCCCACGGAGCTGCGCGTCCTCGCCCCCCAGCCCCTGCATCCCCTGCGCCTGCGCCGCGGCCCGGGCATCGGCCCGGCCGAGGCCGAACACATCCGCCAGACCCTGACCGTCGCCGGGCTCCTCGACCGCCTGGACTTCCAGATCCAGCCACCCTCCACCAGCGACTGGCGCGCCGCCCTCGCCGGCATCACCGGCGTGCCGGCCGCCCAGGTGGCCGAGCAGTTGGACGTCTGCTTCACCGAGCACCAGTTCTACAGCGACTACGACCACCTGGCCCTGGATTTCTTCGATCGCCAGCGGGGCGTCGTCGGCACGCCCACGCCCCGGCCGGCGGTGACCTTGACGCCGGGGTCGCCAGGCGAGCCCGCGACCGAGGTGCCGACATCGACGAAGGCGACGCCGTCTACGGTCACGACAGCGACCGCGGTCAATGCCACGCCACCAGCCGGGCCGGAGGGAAAGGTATGGCTGCCCTGCTTGGGACTGCATGGAGACTGACGTATAATGATGTTGACTTTGTACGGCAGGAGGACAGCATGCAGACCAAATTGACGCTTCGTTTGGACGAGAACCTGATAGCGTTCGGCAAGCGTTGGGCCAGCGATCACGGCAAGACCTTGTCCGCCTTGGTCGGCGATTATCTCGCCACCCTGGAGCGACTCCCGGTGCGGTCCGACCTTGATGAGTTGCCGCCTCTGACCAGGTCCCTTTTGGGACTGGCAAGCGGCGAGGATGAAGACGCCTATCGTCGGTACGTCGAGGATAAGTACCAGTGAGGGTGCTTTTCGACACCAACATTCTGCTCGATGTCCTCCTGAACAGGGAGCCGTTCGTCCATGCGTCATCACGGCTGTTGGCCCGGGTTGAACGGCGGCAGATCGAAGGAGTGATTTCGGCGACATCGATCACCACGATCGATTATCTGGTCAGCAAGGCTGCCGGACGTAAAGGAGCGGCAGAAGGCGTGCGCACGCTCCTTTCCCTGTGCACCATCGCGCCGGTCGATCGCGACGTTCTCGAGTTGGCACTTGTAGCGGGGTTCCGGGACTTCGAAGATGCCGTGCTCCATGAGGCTGGGCGCATCGCGGGTGCGGATGTGCTGGTGACGCGCAATGCGGACGACTTCAAGGCTGGAGGTTTGCTGGTTCACAGTCCGGTGGAACTTGAATCCGCCTTGCAGGTGGGCGGGTACAGCTAGGTCCATCGACGGCCGTTCTTGGTTGAATCCAGCTTGGCTTGATCCAGGCAGATCAATACACCTTCCGACCGATGCCCCGCCCCGTCGCCCGCCCTATGCTGAGGCTGACAGACCTGATTCCTGTGCGGCCCCGTCCTGCCTGCCGCGCGCCCCGGGAGGCATCCTCGCCATGCTCACCACCGATTCCAACGCTCGCTACCGCTATGCCCAGGCGCCGCTGCGCGTGTACTGGGAGGTCACCCGCTCCTGTGACCTCACCTGCTTGCATTGCAGGGCTGAGGCCCAGCCCCTGGCCGATCCCGATGAGTTGAGCACCGCCGAGGGCTTCGCGCTCATCGACCAGGTGTCCCGCTTCGGGCCCACGCCGCCACGGCTGGTGCTCACCGGCGGAGATCCTCTCAAGCGCGAGGACCTCTTCGACCTCATCGCCTATGCCGGCGCCCGGGGCATGGGCGTGTCGGTGGCCCCCAGCGCCACGCCGCTGCTGACCGCCGAGGCCCTGCGCCGCCTCAAGGACGCCGGCGTGGAGGCCATCTCCCTCAGCCTGGACGCCGCCGACGCCCAGACCCATGACGCCATCCGCGGCATCCCCGGCACCTTCGCGCGCACCTGCGACGCCGCCCGAGTGGCCGCGGCCGTCAAGCTGCCCTTCCAGGTGAACACCCTCGTCTGCGCCCGCACCGTGGACCAGTTGCCGGCCCTCCTGGACCTGGTGCAGGCGCTCGGCGCGCCCCGCTGGAGCCTCTTCTTCCTGGTCTCCGTCGGCCGCGGCGAGCTGCTGGAACCCATCAGCGCCGAGCGGGCCGAGGAGGTGCTGCAATGGCTGGCGGCGCGCCGCGGCCAGGCCATGACCCGCGGCCTCGTGATCACCACCACCGAGGCGCCGCAGTTGCGGAGAGTCGTGGCACAGCTGGGGGAGGCGGACGGGGTGCGTGGGGATGGTGGGGGCCGTAGGGCCGGCAAGGTCGATGGGACGCATGGGACGAATAGGCCACATGAGGTGCAGGCGTCTTCCAGCGATATGTCCCATACGTCCCATACGTCCCATTCGTCCCATCCAACCTCGAGCCTGCAATCTCCCGCCGCCCGCCACACCGCCGCCCGCCACCCCGCCGTCGCCCATGGCGCCGGCATTCGCGACGGCAACGGCGTCCTTTTCATCTCCCATCGCGGCGACATCTGCCCCTCCGGCTTCCTGGAGCTCGCCGCCGGCAACGTGCGTCGCGACGACCTGGCGGCCGTCTACCGCGAGGCGCCCCTCTTCACCGCCCTGCGGGATCCCGATGCCTTTGGCGGGCGCTGCGGCGTCTGTACCTTCCGCTGGCCTTGCGGCGGCTCCCGCGCCCGCGCCTACGCCGAAAGCGGCGACATCCTGGGCGAGGATCCCCTCTGCACATGGCGGCCGGAGGCCGCGGCGGGCCACGCGTCCATGATCCCGGCGTGAACCCGTTGCGGCCCCTTGCGCGCTGAGCGCATGACGCGGTCGGCTGGTATACAATCTCGCCCGCCATGCAGCTCAGTGTCCAGGACCTCGCCCGCTTTCCCCGACCCGGCACCGCCGTGCCGGCCAACTTCGCCTTCGTGCCCGACGGCCGGCGCCTCAGCTTCCTCTTCAGCGACGCCGGCACGCTGGCGCGGTCCCTGTGGGAGATGGACCTGGACAGCGGTGAGCGGGGCCTGCTGGCCGCCGCCGGCGGCGACGGGCCGATGTCGCGCGACGAGGCGCTCCGGCGCGAGCGCCTCCGCCTGCGTGAGACCGGCGTCACCCATTACGCCTGGGCCAAGGACGCTCCTGTGCTCCTGGTCGTACGAGGCGGCGACGCCTACGTCGACGGGCAGCTCCGGGCCCAGGGGGTCAGTGACCCGCAGCTCTCGCGCGACGGGCGGCTGCTGGCCTTCGTGCGGGACGGCGAGCTCTGGGCCGGCGAGCGACGGTTGACCTTCGATGCGTCTCCGGGGCTGACCAACGGCCTCGCCGACTACGTGGCCCAGGAAGAGATGCACCGCGCTTCGGGCTTCTGGATCGCACCTGACGGGCGCCACATCGCTTTCGAGCAGGCCGACGAGCGCCATATCCCCGTCTACCCCATCGTGCACCAGGGCCAGGCGCAGGTGGAGGTGGAGGAGCACCGCTACCCCTTCGCCGGCGCGTCCAACCCCAAGGTGCGGCTGGGCGTGGTGCCGGTCACCGGAGGTCCGGTGGTCTGGATGGATCTGGGCGACGCGGAGTACCTGGCCCGGGTGGACTGGGCACCGGATGGAAGGCTCTTCGTCCAGACCCAATCGCGCGATCAGCGGCGGCTCGACCTACGGGCCTTCGATGCCGCCACCGGGCAGGGCCGGACCCTGCTCATCGAGGAATCGCCGCTGTGGGTCAACCTGCACGACATGCTGCGCTTCCTGGACGATGGCAGCTTTCTCTGGGCCAGTGAGCGCAGCGGCTTTCGCAACCTCTACCGCTATCGCGAGGACGAATGCCTGGGCGCATTGACGGCGCTCGACTGGCCGGTGGATGAGCTGCTGCGGGTGACGCCGACCGCGGTCTGGTTCGCCGGGCACGGCGGCCGACCGACCGAACGCCACATCTGGCGTCTGTCATTGGCCGGTGGGGCGCCCGAGCGGATGTCGGAGGCGGCCGGCTGGCACGAGGCCGTCGTTGCGCCCGACGGCCTGGACTGGGTGGACAGCTACCAGAGCCGCTCGCGACCACCCGAAGTGGTCCTACGCGGCCGGAACCACCATGTCGTCCACGCCGCCGCCGCGGCCATCGACCTGCCCTCCCCCGAACACTTCAGCTTCAAGGCCCGCGATGGCGAGACCCTGTGGGCGGCACTCTACCGTCCGGAGCGCCTGCCTGCGCCCTTGCTGGTGAGCGTCTACGGCGGTCCGCAGGCGCAGACCGTGGCGGACACCTGGCTCCAGACCGTGGACCTGCGCGCCCAGCGGCTGGCGCAGCAGGGCTTCCTGGTGCTGAAGGTGGACGGCCGCGGCTCCGCCCGCCGCGGCCTGGCCTTCGAAGGGGCCGTCGCCGAGCGACTGGGCGACCTGGAGCTCCGGGACCAGGTGGACGGCGTGCGGGAGGTGCAGGGCATGGGCCTGGTCGACGGCGACCGCGTGGGGATCTACGGCTGGAGCTACGGTGGCTACATGACGCTGATGGGGCTCTGCCGGGCGCCCCAGGTCTTCAAGGCCGGCGTGGCCGGAGCGCCGGTCACCGACTGGGACGGCTACGACACGCATTACACCGAGCGCTACATGCGGTCGCCCGCGGTGAACCCCGACGGCTACAAGGACGCCTCGGTCCTGACGCATGCCGCCGCGTTGACCGGCCACCTGCTCATCATCCACGGCATGATCGACGAGAACGTGCACTTCCGCCATACGGCGCGCCTGATGGAAGTGCTCGACCGCCTGGGCAAGCGCTACGAGCTCATGGTGCTGCCGAGCGAGCGACATACGCCGCGAGATCCGGCCGTGCTGGCCGCGGAGGAAGCGCGGCTGGCGGACTTCTTCACCCGCAGCCTGTAGCGAAAACGCTTTGCGGCGCCGTCACCTTCCGAGGCCATGCCCATGTCCCGACCATCCCTCCTCCTGCTCCACGGCGCCCTCGGGTCCGCCGACCAGCTGCGGCCGTTGGCCGAGCTGCTGGAGCCGGACTTCGCGGTGTCCGTCCTGGAGTTCCCCGGCCACGGGCGGACGGCGGCGCCTTCGAGCGGCTTCACCATGAAGGGCTTCCAGGACGCCATCGCGGAGAAGATCCAGCGCGACGGCCTGGCGCCCGCGCGGGTCTTCGGCTACAGCATGGGTGGCTTCGCCGCCTGCCGCCTGGCCCTGGAGGCGCCCGAACGCTTCGCCGGCCTGGCCACCCTGGGCACCCTCTTTCACTGGGATGCGGCGGTGGCCGCACGCGAAGCGGCCCATCTCGACGTCGCCGCGATTCGGGAGAAGGTACCGCGCTTTGCCGCCCGGCTGGCCGAGCGGCACGGGGCCGAGGGCTGGGAAGCCCTGGTCGAGCGCACCCGAGACCTGGTCCTGGGCCTGGGGCGGGAAGGCGGCATCGCGTCGGAAGCCATGGGCCACCTGGCGCCGAACCTGCGGATCATGGTCGGCGACCGGGACGAGAGCGTGGACCTGGCGCATAGCCAGAGCCTGGCCCTTGCCGCGCCGCGAGGCTCCCTCGAGGTCATCCCGTTCGCCGGCCATCCCCTTGAGCGGGTGCCGCTCCCGCGTTTGGTGCGCAGCATTCGAGACTGCTTCGACGACGTGAACGCCTGAGCCTCGGGCGGTGCCGGCGACCGGGCAGCATCTGAACCAGGACGCGGCGCGCCGGCCCCGGGGCGGGCCGGC
>JBGAUA010000143.1:0-9356 GCA_044228875.1 Anaerolineae bacterium
GCCAGGCGTCGCCAACCAGGCGCCCCTTGGCCCAATTGATGCCCTCGTCCGAATCCCAGCGCAACCCGCCGAGCTGCGTCAAGGCCAACGCAGCGTACAGGACGAGAATTGTGAGGACGGCGACATGACGCCTTGCTGTCTTCATCGGCGCCATCATAACCCAAGGCACTGCGAATGGCCGACCGGACGCCATCCGGAGGCCCTGGCCTATAATCACGCCCTTGACGTCGGCCGGATGCGTTCGGCCTGTCACCCAAGCCACTTGGAGCGATGCCCTTGCCCCCCGCCCTTCGGCGCGCAATGCGCTACCTCTGGCCCTATCGCCTGACGGCGTTCGGCGCCTTTGTCAGCCTGATGATCAGCAGCCTGTCCAGCCTCGTCGGGCCGCGCGTGGTGGCCTGGGGCGTGGACGACGGGATCAAGGCGCTCAACCTCGGCGTGGTCTGGCGCAGTTGCGCGCTGCTGATCGGCGTGGCCGCCGGGCGGGCCATCTTCGGCTTCCTGCAGGGCTATTGGTCGGAGGTCGCCAGCCAGGGCGTGGCCTTCGACCTGCGCAACGCGATCTACGACAAGCTGCAGCGACTCTCCTTCAGTTACCACGACCAGGCGCAGACCGGAAAGCTGATGACCCGAGTGACGTCGGACGTCGAGCAGGTGCGCCAGTTTGTGGGCGTCGGCCTCCTGCAACTGATCTCGGCCTTGGCCCTGCTTGTCGGCAGCGCGGTCATCCTGCTTCGCGCCAACTGGCAGCTGGCTCTGGCCGCCTTGTCGGTGGTGCCGTTCATCTTCGCTGTCCTGGGGGGCTTCATCGTCCGGGTGCGGCCGCGCTTCGGCGAGATCCAGCGCCGCCTCGGCGCCCTGAACACCGTGTTGCAGGAGAACCTGGCCGGTGCCAAGGTGGTGCATGCCTTCGCCGCCGAACCGCAGGAGTCGGCGCGCTTCACCAGCGCCAACAACGCCCTGGTGGCGGAATGGCAGGGTCTGATCAAGGTCTTCTCCACCAGCTTCCCCTTGATCTTCTTCTTCTCCAACCTGGGTACCTTGCTGGTGTTCTGGCTGGGCGGCGCCAAGGTTATCGCGGGACAGATGAGCGTGGGCCAGGTGATCGCCTTCAACCTCTACCTGAGCCTGCTCCTCATGCCCATCTTCATCCTCGGCGGCCTGGCGGCGGGCCTGTCCCGCGCCGGCGCTTCGGCCGCCCGCCTCTTCGAGGTGATGGACGCGGAGGTCGAGGTGCGCGACCGGCCAGGCGCCGTTGACCTGGGCGCGCCGCGCGGCCGGGTGGTTTTCGAGGACGTGCACTTCCGCTACCCGGGAATGGACAAGCCCGTGCTGCAGGGGGTCACCTTCGCGGCTGAGCCCGGTGAGACCGTCGCCATCCTCGGTCGCACGGGATCCGGCAAGAGCACGGTCATCAACCTGATCCCCCGCTTCTACGATGTCACGGCGGGACGGGTGACCATCGACGGGCAGGACGTGAGGGACCTGACGCTCGACAGCCTGCGCCGAAGCATCGGCCTGGTGCACCAGGACCCCATGCTCTTCTCCGGCAGCATCCGCGACAACATCGCCTACGGTCGGCCAGATGCCGGCGACGCCGACGTCGAGGCCGCCGCCCGCGCGGCGCAGGCGCATGACTTCATCGACGCCTTGCCGGAAGGCTACGCGACTGAAGTTGGCGAGCGCGGCAGCGGGCTCTCCGGTGGCCAGCGACAGCGCATCGCCATCGCCCGCGCGCTACTGGTCGACCCGCGCATTCTCATCTTCGACGACTCCACCTCGGCCGTCGACACCGCCACCGAGCAGCGCATCCAGGAGGCCTTGAAGCAGCTGCTGGTCGGCCGCACGGCCTTCGTTATCGCCCAGCGCCTGTCGACGGCGCGGCGAGCCAGCAGGATCATCGTGTTGGACGAGGGGCGGGTGGTGGCCAACGGCGTCCACGATGCGCTTCTGGCGACGAGCGCCATCTACTGCGACATCGTCAGCTCCCAGTTGATGGGCGACGAGGATGTCGCCACGCCGCCAGAACCGACGGAAGCGTCAAACCCGGCGACGGCCCCGGCGGCCGCGGAAGGAGCCTGACGCCATGCACGGAGGATTCCAGCGCCTTGCCGAGCTGGCCGACATGGCGCCGGCGGCGGATCGGCTCAACACCGCGCGCCGCCTCATGGCCTACCTGACCGAACGCCGCGGCCCCCTCGCCTGGGCCTTGCTCTTCGTCTTCCTGGGCACGGCCGGGCAAGCATTGGGCCCGCTGGTGTTGCAGAGGGTGACCAACCAGCTGGTCGATGCCACGTCCGCCACGGTGTCATTGGACCAGCGCCTCGGCGAGCTTCGCGTGAGCATGGTCATGCTCTTGGGGGTCTACGTGCTGGGTCTGGCTGGCTTCATGGTCCAGGTCTACCTCATCGGTACCCTGGGCCAGGAAGTGCTGGGGCGGATGCGCCAGCAGATCTTCGACCAGGTGCAGCGCTTGTCGATGCGCTTCTTCGATCGGCACGAGGCCGGTGACGTGATGAGCCGTCTGGTCAATGACACGGACGTGATCGGCAACTTCCTGACCCAGGGCGCGATGCAGAGCGTCGGCGCGCTGCTGGGCCTGGTGATGATCCTGGTCGTGATGTTCGTGTCCAACTGGCGCCTGGCCCTGCTCACCTGCCTGGTGATCCCACCGATGGTCCTGCTGACCCAGGTCATCTCCAGCCGCGCGCGCGACCGCTATCGGGTGGCCCGCGAGACGGTGGGCGAGGTCAGCGCCAACCTCCAGGAAGACTTGTCGGGCATCCGCGAGGCCCAGGCCTTCTCCCGCACGGATCGCAACTTGGAGCGCTTTTCGCGGGCCAACGCGGCCAACCGCGACGCCAACGTCAGCGCAACCGCGGTGAGCTCAGCCTTCTCGCCCGCGGCCGAGCTGCTCAGCGCCGTGGCCACGGCCATCGTCCTGGGGGCGGGCGGCTACCTGGTGGTGCGGGGGCAGGCGACGGTGGGTACGATCACGGCCTTCGTGTTGTGGGTGGGCAACTTCTTCCGCCCCATCCAGCAGCTGTCCGCGGTGTACACCCAAGCCCAGGCCGCCCTGGCCGGCGCAGAGCGGGTCTTCGGCCTGCTCGACGAGCCTGTCGAGCTCGCCGACGCGCCGGACGCCATCGTGCTGGAGCAGATCCAGGGCACGGTGCGCTTCGAGGATGTGACCTTTGGCTACGATCCCGAGCGCCCGGTTCTCCAAGGATTGACCTTGGACATCGCCGCCGGGACGACGGTGGCTTTGGTGGGTGAGACCGGAGCCGGCAAGACGACGGTGGCCAGCCTCCTGCAGCGCTTCTACGACGTGCAGGCGGGCGCCGTGCTGGTGGACGGCCATGACGTCCGCGCCGTGACGGCGCGCAGCCTGCGCCGGCAGATGGGCGTGGTTCCGCAGGAGCCCTTCCTGTTCAGTGGCTCGGTCGCCGGCAACATTCGCTACGGCCGACCAGACGCCTCGGACGAGGAGCTGCGCGCCGCGGCGGTTGCCGTGGGCGCGGACGAGATCATCGCCGCTCTGCCGCAGGGCTACGACACGGAGCTGGGGGAGCGCGGAGGCGGGCTCTCCATCGGCCAGCGGCAGCTGATCGCGCTGGCCAGGGCGGCCCTGGTCGATCCGCGCATCCTCATCCTGGACGAGGCCACGGCCAACATCGACACCCGCACGGAACGCATCCTGCAAGCGGGACTGGAACGGCTGCTCCACGGCCGAACCAGCCTGGTCATCGCCCACCGCCTCTCCACCATTCGCCACGCCGACAAGGTGGTGGTGCTGGAGCGGGGCCGCGTCATCGAATCGGGCGACCACGACACCCTGCTGGCCAAGGGAGGTCGCTATGCCGAGCTCTATCGGCGGCAGTTCGGGGACGCGTCCGACGCACCGGCTTGATCGCAGGTCAGTGCCTGCGACGAATCGGGCGGTTCTGTTCGCGACGGCTGTCAGGAAAACCGGACGAGAACCCGCTCCAGGACACGGTGATGACATGACCACGCCCGACCAGAAGATGACGTTCGACCTGATAGCCCGGCGGATGGACGCCGACGGCAGTATCGCGGAGTGCAAGGATGCCACGCTGGATCTGGACACGGCGCTCGCCGGCCGGCGCGACGCGCTGAATCCCGCGGAGCTGCTTCTCGCGGCACTGTCGGCGTGCATGATCAAAGGCATCGAGCGCGTGTCGCCGATTCTGAAGTTCCAGTATCGCGGCGTAGCGGTGCGCATGCATGGTGTGCGGAACGACGTGCCGCCCCGCATGGAGCGCATCGACTACGAGATCGTGGTCGACACGGACGAGCCCGATCATCGTCTGGCCCTACTGCACGAAAACGTGAAGAAGTACGGGACGGTGTTCAACACGGTCGCTCCGGGCACGGCATTGGAGGGTGTCCTGCGCCGCGCGCCATAGGTGCGACAGCTGCTCAGCCAAGGTCCAGGTTCAAGACCGCGACTCCGTTCACCGGCATGCCGGGCGACGCCAGCCGCGCGGCCTGTGCTTCGGTCGACGGCTGCCAGGCGCCGTCGAGACGGGCGAAGTAACGCGCCTCCACCCAGCGGAAGTCGGCAAAGAGGGCCGCTAGCTGCGCGGGGTCGTAGATGCGGTGTTTGTACGTGACTGCCGGCTGCCCGAAGGGCACGCTGACGAGGAGCTGGCCGCCGGGCGCCAGCCAGCCCCGGATTCGCTCGACGGCCAGGCGGTCCGCGTCGGCGGCCGCCGGGTCGCCGTAGCCGCCCAGGCCGAAGTGCTCGATCGTGGAAACCAACAGCACGCTGTCGAAAGGCGCCGCCGGCTCCCAGGTCATCACGTCCGACTGGTGGAAGCGGAGGTTCGGGTGGCTGTATGGGTAGGGCCGCACGTCCAATCCGTGCACCTCGTAGCCCAGACAGGCCAATTGCACCGGCAGTCGCGACGACACGCAGCCGATGTCCAGCACGCGGCCCGCCGGGCGTAGCCAGCGAAAGACCAACGGGTACTCGACGATCCGCTCGTTGACCAGCAGCCGGCCGCCGAATCCGGCCCGCCGGGCGCGCTCGCCTGCCGCGAGGCATGCCGACAGCGCGCGGAACGCCCATCGCCGCGCTCCGCGGCGCGGCGGGTAGTAGGTTTGGAAGGCGTCGTTGAGGTCGTCGCTCATCGCGTGCAGGATCCCATAAGGTGCGGCCGGTTCGCCGTAAACCGCCTTGCGCGGGCCCGGCATGTTAGACTGGGCGCTCGGCGACGTCCATTTGCCGTCCCGCCCGGCGCCGATCCGATCCTCCGCCCCAGCTCGCGCCGATTCCGAGCGCCGGCGAAGTGCCATGGTGACCGAGGTAGACCCATGCCATCACGTTCGTCCCTGCTCGCCCGCCTTAAACCCTACGCCACGCCGACGATGGTCCGGCTGTACCACCGCCTCTGGGCGCGCCCGACCCGCGGCCGGCGGCTATCCAATGCCTGGCTGCGCGAGCAGGCCGCGGACGTCGAGGGCCGCATCCTCTCCATCGGCAGCGGCCATGACCGCGACAAGGAAGGCGGCCGTTATCGCGACTACTTCGGCCGCGGCGCCTCGTACACCACGTCCGAGGTCGGCGCCGCCTTCGGCTGCGATCTGGTGCTCGACGTGCGGGCCATGCCGGAGATCGCCGATGCCGCCTTCGACTGCGTCTACTGCAGTGGCGTGCTGGAGCATGTCGACGACTTCCGGGCCGGGCTCTCCGAGATGACGCGCATCCTGCGTCCGGGTGGCATCCTGCTCCTCGGCCTGCCCCTGCGCCAGGCCATCCACGGCGCGCCCCATGACTTCTGGCGCTTCACCGAGCATGGCATCCGCTGGCTGCTGGCGCCGGACTACGAGATCCTGCGGCTGGACCCGATCGACACCCGGGTGGCCGGATTCCCGGTGGCTTACTGGGCCAAGGCGCGGAAGCGCGCCTGATGGCGGCGGTCAGCGCTGCCGCCGCGCCACGGTCTCGATCAGCGCGCGGTAGCGGTCGGCCACCCGATCCCAGCTGAAGGCCGCAAGGGCCCGTTCTCGCCCCGCGTTGCCCATCGTCGCCCGGCGCTTGGGTTCCGCCAGCAGGGCCGCGACGGCGCGGGCGAAGTCCTCCGGCGCATCGGGGGGCACAAGGATCCCGTCAATCCCATCGCGCAGCAGCTCGGGGATTGCCGTTGTCCTGGCCGCGACCACCGCCTTGCCGGCGGCCATCGCCTCGGCGACAGCCAGACCGAAGGTCTCGTAGCGCGAATGAAAGACGAAGAGGTCGGCCATGGCCCATAGCGCGGGCATGTCGGCGTCGGGCACGAAGCCCGGCAGTCGGACCCGGTCGGACAGCCCCAGCGCCGCGGCGTACCGCCCCAGTTGGTCCTGTTCGGGACCGCTGCCGGCGATGACCAGGACCGGCGCCGCACCGTCCGAAGCGCCGCCGGATCCGGCCGCCCCGCCAAGGAAGGTCAGTCGCCCCAGCATGTCGACGAGCGTCTCCACGCCCTTGTAGGCGACCAGCCGCTGCAAGGACAGCAGCACGGGCGCGTCGATACCTATCCCGAGCTGTTGCCGCAATGCGTGAACGTCGGCTGCGGAGGCCGCTGCTGGCGGGCTCACTCCGGCGCCGACGGTCGTCCCCGGGCTGTCGGACCGGTGGCCGAAGAGAGCCAGCCGGCAATAGTCGGAAATATAGATGACGCCGTCAGCCGCGGCGACCATCCGCCGGTCCCAGAAGCCCCAGCCCGGAGGCACACCGGGGCCGGGGATGTCGCGGCCGACGAAGCTGAGCACCCACGGCGCGTCGGCCGCGCGCGCGGCCAGGAGGCCGGCCAGACCGGTGGGGACCGCGTACTGCGCGAGCACCACGTCCGGTCGCAGCGCGCGCGCCTCGCGGATCGCCGCGATCGCGGCCGATACGCTGAACGGCGGCGCGTAGCCGCGATGCCAGCGCCGACCACGCAGCCGTTCCATCGACCAGCGGTCCTGGTAGCGATGCACCGCAAAGGGCAGGTCGGGGGGCCGCGCGCCGGCGTGCCTCGCCGTAGCGTCTGCAGCGAGTAGCGTCACGTCATGGTGCGCAGCGAGCCGCCGCAGCACCGCGTCGAGCAGGCGCTCAGCCCCGCCCTGGACCGGCAAGAAGGTCGGTGAGATGACGAGGATGCGCAGGCGCCGCGCAGCCGCCGGTCGAGGCGATCGGCTGTCCGGCGGCGCTCCCCAGGCTACCTTGTCCATACGCTTGCCCGGCCGGCCTTCAACCGCGTTCCGCCGTGTGCGGGGGCGCCTCGACCGGCTCGGCCGCGCTCGCCTCGCCACTCGCTTCCCGGCGGATCGCGAAAAGCTCCAACTGCGCGCCCCAAAGCAAGCCGACGCGGTCGAGCGCGCCAAAGATCGGGTTGGCCGCTCGTGCCAGCCAGCGCTCCAGGCGGCGCGCGGTCGGGCCGGCCGGAGGCGGCGCTTGACCGGTGATGGCGTCGAAGGGGTCGGCGCGCCGCAGGAGGAGGTTGCGGCTGGACAAGCCGGCCACCGTGAAGCCCGCCTCGCTGACCATCCGGTCGAGGGTCGCGGCACTGAAATAGCTGAAGTGCCAGGGAAACACCACCGCCCCCCAACCCTGGCCGTAGCAGCGTCGCGTGAGGCTGTCGAAATTGGGCGTGTACACGTAGAGCACTCCGCCCGGCCGCAGCCAGCGCGCAAGGCGAATCAGGTCGGCGCGTGGATCCGCCAGGTGTTCGATGACGTCCCGCAGCGCGATGGCATCGAACTGAGCAGGCCTGTAGTCTGCTGTCTCCAAAGCGCCGACATGCATGGCGATGCCGCGGCGACCGGCGTCGGCGGCGGCGGCCGCGTCGATCTCCGTGCCGCTCACCTGCCAGCCGGCGTCCATGCCGGCCTGCAGGAACAACCCGTCGAAGGCGCCCACCTCCAAGAGGCGCCCCTTGCCGCCGGCAAGGTCGGCGATGCGTTCGAGGATGCGGCGGTAACGTGGTGGCACCGGCCGATCGGTTCTGCCCAGTCCGGTGGACTTGGCGGCGTGGCCGGCCGCATAGATCGCCGCGACCGATGTGGGCAGGAGCTGCGGGCTGACCCAGACCATCCCGTCGGCGCGGCAGCGCAGCCAGTCGAAGCCATGCCGCCGCCAGAGCAGGCGCGTCGATGCCATGGCACCGCAGAGCGGGCAGCCCACCGGGCGGTGCTCGAGCCTCATGCCGGCCGCCTCGCCAGGCGCGTCAAGGCTGCTGACAGGCCGGCGACCTCGCTGCCCCCGAGGCGCCGCAGCAGCCCGGCATAGAGCCCGAAGCCCAGGGCCGCCAGCAAGGCCAGCTCGACCGCCAGGGCCATGCTGCGCCACGGGTCCTCCAGGGCCAATACCCAAGGCGCCACCCTGCTGTCCGTGACGTGGACCGCCGCGCCCATGGCCGCCGCGGCAAGGGCCATGCGCAGGGCGGAGCGCAGGATGCGGCCGCCGTCCAGCGGCCCGCAATGGCGGCGCAGGACCAGGAAAGCCAGGATGAGGTTGACCAGGTTGGTCGCCGACCAGGCCGCTGCCAGGCCGACGACCGGCGGTTCCACGCGTGCCGGCAGGCTTCGGGCCAGGGCGACATAGAGCAGCATGCCCAGCAGACCCACCAGCGCGAGCGTCCCCGCCCGCCGCTGGGCGTAGAGGCCGTTGGCCACCACGCGTCCCACGGCGCCGGCGACGAACACCCCGAGGAAGGCCAGCAGGGTGAGGCCCACCTGCCTTGTGTCCGCGGCCGAGAATCGGCCATGCTGCAGCAGGACCGCGACCAGGCGATCGCGCAGCACGCCCAGGCCGACCGCGGTCGGGATCGCGATCAAGAGCGTGAAGCGCAGGGCCAGCGAGAAGCGCCCGCGAAAGGCCCGCCGGTCGCGCTCGGCGGCGTGGCGACTGAGCTCCGGGAAACTGGTCAGGCCTACGCCCTGGGCGACGAGGTTGCCCACGCGGTCGCTGATGACGCTGGCGAAGCCGATGGTGGCCAGGCTGCCCACGGCGAGGCCGGATGCGACCCGCGTCTCGACCAGATCGGCGCCCTTGCTCACCAGGGCCGCCGCCAGGAGCGGGGCAAGCAGGAACGCCATGCGCCGTAGCTCCGGATGCCAGATGTCGAAGCGCGGCCGGAAGCCCCCGCGAAGTACGGGCACCAGGAACAACACCTGGGCGAGAGGACCGAGCGTCGAGCCGACCGCCAGCGCCAGGATGCCGAGCGGGCGCACGAGGAGGACGATGCAGGCGAGCATGACCCCGGTCTGGATGAGGGGGGCGGCGGCCGGCCGGCTGAAGGCCTGGCGTGCCAGGCAGAGCCCCGACAGCACCCCCGCGGCGCCGGCGAGGACGAGGTTGGGCAGCTGTATGC
>JBGAUA010000144.1:0-9354 GCA_044228875.1 Anaerolineae bacterium
GGGGGCTGGGCGCGAATCAGCCGGGGGGGGGGCGGGAGGGGTCAAGGCGGCTGGCGACTGGGGCGGCGCGAGGCCGAATGGGAGGATCCCCCTGCTATCGATTAATTAGACGGGTGCCGCCCAGGCGATCATCGGCTTCTTCCGCGCGACAGCGCATTCACGCAGGTAGAGATTGATGAGGGTCTGGTACGGGATGCCCATCTCCTCAGCCAATGTCTTGAAGTAGTCCACCGAATCGGCATCCAGCCGGATGGTCACCTGCTGCTTGAGCCGTTTGGCGTAGGGGTTGCGCTTCGCAGCGCTGAAGTCGTACGATTCTCTCATGTTCGCCACCTCTGGTGATATACCCCCACCTCCAGGCTGTTCGCCCGCCGCGCGGAGATGATGCGTATGAGATCGTCGGCTTCGCGGTAGCAGTGGCAGACCAGCAACACGCGCAAGGCCGCGCTCATCCCAAGCAGGACGAACCGGTCCTCGGTCTCCGAATGCTCCGGGTCGTCGATCAGCAAGGCTCGATTATCGTAGAACACGGTCTCCGCCTCCGCGAACGGAATCCCGTGTTTTCTACGGTTGACGGTATCCTTGCGATCGTCCCACGCAAAACGAAGCGACCCCACAAGACTACATTGTAATGGGCGCTTCCTGGGGACGCAAGACCGCCTCGGATCAATAGGGCTTACGGTGTACCTTGGCACATGGCGCATCTCTCATGGATATCGGTTCGACGGAAGGCGGCAACAGACGCATGTGGACGTATGTCGTGGATCGACTGCGGTCACGCGCGACCCTTTCGCTGACCCTGCTGCTCGTAGCCGTGTGTGCCCTGGCATGTCGGCCAGCCATGCGGCAATCGGCGCGACCCGACCCGAACTCCGCACAACAGGCGTCTTCCACGGCCCGCTCGGGAACGCCGGGATCCTCGACGTCCCCCGCTGCTTCGCCAACCGCAAGAGTGGCCCCCGGCCAACTGATCGGCTGGCGTCCGGGAACCGCGGCCGGCAGTCCGGGCATCGTTGCTATTGATGCGGTCACGCATACGGAAAAGCCGTTGTACGATCTGCCGTGCGAGTCCCCCTGGTCGCCGACGACCTGGTCGCACTTCGCCATCTCGCCGGATGGAACCCGGCTGGCTTTCGCGCGGGATCCGGCAAAGAGCTGCGGCTCCGGCCTTATTCACGTCCATTGGCTGACAAGGGTCTCAGCGGATCCGCGAGCCATGCCAAGTCCAAACTGGGTGAACGGTCTGATCTGGTCAGCCGATGGCAGCGCGCTCTATTACGGGCAGAGCTTCGGACGGGGCGAGTCGGAACCGCGGACCCGCGAGATCGATGGCTTCGAACTACACCGGTTGACCCTGTTCCACGGGATCGACACGGGAGCCGATCGCCTGCTGGCCCGATTGGAGTCGGAGCAACTGACCGGACGCATGCCGCGGCTGGTGGGAGTCGATGAGGCGAGGAAGCGCGCCGCCGTCGTGCTCGGTGCGACGTCTGCGGGTTCTCCCGAAACGGTGGTCCTGATCGACACGACCGATGGCCACGAAACGACACGGGTCGACGTGGCGGGCTCCGAGGGCCTCTGGGCGCCCTCGCCGGATGGTAGCCGGCTGGCCTACATCGCATCGGTTCCCATCGGAGGTGAAAGCCCAGGGACCTATCGCGGCAATCTGACGCTGATGCGGCTTGCTACTGGCGCGAGCGAAGCATACGCCTATCTCTTCGACGGACCACCCCGGGACCTGCACTGGTCACCGGACGGCCGCTATCTGGCCTGGACGATCGACGATTGGGCGGTCGACGCGGACGATCGCAAGGGCACTGGACTCCAGTCCGTCCCCCTCTGGGACGATCCGCGCAATCCGGACCGCCGCGTGAGCGTGTATCCGGGTGAGGGCCGTGCCATCGCCTTCGCCCCGGAAGGCGCCTTGCTGCTGACGGACAAGGGCAGGGTGGTGGATCTGGCGGATCCGCTGGCAGGAGCATCCTCCGCCGATCGGTTCGCGGATATTCCCCCCGTCACCTTGGATCGCGTGCTGGGCTGGGTACCCGATTCACGTACTGCAACTCCTGGGACACCGGCAGCGGCGGCCAGCGCCACAGTCGAGGGTGTGGCGGCCATCGCGCTCACCCCGGTAGCTGTCGCGACCAGAACGCCTGACGACCTCCACATGGATCCGGTGCTCGACGTCTCCGGATGGTCGCCGGACGGGCGATGGCTGGCGTTTTGGATGGGAGGCCGCTACACCGATTATCCTCCGGAACTCTGGCGCTCACCGCAGCAGCTCCACTTCCTGGATTCGACGACCGGGCGGGTATGCCAGCAACCGAACGCCCAGAAAGCCATCTATTCCGACCAGGTCTACTGGCAAGCTGATAGCCAGACCATCGTTCGCACCGGTGGGTCGGTAGCCATCGGCCGCCCCTGCGAGACCCTGACGGCCTCGCCTTCGTCGACCTACGCATTGCCGATGCCGCCCCCTGGAGTAACACCCGATTGGGCCGAACCACCTGCTTCTGAAGGTTACGACAGCCCCGGACCGGAAGACACGGTCGCCTCGCCGGATGGCGTCTACCTGGCCACGACGGTCGCGGCCGGCGACCAAGCACCTGAAAACAGCTACACGACCCGCATCAGCCTGGCTAGCGACGGACGGCTGGTGGCGGAAGCCACTTGGCAAGGAAACGGTGGCTTCGGCGACATGGGCACCGGCGGAGCATGGCTTCCCACCAACCAGTTCCTGATCTTCTACTCGCTCGACCGCGGACCCCTTCTCATGGGATCGGACGGCACGGTCATCGCCATCGCTCCTACGATCTTCGGCATCCAGGAGCCAGACCGCGCGGCCGCCCTCGATGCAACAGCACTGATCGCCGCCGACGGCAGGAGCTGGCATCTCGCCCTTGACGACGACGACCAATCAGCCATGCTCTACCATCCGGAGTCGGGCAGGGTCGAGACCCTGCCAACCAAGCGGTTGTGGAAGGCAGCTATGCGTCCGGATGGGAGCTGGCTCATCGCGGCCGGGCGTTACGGCAGCGATGGATCAGACGATGCCCTGTGGGTCCGCGACTTGGAAGAAGAACACGCTGCGTTCCGCCTCATCCCCGGCAGTGGCCATGAACCTCATTACAGCACAGCCGCGTCGCCCGACTGGTCGCATCTGGCCGTCGGCGATCCGATGGCAGGCGTGATCGATGTCATCCGCTTCCCGGACGGTACACGGGAGGGTCGCTGGGACTTAGGCAGCCTCGCACCGGAGTCGCGTTGGTGGTCGCCGGATGGGCGCCAGCTGGCCGTCGTGGGGTCTAAGGGAACCCAACGGGCTCTGTTCCTGATCCGGCTGCCCGGGGATGAGGCCGTACCTTGATGCCGCTGCAAGCCCGCACCGATGGATGGAACCTGTGATGGATCGGACGAGATCCATCACAGGTCGGAGCGCATGACCCTCAACGCAGCCGCCGCGGCGGGTACACCACGTCATCGTTGTCCGGCTGCGGCGGCCGAAGGTCGCGCAGAAAGCGATCGATGCCCCATGGGACCAGGATCGCGAAGAGCACGAAGATCAGAAGTTCGACTGGATCCGACATCGGAAAGCCTCGATAAGCCACTAAGGGTTGCTCGTGATCTGACAAAGCATGAGGTCACCACGCTCAATTGCGGCGAGCACAACGGCCGGGCGAAACTTGGCGCGGCTCAGATCCGAAAATGGGAACGGTACGAGCGCTACCGATCCAGCTGCAGGTGCGCCCATGCCGCATCCTCTTCCGTTCGCAACCAATCCGCGGCGAGTGCCTGTTCGCTCAATTCAGCGGGGCTGGGCATCTCCGCCTCAAGGTCGGCGTCCAACGGCTCCAGGATCGTCACCAGGGCCCGTGCCCAGTGATCGAGCCGGACAGGCTCCAGGAGTCGTACGTTCCCGTCGGCATCAATTGTCGCCTCGATCGTTCTCAACATGGTTGCTCCGGTCGGTAGATTGTCAACTGCATCCGGGTCAGTATAGCCCTCGGTCAGGACCTCCCAATCTCGATGCCGCCAGGGCCGAGACATCCCGCGATCGCCCAGCTTCCCTCAACCCAGCTCGCTCGCAGCAGGGCCGGTGCAACCGGCTACGGACAACCCGCCCGCCAGGAGAGCGGGTTGAACAGCGGATGATAGGGCACAGCGGCCCGCTGCAGGCTCAGGCATTCGCGCAGCGGATTGAAGCGGCCCACCGGCTTGTTGGGGTCCAGCGGCTGCCGCCAACCGGCGACGCTCGCGGGATCGGCGATGGCGGCGTCGATCGCGGCCGGCGGAGCGGCCTGGCGGGCCAGTCGGCAGATGCAGGGACCGGCGGCGGCGGTCGGACCGGGCTCCGGCGTCGGACTCACCGCCGGGTGGAACTCGCTGACGCCGGCCATGGTGGCCACCCAGACGGTGCCCTTGCCGTCGATGGCCACGTCGTAGGCAACATCGTGCAGCAGCCCGTCGGCAGTGGTGTAGGTGGTCCAGCGCGTCCCGTCGAAGCGGGTGATGCCCGGCGGCTGGTTGTCGTCCTGGCCCACGGCCCAAAGGTCGCCGTTCGGCGCCACCTCGATGGCCCAGAAATCGTCGGCCGGCAGGCCATCAGCCTTGGTGAAGGTCCGCCAGGCTCGCCCATCGTAGCGCGTCAAGCCGCCATGAACCGCGGCGCCGCTGGCGAACCAAACCGCATCGTGCACCGCGTCCACCGCGATAGCGTTGATACTGTTTGTGCCCAGGCCATCGGCGGTGGTATAGGTGGTCCAATGCGATCCGTCCCAGCGCGAAACCCCGCCGTCGGTACCGAACCAGACCCAGTCACGGCCCCCACGGCGATCCACCGCGATGGCCCGGACCGCATTGCCGGCCAGGCCGTCCGCGGTGGTGTAACGCTGCCAGGACCGGCCATCGAAATGCACCGCGCCGACGCCCGTCGCCAACCACACGCCACCGCGATCGTCGGCGGTGACCGCGGGGATCCGGGCTTGCACCGCGGCGATGTCGGCAATCGCCTTGCTGCTCCAGACCCGACCATCGAACCAGGCCACGCCGCCCCCGCTCACACCCACCCACACCGTGCCGCCCGCGTCAGCATCGATCGCCTGTGGCCTGATCCCCAGGACATCACCCTTGAGCATGCCGTCCGCGCTGCTGTAGCGAGTCCACGCCTGACCGTCGAAGCGGTTCACCAGGTTGTCGGCGTCCTGGAAGGAGGAGAACCCTGTCCATACCTGGTCGCTGGGGTCCGTGGTGATGGCGAAGGCGATGAGGTTGCTCGGGCCGCCGTTGCCGGGCAGCCGGCGCCAGGCGCTGCCGTCCCAATGGCGCACGCCGGCGTTCAAATGCCCGATCCACACCTGGCCGTCGAAGCCGACATCGATCGATGAAGGCCAGTCGGGGGTGGCGTGATCGGTTACCTTCCATCCCTGGTCGCTCAGATGCGCAACCTGCATGCGGAGGTCGGTTCTGGGGCTGGGCGCGGCGCCGGCGACCCATACGTCGCCGTCGGCATCGACCTTGATGCGAATGACGTCGGTGCCGATGGCCGACGTCGAAGGGGCGAGCGGCGGCAGGCCGTTGAAGGGATGCAAGGTCCAATGCGTGCCGTCGGGAAAGCCTTTGGGATGGAAGGCGACGACACCGTACTCCATCTTGTAGCCGCACCACACGTCGCCGTTGGGGGCCACCGCCAGGGCGTTGAAGACGATCCCCGCCGGTACGTTGTCATGCGGCACCAGCGCCCAGCGCGCGCCGTCGAAGCGCGTCAGCCCCTGGTCCGTGCTGGCCCAGGCTTCGCCGTTCAGGCCTACCGCCACCGCATGGACAGGGACCGAGGGCAACCCGTCCGCGGTCGTGTAGAGCTGCCAGCGCGCGCCATCGTAATGCGCCGGGCCGAGGGCGGTGGACACCCAGACCGTGCCGCGCGGGCCGACGGCGATGTCGCCGATGCGGTCGTCGGGCAGGCCCGTCGCCAGGGTATGCGCGGTCCAGCGCGTGCCGTCGAAATGGCTCATGCCCGCCCGCGGCCCCGTGATCAGGCTGACGAAGTTGTTCATCCACACGTCGCCGTCTGGCCCCACTTCCAGCTCACCGGAGCCATCGCCGGCCAGGCCGTCGGCAGTCGTGAAGCGCCGCACGACGTTGCTCTGCCGGTCATGGCGGAACACGCCGCCGCTCAGCGTCGCCACCCAGAGCGCATCAGAAGTAGCCGCCACGGCCCTCACGCAGTCCAGGCAGGCGTGGCTGCGCCAACTACCACCGCCCTGAGCCAGGCTGGAGGGCACGGCGAAGGGGAAGAGCAGGGCGGCCAGGACAATGCCGCGCAGGAGGGCGGCGCCGCGTACGGCGAAGGGCGGGGGACGGCGGAATCCCGGTCCGGGACCCTCACGAAGCGAGAGCAGTGCGCGCATCAGAACCTCCACGAACACCGACACAGGGATTGACTTCACTGACCAGCTACGGCGGCGGCAGACCTTCGGATGCAGCGGCTCCGGTAACCCCGCGCCGGTCCACCCTATGGTATCGCTTCACCGTTGCAGTTTCATCACGTCATCGACGCCGTCCGCGCGAGCGACGCGGCCCGCACGCCGCGGGTATCGCCGCCGTCCGCATGCCGGGCCCGGCCGCCCCCGCCCCCGTTAGCCCAGCTCGATCGCGAAGTGGTGCGAGGTGATGCGCAGCCTCCGGCCCAGGTACAGGCGGTGGGCATCGTGGCGCTGCACCCCCGAGTCCAGGTGCAGCTGGTCGCAGCCTTCGGCCCGGGCCTGGGCGATCAGCCAGTCCAGCAGCTGCCCGGCGTGGCCCTGCTTGCGCGCCGTGCTGAGGGTGGCCAGGTCGTCGATGTACAGCGCCTTGCCCCAGGCCAGGAACTCCGCGATGCGGTAGCCGGCCGCGGCCACCACCTTCCCTTCGTCCTCCAGGTAGACCAGACGGTAGCCGTGCCGCTCCCGCTGCCGCTGGGCCTGGGCCACGAAGGCTTCCTCGGTGAGATGCGGTCGCAGCTCCCGGATCACCGGGTAGCAGGCGCGCAGGGCCGCGCTGCTGTCGGCCGGCTCAGGCGCCGCGGTCATCAGCCGCGGCCACCGCCCCGTTTGCCTACCGCCGCCCGCCCGCCGGACTTGCCGGTGCCCCCGCGACTCGCCGACGGCCTCGACGTCGCGCCGGACCTGGCGCCTACGGCGGCTTTCGCGCCGGCGGAAGGCTTGGGACCGGCGGCGCCCCGCGAACCGGACGAGGCCTTGGCGCCGACCGGAGCCTTCGCCCCAGCGGCGGCCTTCGCCCCGACCGCTGCCTTCCCGGCGCCCTCCCGGCGACCCGCGTCGCGCTTCGCGTCGCGGGTGCCCGCACCCTTCTTGGTGCCCGGCCGCTCGGCCTTGGGCTTGGGTCGCGCCCAGCCTTCCTTGTACACCGGCTTGCCCACGCGACGCGGGGCGGCGACCGCTTCGATCTCGGAGAGCGCCTCGCCGTCGCCCTTGAGGGCCGCCACCTCCTGCGCTGTCAGCTCCCGCCACGAACCGCTCTTCAGGTTGCCCAGTCGGATTGGCCCCATCCGCGTGCGGATCAAACGATGCACCTGATGCTTGAAGGGGTCGATCATCCGGCGGATCTGGCGGTTGCGCCCTTCGGTCAGGGTGAAGCGCAGCCAGGTGCCCGAGCCGGAGGAGGATTCGATCTTGACGATGGCCGGCAGGGTCTTGCGCAGCCGCGCCTGATGGGCGCGATGGGCCTCGGTGGAGCTGCGCGCGCGGCGCGGCGGGGGCGGCGGCGGCGCCTCGGCCGCATCGGCATCCTGCAGGGCGGGATCCTTCAAGCGCCGGGCGGCCCGCGCCTCCTCCTCATCCTCATCCAGGAGGTACATGCCATGGCGCCAGGCGCTGAGGGCCTCCTCGACGGGCGTACCCGAGATCTTGACGCGGTATTCCTTCTCGTGGAGATGCCGCGGATGGGTCAGCTCGTTGGTCAGGTCGCCGTCATTGGTCAGCAGGAGCAGGCCTTCCGACATCGCGTCGAGGCGGCCCACCGGCACCACGCGCATGTCCCGCGGGACCAGGTCCGCCACCGTGGGCCGGCCCTGGGGGTCCTTGAGGGTGGTGATGACGCCGCGCGGCTTGTTCAGGGCCAGGTAATGGTATTTCACCTGCCGCGTGGACAGGCGCTCGCCATCCAGCCGCACATCGTCGACATCCGGGTCCACCGAGCGGCCCAGGTCGGTCACGGTCTCGCCGTTGACCGTGAGCCGCCCGGCGGCGATGATCTCGTCCGCACCACGCCGCGAGGCGATGCCCAGATGGGCCAGGAGTTTGTTCAGTCGTTGCATGCCGCAACTATGCGCGGTGGGCCGTCGCCGGTCAAGGAGCGGACAGGGCGGTAGCAAAGTCATTCATGTGGGAGGCAGCCGGCATGAACGCGTTGACCGAGCTGGTTTGCGCGGCCCAGGCGAGTGAAGGAACCTGGTGGCAGACCTCATGGTCTGGTGTGTGGCGGTTTGGAAACGACCCGATCGGGGCGGCGATCGGCTCAGGCCGCCTGATGTAAGAGGCGGGCCATGGTCTCGGGCTCACGCTCGATGGCCATTAGGAGGGCCAGAGCCGGCGCATCGGGCTTGCTGCGGTGCTGTTCCCAGTCTCGCAAGGTTCCGATAGGTATGCTGTAGGCCTTCGCGAACTGAACCTGGGTCAGGCCCAGACGCTGCCGCAGCAGCTTGACCGGCGACACACGGCGCATGGACGCCAGGTCACCAGTGGTCAAGGGCAGGGCGTCGGGGTCCTCTTGCGCCGTCGCCGACAACTCCGCCTCGGTCATCGCCCCTACGCGCAGCCAGTCGGTCTCCCCAACGGGGGGCTCATCGCCAGGCTTCCGGGTCACGCGAATGGTATCGGGCTGCTTCATGTCCTGTTGCCTTTCGGGCGGAGATGATCCGGGTCCAGTCATCGCCACATTCAGCGGTCACCACAAAGAGGACGTTGCCGACCGCCATGCCGAGTGTCCTCAGCCTCACCTCGCCGTACTCGAACCGGTCGTCGACGACCTCCAGCCTCCACGGATCCTCCAGCGCG
Source organism: Anaerolineae bacterium (assembly GCA_044228875.1). Taxonomy (GTDB): domain Bacteria; phylum Chloroflexota; class Anaerolineae; order Epilineales; family Epilineaceae; genus Epilinea. The sequence goes on from JBGAUA010000144.1 coordinate 9,054, forward strand.
CCGATGGCATCAGGGAAGTCGATCCCATGCTTGCTACGGTTACTATCGGCCTTGGCCGGATCCCATTCATAGTGCACCAACCGATTCTACGGGATGCCCGTAGTGTTGTCAACGGCCTTCAAGGCGATCGCCAAGTCATTCGAGATGGAAACGAGCGACGTTGCGATCGCCCTGTGTCCGGTTGTGCGGCTGTGCGCAAGACCGTATAGTTCGCCCGGCGTTGCCGTTTGCGGTCCCAGCGATCGGCCCGCGGGTGGCAGACGGCGCCCAGAGGCCCGCAACGTCGTTCGATCGGGTTTAC
>JBGAUA010000145.1:0-9214 GCA_044228875.1 Anaerolineae bacterium
TGTCGCGTGCCGTGAGGCTTTTCGCGCCTTCACGCTGCCGGCGATCTGGATCGCGCCGCTGAACAGCAGCAGCTTTTCCGTCAGCGTGGTCTTGCCGGCGTCGGGGTGGGGGTGGGCGTGCGGGTCGGTGTGGCGCTTGGCGTAACCGTCGGCGTCGGCGTGTCGGTGGGCGTCGGGCTGGGCACCACAGGGGTGTCGGTGGGCGTCGGCGTGTCCGTCGGCGGCACCACCTGCGTGGAAACCGGCTGGTCGCAGCGGACGGGAACGCTCAACTGGGCGGTGGGGATGATGATCTCGCCCATGCCGCCCCGGCTGTCGCGGAAGTTGGCCTCGGTCTTCGCGGACACGGTGTAGGTATAGAGGTCGGCCGGCTTGACCCTGTACCCCAGGCCCTGACCGCCCACCGGTGCCGCGTCCAGGTCCCAGGTGAGCGTCCGCTCGGCGGGATCGTAGACGGCCTCGGGCACGGCGCTCATGTCGACGTACTCCAGACCCTCCGGCAAGGTCTCCTCGACCACCAGCGACCGGAAGCTGACCGCGGCGCGAGTGATGTCCTGGGCGACCTTGCGGAAGATGGTCTTGAGGCCGCTGGTGCCCTGGGCCTCAAAGTAGTAGCGACGCGACGAGGCCACCTTCTTCATCGCGTCGCAGCCGCCCGGCGTGCCGTTCTCGATGCAGACGGCGATGACCAGGATGTTCTGCCCCTTGGCCTGGTTGGCGGCCTTGACCGCTTCCGAAGGCGGATAGGTCTGCCCGCCGTCGGAGAGGACCACCATCACCGCGACCGGCTCGGCCCGCGACTTGCTCCGCTCGTTGACCAGTTCCTGCTTGGCCATGATGATCGACTTGGGCAGGTTGTCCTCGCCGCCGGCGCTGAGGCCGCGGATCTTGCCCTTGACCAGATTGAGCTTGTCCGTCAGCTTCTGGTCGATGCGCGGCGGGTCGCCGTGGCTGATGGCCCCGGCCATGATGTTGGGGTTGTTCTCGTTGATCAGCACGTCCAGAAGGGCGTCCGAGGCCTCCTTCACGTCCTGGATCGGCTGGCCGATCATGGAACCGGACTTGTCGATGCTGATCATCACGTGCAGCGGCGTGTCCTCGCAGCTGACCCTGACCGTCATCGACACCTCGGCGGTCTCACAGATGCGGATCATGCTGGGGCTGATGACCCGCGTGCTGTAAGGGAGGCCGGTGGCCGGGTCGACGTCGCTGCAGCTGGAGCGGTCGCTGCCGATCTGCGCGGCCGGCGCGGCCAGGGCCGCGGGCGCCTGGGCCAGCCCCAGCAGCCCGATGCCGCCGAGAGCCGCCGCGGTCGCCAGGGAGAGGGTCACGCGCTTCAGACCTGTCATCGATATCATGGGGGAGGCTCCTTCTGCCAGGCCGGCATGGACCTGTGGGTTGGCGGCGATGCCGCGGCGGGCGGCCGTCGTCGGTCGGCGCATGATGCCCCGACCCGGCTGCCTTGGCAAGCGCCGGGAGGCCTTCGCGACGGTCCCGATCCGGTGAGCTTGAACGGTGGGCGCCCGACCGCGTTTCGGACCGCCTCGTTCAACGGTGTTAACGCCCGGCGGCGGGTACTGTGGACAAGGGATCAAAAGGTCTTTACATACAGCAGCCAGTAGACGGCCCAGCCGCTGGCCGAGACGAAGAGCCAGATGGGAGCCGTGACGCGCCCGAGCCGCCGGTGCGCCGCGAAATCCCGTCGGACCAGCGCCAGGTGGATCATGCGCAGGGCCAGCGGGCCGACGGCCACCGCCAGCACGATGTGGGGTAGGAGAATGGACAGATAGGCGCCGCGCCAGGCGCCGGTTCCGGCGAACGGTTTGGAGCCATACAGCGACCAGCGGTAGACATAGGCCACGAGAAAGACCGCGGCCAGGGCCGTGGCGCCCAGCATCAGCCGCCGGTGGAGATGGATGGCGTCGCGGCGGCGGCGGATGACCAGCCAACCGCAGAGCAACATCAGTCCGCTGAGCAAGATGCTGCCGCTGGTCAAGCGGGTGAGGGCTTCCTGTGACATGGTGGCTCCGTGCGGGATGGGGGCGGCCGGGCCGCGGCGAGGGGCGTTTCATCGGCTGTCCGCGCCGATCCGCGTCAGCTTCGTGCGGACGGGGTCCGCCTGGGGTCCATGTGGCCCTTCGCGCATAACAGGCGAGGTCACCGTACGTTAATGTGCACCGGGTTCGGTGATGCTGCAATTCCCGTCTCGCCGAGTCCCGGCGCGATGCCATCTCGCCGCGCACGCTATCATCGTCGTCCCTGGTCGAAGTCGGTCCCGCGTTGCCCTGGTCAGCGCGTCTGCATGGATTACATCGGAGGAGAAACCCTATGGACATTCGGCTGCTGAAGCCGCGCTGGCTGTTGATCGCGGCCGGTCTGCTGTTGTCGTCGCTGGTCTACCTCGGTGTCCCGGCCGAGGCGGCGCCCGAAGGGCGCAGGCTCGCGCCTGCCGGCGTCGCCGCGGCGGCCGACATCGGGGATGCGATCGAGCGTCCCGCCCCGGCGGTACCGGCCGGTGGTCGCCTGAGCCCGGTGCCGGCGTCGGCACCGCCGGAGCTCGGTCTGGCCATGGGTTCCCTGACATCACGATCGTCGGCGGCCGGCCTCGGGTCGCTGTCCTCCCCCGATGGCGCGCTGCGGCGGCAGCAGCAGCCGGCGATCCTGCTCACCACCGATCTCACGCCGGGCTGCGTCCAGCTGCCCGGTCTGCTGCCGCCGACCCTGGACTGCAACATCGTCGCCGGGCGCGACTGGGTGCAGAACGTCCGGGCGGAGCTTCAGGGCGGCGTCGCCGGCAGCCTGGTGCGGATCGATCTCGCGGGCATGTTGGAGGGGATGAGCTTTGTTCCCTTGGACGGCCTGGGCACTGAGCTGACCGGTCCGGTGGAAGCCGTCGATTCGGTCAGCGGCCGCCTGCGATTCAGGCCGGGCGAGCTGCAGCTCACCGCGCCCGATGCGCCCATCGTCCTGCGCTACAAGGCCTCGGCGCCCGGCCAGGCGGCGACCGTCGGCGCGGAAGCCGAGGTGCGCCTGCACGTCCTCCCCGACCTGGGGGGCAACGTGGTCGGGGTCGGCTTCGCCGATGCCGACGGGGACGGTCAGCGCGACGCCGGCGAGGGCAGCCTGGCGAGCTGGCAGGTCAGCCTGACCGGCGCGTCCGGCACCCTGCAGACACTATCCGACGGGATGGGCCGCTTCGCCTTTCCGGCCCTGCCCGCCGGCACCTACACCGTGACCATGCCCGCGCAGGTCGGATGGCAGCCGACGCGCCCGGACCTGGTCGTGCTGACCCTGCCGGAAAACAGCCCCGGCGCGATCTTCGAGCTGCTCTTCGGCCATCGCCAGACGGCCACCAGCCCCAGCGTGACCGCGCGGCTGCAGACCGACCGCGGCTGCGTGGAAGCGGGTCAGGATCCCAGCTACCTGCTGCGCGAGGGCCTGACCGTCTACCTGGAGGCCGCGGGCCTGCCCCAGGTGGAGGTGACCTTGCGCCAGCGGGATGCCGCAGGGCAGCTGCGGACGCTGGTGGATCGCCAGAGCATTCCAGGCGCCCAGGCCTTCAGCTTCGGGGCGCTGGCGGGCGACCAGATCGGGCCCCATGCGCTGCTGCTCGAGGTGTTCGCGCCGGGGCAGACCGCGGTTGCCGCCACCGCGACCTGCGGTTACCGCGTGGACCAGCCGCTCGACGCGACGGTGGCCTACGAGCCGACCAGCATGAACTTCGGCTCGGTCGCCGTGGGCGCTTCCAGCTCCGGTGACGTGACCATCAAGAACCTGGGCGGCGCGCCCCTGGTCATCAACACGGTGGGCGTGCAGGGCGGCGGCGGCTCCCCCTTCCTCATCGGCACCCTCGACGCCGGCGGCCAGACCCTGGCGCCGGGCCAGAGCTATGTGATCGCCCTGGCCTTCGCGCCCCGCGCGCCGGGCTCCTACCAGGACTTCCTGCTGATCCGCTGCAACGCCCCCAACGAGCCGCTGATCAGCATCCCGCTCTATGGCCAGACGCCCACCGGCGGGGCGGTAGGCGCCGGCTGGATCCGCACCGATCGGGGCTGCATCGAAACCGGCCAGAGCCCGCTGTACTTCGTGAACGACCCCATCCAGCTGCAGCTGCGCGTTGATTCCGGCATCGAGTCCCAGGCCCTCATCCGCGTCGACGACGTGACGCCAACGGGCCAGGTGCAGACCGTCATCGCGCCGCGCGCCATCGAGACCAACCGCACCTACACCATGGGCGGCCTCAGGGTGGTCCCGCCGGTGGGCCAGGAGGCCGTGCGCCTGACGGCGCAGGTGGGCTATGAGCTGATCCGCAACGAATGCAGCTTCGGCGTCGCGGCGGGCGGCACACGCATCATCGGCTACAAGTTCAACGATCTCAACGCCAACGGCATCTGGGAGGGCTGTCCTCTGACCCCGCAGGTGCCGGGCAACGAGCCGCCCATCCCGGGCTGGGGCATCAACCTGACCGGCCCGCAGAGCGCGCAGACCTATACCGACGCCAACGGGCGCTTCGAGTTCGTGGTCAGCGCGCCGGGGGCCTACGGCGTGACCGAAGAGAGTCGGGCGGGCTGGTTGCCCAGCCGCCAGCCCCAGATCGCGGTCAACGTCAGCTGCTATCCCGGCGAGTCCCTGCCGCCGATGCTCTTCGGCAACTACGGCTGCGACATCGTCGACCCCACGCCGGATCCAGGCGGCACCCCTTGGCCAACGGCCACGATTTCTGGCTGGCCGACGCCTACCACGGCCACGGCCACCGCCGCCATCCCGACGGACATGCCCACGGCCGGGCCATCGCCGACGCCAACCGCGACGGTCATCGGCGGCGCGTCACCGACAGCGACGCCGCCGATCCCGCCGCCGCCCGTGTGCACCGCGGTGATCTCGCCCCGTCCCTCGCTGATGAACGTCGCCCAGTTGGCCCAGTTCGCCGTAGGGGTGACCGGTGGCGGAACCGTGACGGGCTACCAGTGGACGGTGGACGGCGAGATCATCCGCGACTACCAGGAGACGACGCGCTTCGGCTGGTCGGTCACCCCGATGCAGACGGCCGATTACCAGCGGCAGAACCTGGCCTTCTACTGGAAGCCGTTGGCCAACCAGCGGCATCCGCAGAACGCCGGCCCGCAGGCGCGCCGCGTCGGCGTCACCGTGACCACGACCCTCGGCCAGTGCACCGTCGAGCATACACTCAATGTCGAGCGCAACAACTACGACATCACGCGGCAGGCGGACGACTACTACACCACCAACCACGGCTCGGCCATCCAGACCGAGCATTCCTTCTGGCATGGCCAGTACCCCTTCACCGGCTGGACCTACGACGGCACGCTCTTCTTCGACTTCCACCGCCAGTTCCTGAACCGCTTCGACAACTGGCGCGCCGAGTTCGGCTATCCGCCGATCGGCATCTGGGACTCAGGCACATCCATCCCGCGCGGCGTGGACATCGACCATGCCGCCCGGGGCGGCACCTACGCCGTCCAGCCCAAGCCCAGCTGGTTCACCTTGTCGGGCACCATCCGTCGTCCGACCAACGGCTTGCCCTGCGACACCACGGGCGGTGGACAGCGCCGTCTCCAGGACTACCCGGCCAACCGCCGCCTGCTCGGCTGCGCGGTGACCCATACCTGGCACAACACGGTGCACACGGCCGTCGGCGGCGACATGCTCAACGTGCCCTTCTCGCCGCGCGACCCGATCTTCTGGCGCTGGCACAACTTCGTGGACGCCGTCTCCCAGGAGCGCCAGGGCGTGCTGTTCACCGCGGCCATGGCCCTGGTGGATCCCTTCGGTCAGATCGAGCAGGAGGACCAGCCCGACAAGCCCCGCGACCCCCAGGTGGTCTACGAGGAGCCGTTCCGCATCTACCGCTTCATCGACGCCCTGCCCAGCTTCATGGTGCAGTTCGACCAGTCCGTGAGCGGGGTCACCGCCGACGACCTGACGGTCAACGGCAGCGTGGCGACCACCGTCAGCCAAGGGCCGGACAACCGCTGGACCTTCAGCGGCTTTCCCGCCCCGCCGGTGGGCGCGGTGACGATCAAGCTTGCGTCCGGCGGCATCCGGAACATCGACAACGTGAACTTCCCCGGCCGCGAATGGACCTACCAGCGGGTCCGGGTGGACGAAGGCCTGGACGAGGACCGCGACGGCCTGACGAACGCCCGCGAGGTCTGGGAGACGCTGACGAACCCCCAGGATCGCGATCACGAGGACGACGGCCTTCCGGATGGCGACGAGGTCGACCTCTACCACACCAGCCCGCACCTGGCGGACACCGACGCCGACGGGGCCGGCGACCGCTGCGAGCTGGACAAGGGCAGCGATCCGCTGGACCCGGCCAGCACCGCTCGCGGCTGCCCGGTCAGCAAGGTCTTCTTCTGCTGGGCCGGCAACCGGGCCGGCGACGAGCGCTGAGGTCGCGGGGCGACCCCAGGGTCGCCTGGTGAGAAGATCGGCGGGGCGGCCCCCTTCGCTTGGGGAGGGCCGCCCCGCTCGCTGTTCAGCGGTCGGCCATGCCGCCGAAGCCCGTGTCCGGCACCCACAGGGCCGTCGCGTTCCAACCGGGCGGGTACCAGGGCGTCGCCGGCGGCCTGGTGGCCGTCGGCCGGGGCAGGGCCGTGGCGGTGCTGTAGCGTGCCACGTCATTGGCCGCCAGGGTCACCCAGACCTGCAGGCCGTCGGCGCCGAGGGCGTCGATGAGGTTTGCCGCCCGGCGAGGCTCGATGGCCACGGTGATGAGCGTGGCGCTGCCGCCGCCGCTCGGTGCCGGATCCTCGCGGTAGTCGCCGCTGGCCGGATCGGGCCGCGGCGTGGGCAGATCCAGCCGCCGTCCGGATTGGCTCACGTCGACCACCCAGACGCGGCTGTCGATGAGGCGGGTGACGTTCTCCCGAGTGGCTTCGTCGCGGCCGAAGCCATAGATGTTGATGAGGTGACCCGGGCGGATCTGCCCGCCGACCAGGCGGTCCACGCCGGCCTGGAAGCTGACGATCTCCAGGTCCAGGCTCGACGCCAGGCGGACGGCCTCGATCGGCTTGGCGTTGACTGCGGTCAGCAGTTGGCCGACCTTGATCTGCCCGGCGCTCATCTTGCCCACGGCCGCCGAGCCTGGCCAGGCGCCCGCGGCGACCGCCTGCCCGGCGCTCAGCGAGCCGCCGCTCTTCAACATGTCGGTGGAGATGATGGTGTAGGGTTCGATCGGCTGCGCCGCGACCAGGACGGCGACGTCCGCCGCGGTCGGGGCATCGGTCCTCAAGAGATCCCAAAGGGTGGTGGCCAGTCCGATCCCGACCAGGATCAGGGCTGTGACCAGGGCCATCGTGCGCGGATTCATGGTAGTGCTCCCCTCTTGCGTGCTCGGTTGCTGCAAGTGAGGCCGCCGCCGGCGCGAGGTGCCGGACTGCGAGATGCTGAAGGGTTCAAGGAACGGCGTTCAAGGGTAGCGTTCAGGATTGGGCGGCTGTCGGCCTCGCGCGCCGCTCACACAGCAGGAAGCGTGCCAAGGCAGCAGGGCGATCACGCGAAGCGACGACGTCGGCGTCCGGCGGCCGGCTGGCGGTGGATTGGTTGCGCCGGGCCACGGTCCAAGCGCCTCGGACGCCCGTGCTAGAATCCAACGGTGGGCAACCCCGAAGCCGATCCGCTGGCGCCGTGGCTGACGGCCCTGGTCCGGCTGCTGGCCGCCGAGCCACGGGTTGTCGGCCTGCGGCTGCTGGGCAGCGCGGCGCGGGGCGAAGCGGTGGGGGCCTGGTTGGACGGCGCATGGCAATGCTTTTCGGACATCGAGGTGCTGGTGGTCACCGACGGGCGCCTGCCGGCGTCGCGGCGGCGCGAGATCGCGCGGCGTGCTCGGGACCTTGCGAGCGGCTGGGGGCAGCGCAGCCCGGCTTTCCACGTGGACCTGCTGCTGCGCGAGCGGTCCCGGCTGGGCAAGCTGCCGCCCTTCGTCTTCACCCACGAGCTGCGAGAAGCCGGTCGAACGCTCTACGGGCCCGAGCTGCGGTCGGAGATTCGCGCCGTGGATCGCGACAACCTGGACCTGCGCAATACGCGGGAAATCCTGTTCAAGCGGCTCTGGCATCTGGCGGAGACCTTGCCGTCGGACTGGCTGCGGCGTCGGCCCTTGGACGAAATGGCCGCCCGTGGTCTGGCGGTTAGCCTGGCGCGGCAGGCCTTGGACCTGCCCACGGCGCTGCTGCCGGAGTCCGGGGTGCTGGTGGCCGGCTACGCCGCGCGACAGGCGGCGATGGAAGCGGTCGAGCCGCCGTTCGCCGCCGCGCTCACCCACTGGTTGGGCGGCGACCCACGCGCCTGCCTGGCCGATTGCCTGGAGCGGCGGCGGCGCGCCGCGCCGTCCGTCGACCTGCTGGCGGACTACCGCTCGACGGTGGCCGTCCTGGCCGGCGGGCTCGCCTGGCTGGTGGATCGCCACGCCGGTAACGGGGCCGTGTCGAGCGCCGCGGCCCCGAGCGCCGCGGGTGACGACCGGCCGGGTGCCGCCGGCGATCCGCTGGTCGGCCGGCTGATCGTCCTGGCCGGAAGCCTGCCGGACCGGAGCCGCCGACTGTTCAACGAGCGGGCGGTAACGCCCGGCGAAGCGCTGGCCCTGGCGCGGCAAAGTGTCCGCTTGGCGTACAGTCTGGGACCACTTGCGGCCCTCCGATGGTGCTGGTCGCCGCGCAAGGGCTGTCTCGCCGCCGGTCTCTTGCGGCTGCATGGCGCGGGGCTGCGCTTGATGGACGGTCATTCCGCCGACGCGGCAGCGCTGCTGGCGGACGCCCGCCGCGACCTGCTCCGCGCGCATGGCGATTGGTCGCCGGCGGACGCGCCGCCCCTGCCGGCCGACCCCGTGGAGGCCTGGCTGGCGGTGCGTCGGGAAGCCGGCCGTGCCTTTTGGCGGGTGGCGCGGCTCGGCGCCCCGGCAGCCTGGCGCGACATCGAAGCCCGCCTGGTCTGAAAGGCCCGCCTGGTCTGATACGGACGGTGGACCTGCGGCAGCGTCCCGGGCCGCCATCGGCAGGCGCCCGAAGGGCGAGGAGCGATATCCAGCATGGCCATCCAACTCGAGCTTCGGCCCTACAGCCTGTCGCTGCGCCGCCCCTTCGTCACGGCCTTCGGACCTGTGGCCGAGAGGCGGGGCCTGCTCGTCGGCGCGCGTGAGCGCGGAAGGCCGGGCCCCCGCGGCTGGGGCGAGGCCGCGCCGCTGCCCGGT
>JBGAUA010000146.1:0-9188 GCA_044228875.1 Anaerolineae bacterium
GCATGCGCTGGCGGCCCAGCGCCACGCGAGGCGTGACAAGCCCGCATGACCGCAACGGCCGCTCCCGCGCGCTACGACCGCATCGGCCATGGCTACGCGGCCACCCGCCGCGAGGATCCGCGTTTGCGAGCGCGCATCCTAGCCGCCTTGGGCGACGCGCGCTCCGTCGTCAACGTGGGCGCGGGCACGGGCTCCTACGAGCCGCGGGACCGCGAGGTGATCGCCATCGAGCCGAGCCGCGTGATGGCGGCGCAGCGTCCCCCGACGGCGGCGCCGGCGGTCCGGGCGATGGCGCAGCGCTTGCCCCTCGCTGATGGCAGCGTGGACGCGGCGATGGCCTTGCTCACCCTGCATCACTGGGACGAACACCAGGAGCAAGGGGTTCGCGAGCTGCGCCGTGTCGCTACCGGTCCGGTGATCCTCCTCACCTGCGACCCAGAGGTCAGCGGCGCGATGTGGCTGATGGCCGACTACCTGCCCGAGGTGGCCGAGCTGGACCGCGTCACCTTTCCGAGCACGGAACGCCTGGCAGCCTGGCTGGGGGGCCGAACGCAGGTGGAGGCCGTCCCCGTTCGTCGCGACAGCCCTGACTGGACCCTGATGTCCTTCTGGGCCCACCCGGAGCGCGTGCTCGACGCCGCGGCGCGTCAGGCCACCTCCGGCTTCTCCCGGATGCCCTCGGCGGTGGTGGAACGGGTCGTCGCGGCCGTCGGGCGCGACCTCGAGAACGGGACCTGGAACGCGCGCCATGGCCAGCTGCGCACGCTCGATGCCTATGACGCGGGCTTGCGACTGGTGCTCAACACACCGTGATTCCCATGGTCATGACCAGCCGACTATACTGCTGCGGTCCAGCCGGCAGGCAAGCCGCTTGCCCTACCCGCGTCGTTACCAGATCCAACCCTCATCGTGAAGGAGCGCAGCGTTGAACAGCGACGGCAAGTGCCCCGTGACCGGCGGGATCGACAAGCCCACCGCCAGCCGGGGCACCTCGAACCAGCATTGGTGGCCGAACCAGTTGAACCTCAAGGTGCTGCATCAGCATTCGCCGCTGGGCAACCCCATGGGCGAGGACTTCGACTACGCCGAGGCGTTCAAGCAGCTCGACCTGGCGGCCTTGAAGCGGGACCTCTTCGCCCTGATGACCGACTCGCAGGACTGGTGGCCCGCCGACTGGGGCCATTACGGCGGCTTGTTCGTCCGCATGGCCTGGCACAGCGCGGGCACCTACCGCACGGCCGACGGTCGCGGCGGGGGCGGCAGCGGCAACCAGCGCTTCGCGCCGGTCAACAGCTGGCCCGACAACGGCAACCTGGACAAGGCGCGCCGCCTGCTCTGGCCCATCAAGCAGAAGTACGGGCGCAAGGTCTCCTGGGCCGACCTCATGATCCTGGCCGGCAACTGCGCGCTGGAGTCGATGGGCTTCAAGACCTTCGGCTTCGGCGGTGGGCGCGAGGACATCTGGGAGCCCGAAGAGGACATCTACTGGGGCAAGGAGGACACCTGGCTGGGCGACACGCGCTACAGCGGTGACCGCGAGCTCGAGAACCCCTTGGCCGCCGTGCAGATGGGCCTGATCTACGTGAACCCCGAAGGCCCCAACGGCCAGCCGGACCCCGTCGCCTCCGGCCGCGACGTGCGCGAGACCTTCGCCCGCATGGCCATGAACGACGAGGAGACCGTCGCGCTCGTGGCGGGCGGGCATACCTTCGGCAAGGCCCACGGGGCAGGCGACCCGGCGCTGGTCGGCCCGGAGCCGGAAGCCGCCCCCATCGAGGCGCAGGGCCTGGGCTGGATCAACCGCTTCGGCTCGGGCAAGGGCGTCGATACCACCACCAGCGGCATCGAAGGCGCCTGGAAGCCCAACCCCACCACCTGGGACAACGGCTACTTCGACACGCTCTTCGGCTACGAATGGGAGCTGGTCAAGAGCCCCGCCGGCGCCTGGCAGTGGCGGGCCAAGGACGTCGCGGAAGCGGACCTGATTCCGGACGCCCACGATCCCACGCGGAAGCACCCGCCCATGATGACCACGGCCGACCTGTCGCTGCGCTTCGACCCGATCTACGAGCAGATCTCGCGCCGCTTCCACGCCGACCCTGAAGCCTTCGCCGACGCCTTCGCCCGCGCGTGGTTCAAGCTGACCCACCGCGACATGGGCCCGCGCTCGCGCTACCTGGGCCCCGAAGTGCCCGCGGAGGCCCTCCTGTGGCAGGACCCCGTCCCGGCGGTCGATCACGTCCTGATCGACGCGTCGGACATCGCTGCCCTCAAGGGCCAGATCCTCGCCTCGGGGCTGTCCGTTTCCCAACTGGTCGGCACCGCCTGGGCCTCGGCCTCCACCTTCCGCGGCTCCGACAAGCGCGGCGGGGCCAACGGCGCGCGCATCCGCCTCGCCCCGCAGAAGGACTGGGATGTCAACCAGCCGGCCCAGCTGGCGGCGGTGCTGCAGACCCTCGAAGGGATCCAAGCGGCCTTCAACAGCGCGCAGCCCGGCGGCAAGCGGGTCTCGCTCGCCGACCTGATCGTCCTCGGCGGCTGCGCCGGCGTCGAGCAGGCGGCGCGGAACGCCGGCCATTCCCTGACGGTTCCCTTCACGCCCGGACGCACGGATGCGTCTCAGGAGCAGACCGACGTGGAATCCTTCGCCGTCCTCGAACCGGAGGCCGATGGCTTCCGCAACTACCTCAAGACCCGCTTCACCGTATCGGCGGAGGAGCTGCTGGTGGATCGGGCGCAGCTGCTGACCTTGACCGCCCCGGAGATGACGGTGCTCCTCGGCGGTATGCGCGTGCTCAACGCCAACGTCGGACAGTCGCGCCACGGCGTCTTCACCGGGCGCCCCGAGTCGCTCACCAACGACTTCTTCGTGAACCTGCTCGACATGGGCACGACGTGGACGGCGGCCGCGGAAGCCGACGACCTGTTCGAGGGCCGCGATCGCGCGACCGGCGCGCTCAAGTGGACCGGCACCCGCGTGGACCTCATTTTCGGCTCCAACTCCCAACTCCGGGCCTTGGCGGAGGTCTACGCCTGCGCGGACGCCCAGGAGACGTTCCTACGGGACTTCGTGGCGGCCTGGAACAAGGTGATGAACCTGGACCGCTTCGACCTGGCCTGAGCGAGTCCCTCTCGAGAGCCCGGGACATGAACGATCTACGCAAGGCGATCATCAAGGCGGCCAAGTCCGGCGACGTGGCGCAGGTGGGAGAGCTGGTCCGTATGGATCCCGATCTGCTGCAGGCTCGCGACACGGACGGCTCCACGGCCCTGCACTGCGCGGCCTGGAAGGGGCATCCAGCGGTGGTGGGCCTGCTCCTGCAAGCCGGGGCCGACGTGAATGCCCACAACACCAACGACCACTGGGGTACGACGCCGCTGCATGCCGCGGCCCATGCCAATCAGGCTGCCATCGCCCAACTGCTCCTGGACCATGGCGCCGACATCAACGCCCGGGACGCCAGCGGGCGGACGCCGCTGCAGCATACCGACTTCCACAAGGCCAAGGCGGCCGCGCGCCTGCTGCAGGAGCACGGCGCGGCCTGAGCAGAAGCCGGGCCGGGGGCGCGGAGCGCAAGCTCTGCGCCCCCGCGGGTCCGGAAAGAGAACCGAACACCACTGGTCATTCCCTTGAGAGAGCAGCCATGGCAACGGTACGCGAGGGGAACAAGGGCGTCCTGTTGGTCGTCGACGTGCAGGTGGGCGTGATGCGCGAGGCCTGGGAGGCTCCGCGCATCATCCACAACGTAGCCCGGGTGGTGGAGCAGGCCCGCGGCCAGGGCGTGCCCGTCATCTGGGTGCAGCATGCCAGCGAGGAGCTGCCGCAGGGCAGCCCCGAATGGCAATGGGTGCCCGAACTGGCGCCGACGGCGGGCGAGTCGCTCGTCGGCAAGCGGTTCAACTCGGCCTTCGAGGAGACGACGCTCGAGACGGAGCTCGCCAGGCTCGGCGCCACCCATGTCGTCCTGGCCGGCGCCGAGACCAACTGGTGCATCCGCGCCACAGCCTATGGCGCCCTGGAGCGCGGCTACGACCTGACCTTGGTCGAGGACGCGCACAGCGCCGCGCCGATCACCTTCCAGGACGGGCGGCGGGTCGAGACCGCCGGCATCGTCGACGACCTCAACATCGTGATGGCCTGGGTCAGCTACCCAGGCCGGGTCAACGGGACAGCCACCGCCGAAGCGGTGGATTTCACCAGCCCCGGCGGCGGGCGCTAGGCAGCGGAGCAGAAAAGCCATGAGCAAGACCCCTCACCCCCTCCGCCCCGATTCCTGGCTGGTGGCCGCCGGCCGCGGGAACGATCCGGAAGGACCGCTCAACGTGCCGCTCGTTGCGGCCTCGACCTTCCGGCTCGGGGGTCCGCGTGGTTATGCCCGCGGCGACGGCACGCCCACCTGGGAAGCGCTCGAGGAGATCGTCGGCGGCTTGGAGGGCGGCGCGGCGGTGGCCTTCGCCTCGGGCATGGCGGCGGTGGCCGCCATCTTCGAGCAGCTGCCCCCGGGCGCCGCCGTGGTCCTGCCCGACGACTGCTACCAGGGCGTCGCGGGCCTGGCCGCGGCCGGGGCGGCGAAGGGGCGCTGGTCGGTCAGGGCCTTGCCGGGCGAGGACACGGCCGCCTGGGTCGCGGCCTGCGCCGATGCCGACCTTGTCTGGCTGGAATCGCCCTCCAACCCGCTGCTGACCGTCGCCGACCTGCAGACCATCTGCGCCGCGCCGCGAAAGCCGGGCGCCATCGTCGCCGTCGACAACACCTTCGCCACGCCGTTGAACCAACAGCCGCTCGCCCTGGGGGCGACGGTCTCCCTGCAGTCGGCCACCAAGTTCATCGGCGGGCATTCCGACCTGCTGGCAGGCGTCGCCAGCACCCGCGACCCCGCCGTCCGCGAGGCCCTCGATCGAGCGCGCACCTTGACCGGCGCCACGCCCGGCGCCTTGGAGGCCTTCCTGGCCGTCCGCGGCGTCCGGACCATGGCCCTTCGGCTGGAGCGGGCGCAGCGAACGGCGGGGATCCTGGCCGCCCGCATCGAAGCCCATCCTGAGGTGACCCGCGCCCGCTACCCCGGGCTGGCCTCGCATCCGACGCATGCCGTCGCCGCGCGCCAGCTGCGCGGCTTCGGCAGCCTCATCTCCTTCGACGTGCGCGGCGGCGCCGCGGCCGCCGACGCCGTGTGCCGCGGCGTCAGGCTGATCCAACACGCCACCAGCCTGGGCGCGGTGGAGTCGACGATGGAGCGGCGGGCGCGCACCCCCGGGCTGCAGCACCTCCCGCCCTCGCTGCTGCGCCTGAGCGTGGGCATCGAGAATCTCGAGGACCTCTGGGCCGACCTGGACGAAGCGCTGCGGGCGACGGCACCTGACAGCCATGCGGCGGCTCTGTAGACCGGCGGAATTCCTGCTGTTTCCGACGGATTGTCACGCCGGTAGCAGGGCTCGGTCACGCCGTGGTTGAAGCCCACCCGCCCCGCCTATAATCCCTGCGCGCCCCCGTCTTCATGGTCGCAGCCTTCCCCCTCAGGAGCCTCCGCCCCATGCCCGCGCCCGATCCGACCACCCCTGTCATCCCCCTCTCCGCCGACCTCCTCTGGGCCCTGCCCCGTGTGGGGGCGCCCGAGCCGGCGCCGGACGGCTCCTGGGCCGTGGTGCCCGTGACCACCTACCGTCCCGACGCTCTGGAGGGCAGCAGCCGCTTGTGGCGGGTGGCCGAAGGCGAGGAGCCCCGGCCCATGACCGCTGAGGGCGTCAGCGCCAGCGGGGCCGCCGTGGATCCCACTGGACGCCGGCTGGCCTTCCTGCGCAAGCCCGGTGGGGCCAAGGGCGGGCCGACCAACCCGACCAACCCCAACGCGCCCCGCTTTCCCGACCAGCCCCAGGTCTACCTGCTGCCCCTGGACGGCGGCGAGGCGCGGCGGCTGACCGACCTGCCTCTGGGCGCCGCCGCCCTGCGCTGGCTGCCCGACGGGCGGCGGATGGTCATCCTCGCCGGCCTTCAATTCGAACCGCTCGCTCCCGACGCGCCTACCCTGGACGGCACGGCCGCCCTTCTGGAGCAGCGGGAGAAGGAACCCGTCAAGGCCATGGTCACCCAGGACCGCGTCTACCGCTACTGGGACCGCTGGCTGACCGACGGGAAGCTGCACCACCCCATGCTGCTGGATACCGCGAGCGGCGAGCTGACCGACCTCTGCCCCGGCATGCGCCGCTGGTTGGGGATGATGGACGTGGCCGACAGCCTCGTCGTCAGCCCCGACGGCCGGGAGATCGCCTTCAACGCCTGCCGCTCCGAGCCGCCCTACAACCCGCTCGTCTTCGGCGTCTACACCGTGGCCATCCCGGAACCCGGCCAGGCGCCCGAGCCGCCGCGGCTCGTGGACCCCCAGCACGAAGGCCCCGCCAGCCGCGCCGCCTGAGGCGCCCGCTCCCGCGGACGACGCCGACGAAGTCGGTCCCAATCGTCACACGCCTGTCCCGGAGCCTCCCGACCCGCGCCCAACCGGTTCGCCGATGCCGCCCCCGCCATCCGCCACCCTGCAGCCCACCCGGCCCGGCATGGCCCGGATCGCCGGCAGGGTGGAAGACCCCGATGGCAGGCCCGTGTTCATGGCTCTGGTCTACCTTCGCCCGGCAGGGTCGGGCGAAAGCTGGGGCGTGGTCCTGACCGATACGGACGATCGCGGTGGCTTCGCCGTGGACCTGCCACCGGGCCGCTGGGAGCTGTGGGTGGAAGCGGCCGGCCTGCAGCCCTGGCATTACCAGGACGAACCGGTGCTGGAACTTGGGGGCCAGGACGAGCGGCGAGGCATCCTCCTGCGGCTGCCGGGTTCACCGCCACCGCCTTCAGGGCCGACGGCGTCTCCGTCGCCCTTGCCGCCGACCGGCACGCTGCCGGCCGCGGCCAACATCAGGATCGCGCCGATCCTGCCACCGGCAGGTCCGACTTCGCCGCTACCGGATCCCATCGAACCCGAGGAATGGATGCCATGAAGACCCTTCGAAATGCCCAGAACGCCCCTTTCAGACGCCGACGCCCCATCGTGAGGCGGCGATGGCTGGCTCCCGTCCTGATGGCCGCTGCCCTGGTCGCCGGCCTGTCGGCGCGGACATGGCCATCCGTTCAATCGGCGCAGGCGGCCGCGTCAGCGTTGCCCGAGGAAGCCCCGGAGCTGCATTTTCCCGCCGTGCAGGGCCGATCTTGGATGAGCGATATCCACATCCAGGGCCTGGGCAGCAGGCCGAGCGGCGTGATGCTGGTGATCTTCCCCGGCGGGCAAACGGAGTGGAAGACCGCCACGCCTCCGGCGCCGCTGGCCGTACTCTGTCGCAACGGCGCGCCCGGCGCGGCCCTGCGCTTCGCCGCCGATCAGATTCCAACGCGCGAGGTCAGCGCGGTGGCCTTCAGCCTCAGCGAGGAGCGCTCCGCGGCGGGAGGTCCCTTCGGCGAACCGGCCTACGACATGGCCTGTCTGTATGGCAAGTCGCTCGTCGGCGACGCCGACGCCTACGTGGCCTTCAAGCGGTCCTTCGAAGGCGAAGGCACGTGGATGGGGTTCCCCTGGAGCCAAGGCTGGGGCAATCCCCTGAGCGGCTTCGTCCGCACGGGATTGAAGACCCATAACGAGGTCCAGAGCCATACGCTTGCCGCCGGTTCGCCCGCCCGCGGTCGACCCGGCTCGAACGTGATCACGCCTCTGGCTGATGCGCCGCGGCAAGCGATCACTGACACGGTGGCAACCTATGTGGTCCCGCTTCTGGCCCCGAAGCCGCTTGAGATCACGAGCGATATCACCTTGCAGAATGCCGGCAACACCCTGCTGCGGGTGCTGGTCTGGCAGCAGGCGGCCGGACGCAGAACGGCGGCGCTCTGCGATGGCGGCAGTGCCCTCTTCCTGCCGGTGGCCGCCACCCAGAAGCTTTGCCTCAAGCCGATGAATGGCGACAGCACCTTGTTGGTTCAGGCTGTCGGCGAGCAGCCGCGCCTGGCGATTCACGTGGCCATGGACACCGGCCGCCACGTGGTCACCGCCGGATTCGACGGCGACCTGGCCATTGGCTCCAACCTCGCCCTGCCGATGCCCTATGCCTTGGCGGCGGATGACTTCGGCATGGTGCAGCTGGTCAATCCCTCTGGTGACGCCCTGGTCGAGGTGGCATGGGAAGACGGCAAGGGCGGCAACGTCCTGCGCCGACGACACAGCCTGAAGCAATGGGAGTCGGTAACGGTGGACCTGGGAGGGTCGCCAGTCCCCGACCTGCCGACGCAGGGCTTTGTCACCGTACGCAGCTTGAGCGGCCCTTCCGGCAGCGCCATCGTCGACGGTCCGCCCGTGAGCGCCGTGCTGCTGCTGCGCAACGTGACGAAGACCGACCCGCGCACCTCTGTCATCACCGGCCTCGTCGCCCAGCCCTTCCGAGCCATCGGCCTCGATGCTGCCGCCGAGCGGGGCGGGCTCATCGCCGTGCCCTTGCTGCAGAACACCACGGACGGGATCAGCGAGGTCAGCCTGCTGGATGCCGCTGAGGGCGACGGCTTTACCGAACTGCGGCTGGCGATCATGGACGCCAACGGGCTTTTGGACGTGGACTGCGTGCGGGTCGATCACGGCCGGGTGCAGGTCTGGGACCTGCGCAACCTTCGTACCTTGCCCACAGGATTCCGCGGCTCGGGCATCATCAGCGCGGAGTACTGGGAGCATGCCCGACCCCTGCCGGCCGGCGGCCTGCCGGGCCCGGACCTCATCGCCAGCCTGGCCATGCGCAATCGATACAGGGAGGCGGGAGTGGAATCCGCCGGAGAGTCGCTCGCCCGCTTTCCGGCCGCTTCGGTCCGCGATCCCATTCTCCCCTTCGTCCCGCCCTGCCCCGGCCTCCCCACGCGCGTCCCGACGCCCACGGCCACGCCCAGCGCGTCGCCGTCGCCGTCACCTACCAGCACGCCGAGCGTCACCCTGACGCCGCCGGTGACGGCGACCTTCACCGCGACGCCATCGGCCACCGCCAGCGCGACCCCCGCGATTCGGCGGGTCTTCCTGCCGGCCGTCGTCGCGGGCGCCGACCCCTGGCCACTGGGCCTGGTGTTGGTCGTCGATGTCCTGCCGGACGGCCGGCGCCAGTCCCGGTTCTTGCGCGACGCGCCCCGGGTCGGAGACAGGGCGGCCGCCATCTCACTGCCCGCCGCCCGTCCGCTAGGC
>JBGAUA010000147.1:0-9165 GCA_044228875.1 Anaerolineae bacterium
CGGATCGGTCCAGACCGTTGCCCACCTGGACGCGGCCCTGCTACGCGTTGCGGTCTGGTCATGAACATTCGGGTTCGGGACCTGGACAGCTACCGGGAGTGGGCGCGCGGCGCATTGCCCGCCGGACTGGTCTTCCTGGGTCCGGACCCCCACCATGCCCTGGGCTTCATCGACCTCGTGCCTCGCCTGGCCGCCGCCGCGGCTGACAGGCCCCCGGCCCTGGCCGCACTGGCCGCCGCCGGCCTGCCGCTATGGGCTTTGCCGGAGGTCAGGTCCGGCGACGGCGCGGACGCGGAGGGTGGCGGTGAGGCCGAGGCCGGCCGGAGCAGCGCCGACCTGGCGGCGACGCCGGGCTTCGCCGCCTGGTTGGACGGCCTGGCGGTGGACGGCGTCCTGCCGCCGGTCGCGGTGTTCAAGCCGTCGCACCGCTTGGAGCAGCTGGCGGCGGCCTCCGGCTGGCGGCTGCTCAGCGCGCCTGCCGGCCTGGCGCGCCGCTGGGAGAACAAGGTGGCCTTCCGCGAGCGAGCCGCGGCCCTGGGCCTTCGCCAACCGCCCGGCCTGGTGGTGGACCCCGCCATGGGCTTCGCCGCGGTGGCCGCCGCCCTGGGGGCGCCCTTCGTGCTGCAGGCGCCGCATGGCTATAGCGGGGCCCGCACCTTGCTCGTGGCTGACGAGACTGCGTTCGCGGCGGCGCGCGCCGCGCTTCGGGCGCCACGTCTCAGGGCCACGGGCTTCGTCTCCGGGCATCCAATCACGCTCAACGCCTGCGTCACCGCGGCTGGCGTGGCCATGAGCGGCCCTTTCGCCCAGGTGACCGGCGAGGCGGCGCTCACCCGCCACGGCTTGGGGTCCTGCGGCAACGACTGGAGCTGGCCGGGCCTGGCCGCCCTGGACCTGGACGCCTACCGCCGCGCCGCGCGGACGGTGGGGGAGGCCTTGGCGGCGGAGGGCTTCCGCGGCATCTTCGGCCTGGACTTCGTGCAGCCGGCGGCGGGCGACCTGCCATGGCTCATCGAGGTGAACCCGCGCCTGGTGGCCTCGGTCAGCCTCCACGCCCAGCTGGAGCTCGCGGCCGGACGCGTGCCCCTGGCGGCGCGGCATCTGCTGGCTCTGGTCGACCCGTCGGCCGACGGTCTGCCGCTGGACCTGCACGAAGGGCCCCTGCGTGGTGGGCAGCTCATTCTCCACAACCTGGGCGACGTGGCCCGTGCCTGGGAGTCGGCGACGGCGGCCGGCGCCTGGACGGGCGCCGCCGCCGGGCCGGGAGGCCCGACGGCCTGCCTGTTGCGTCAGCTCCCGCCGGACAGCGACAGCTGCCTGCTCCTACCGCCGCCGTCCGGACGCCTCGTGGCCTCGGGAGCCGAGTGGGGGAGGGTGCAATGTCCGCAGGGCGTCCTGGATGACGACGGTGCGGTGAAGGGCGCGCTGCTCGACGCCGTCGCTGGACTGTTGGCCGCCGGCGGCTGGCCGACACGCGCTGAGTCCGGCGACCTACCGGTCGGACGGACCTAGCTGCCATGGCCAGAGAGATTCGTGTAGTGACAAAGACTATCCATCGGATCAACGCAATCTTTGAGGTGCCCAAGCGCGCGGTGCCGGCGATGGCGAGACGATGAACGCGGCCGAGCGCCTCATCCGTGCGGCGCGCGCCCTCTTCGAGCGGGGCCTGCTGGTGGGCATCGACGGCAACCTGTCCCTGCGCCTGCCAACGGGGGACATCCTCAGCACGCCCAGCGGCAGGGTCAAGGGCTGGATCGGTCCCGACGACCTGCTACGCGTCGATCTTGAGGGCCGCGTCCTCGCCGGACCGCCGGACGCGCGCCCAAGCTCGGAGTTGGCCATGCACCTGGCGGTCTACGAGGCGCGACCCTCAGTGAATGCCGTGGTGCACGCCCATCCGCCGTCGGTCGTAGCCTGCAGCCTGCTCGGCCTGCCACTCCTGGCCGATGCCCTGCCGGAGGCAGTGCTCATCACCGGCCGACCGGTGCTCCTGCCCTACGCCACGCCCGGTAGCCCGGAAGGCGCTCAGGTCCTGGCCCCCCTCGTCCACGACGGCGACTGCTTCGTCCTGGAGCGCCACGGCTCCCTGGCGGTGGCCGACGACCTGGACCTTGCCTTCGCCCGCACCGAGAGCCTGGAGCAGCTGGCCCGCTTGAGCCTGCTGGCCTGGCAGTTGCGCAGCGGGCGGGTCGATGGGCTGGACCTGGCTCCGGAGCAGTTGGTGGCGCTGGACGGGGTGCGGCGGCGGATGGGGTGGTAGGAGGAGGCAGTCTATAGCCTACCGTCCCTCCAAGGGGCGGCGACGCGGGTAGATCGTGCCCATGCGCTCCAGCAGCTGCGCCGGGAGTCGGTCACCACCACAGCGATGGCTTGACTTGTCCGGCCGGCAGGAGTAGTTTCGGCAATGACAGTGCGTCGCGTCGCCTCGAACGGAGTCACAGACATCGAGATGAAACGAGTTCACCCGTGACGTATCTCGTAGAGGGCATCGACGTCGTCCGCGTCGCTCTTCTAGGGTTTGCGCTTTTCGCCGGCTTCTGGATGCTGAAGCACCTTGTCGCCTCGCGTCTCGGGCAGCAACCGATCAGGCTGCCGGTCGATCCGCTGATGCCGAGTGGGTCTTCCCAACGGGATCACGGCACGACACATAAGGGAGCCGACAGGCAAGGCGGCGAATCGCAGCGCCGTTTCGACGCCAGACCGCTGCGGCGCAGGGTGGCAGCCGTCGCCACCGGATTCGCCGTCATGATGAACGTCTTCATCTGGTCGGGAGACGACACCCCACCGTTGGCAGGCATCATCGGGATGGGGCTTCTGGTCTATTCTGGCTACCTTCTGCTCCGCCTGCGCAACCCGAACGTGACCGTGGTCCTCGGCGGTGATCCGCCCGCGGCTGGCAGCTCCTTTCGAATTGACTACCGGTTGTCTGGTGACGCCAGGCGCATTTCCACATTGACCATCGACTTGGTGAGCAGGGAGGTCGCGACCTACGGAAGCGGCACGAGCAAGGTGACGCGCGTGGCCGAAACCTGGCGCTTGCCTTTGTTGAGCACCGATTCGGCTGCGAGCATGGCCACTGGAACGCTCGTCGCTTCGGTGCCGGGAGACGCAATGCCCAGCTTCAAAGCGACTTACAACGCCATCGTCTGGCGTCTTGAGTATCGAGGGGCGATCGCCAAGGGTCCGGATCTGACTGACGACTTCGAGATTCACCTGGCATTGGCAACATGAACCACCTCTCGCTGCAACTTATCCGACCAGCGTCTGCTTCGTGTACCCCGGGGGAGACCATCGAAGGTCTGGCCGAGTGGAACCTGGAGCGGGCGGCTCGGCGGCTTGTCGTCCAGCTGATCTGGCATACAGCGGGGATTGGAACCGTCAACCTTGGGCTGGGGCGGCAATGGTTGCTGGAGGAGCCAACGGCAATCGGTCGCCAGGGCTTCACATTCGAAGCGCCGAACATGCCTCACAGCTACGACGGACATTATCTGTCCATCTTCTGGACCATGGTGCTTTTCACGGAACCAGAAACCGAGCGGGTCGAGATCGAACTGGTCATCTCGCCGACGAGGCGCCCCTTGCGGCCGGCTCCAGACGCCCGGCTCGATCGTCTTCCGGGCCAGCCCTCCATACCTGACGCCCATGATCGCTCGCGAGAACCCGTTTCGTTCTGAGCGAATCGAGGCGATTGCGTTCCGACTGCCGCAGGGTGCGTCGGATCTGCGTCGCCGGTTGTCGGAGTGCCTGCGCGGACTCATCGTCGGCCCCCATGGCAGCGGCAAGACGACCCTCCTGGAGGAGCTCCGTCGAGACGCGCGAGACCGAGGCATCGCTGTCAGTCTCGTCCGACTGAGTCTGGATGTGGCCGGACCGAGGCCTTTCCGGTTGGATCGCTGGTCCGCAACTGCGGACCCATGCGGCTTGTGGTTGCTCGACGGTGCCGAGCAGCTCAGCCTCCTCGATCGGCTGCGACTTCCATCGATGCTTACAAGACCGCAATGTGGCTTTGTGCTTACGGCGCATCGCAGTCTCCGCGGCGTCCCAACGCTTCTCAGAACGTCGCCGAGCGTCGAACTGCTGGATGCGTTCATTCGCGAACTCGACCCAGCCTGGGAGGGCCCCTCCAGCGCACAGCTCTTCGCGAGACATGGTGGCAACATCCGTCACGCCTTGCAGGAGGCCTACGACATTGCGGCCGTGAGGCGATAGATCCTAGTAGAACGCGATATGCCGCCGTTCGGCCCCCGTAGAACCGGTCTACAGATCGTCCCGGTACACCGGCAAGGTCATGCAGCGACAGCCGCCGCCACCGCGGTTGAGCTCCTCGCCCTCCATCATGATCGCCAACGGCCCGTGCTTGTCGATGTCCACGCCCTCAGCCACGAAGGCGTCGGCGGTCATGACGCGGTAGCCCTCGCGCCCCAAGGCCTCGAAGGTGGCCCGGTTGCGCTCGTAACCGATGACCACGCCTGGCGCCATGGTAAAGACGTTGGCGCCGCTGGACCATTGCTCCCGCTCCTGCACCAGCGGGTCGTCGCCGCCGGCGGACACCGGCTTCAGGTCCACTCCAAGCTCGCTGAGGGCATCGAGGAGCCCCGCGCGCTGCTCGATTCGCGCCACGCGGCCGTCCTCGATGCGGATGTGGATCGCCGGAGCCCGCCGCGGGCCGGTCATCAGCGGCGGGTAGACCAGGCAGCGCTGCTCGTCGAGCATGGTGAAGGTCATGTCCAGGTGGATGGTCGCCCGCGTCTCGGGCAGCTCGACCACGATCATGTCCCGCAGCCGGCCGCTGTCCACGAGGGAATGCAGCAGCTGGTCGATGGCCCCCATGCGGGTGCGCCCGCTCAGGCCCACCAGCATCAGGTCGGAGCGAAGGACCAGGACATCGCCGCCTTCCAGGCTGAAGTCACTGCCGGCCGTACCGCGGGTGCCGTCGAAGTACACGCCGCGGGCTCGCAGATCGGGATGGTGGTGGAACAGCGCGCGCAGGATGGCCGCCTCCGAAGCGCGAACGTGGCTGGCCATGGCGCTGATGACCACCTTGTCGTGGATGCACATGGCCGCGTCGCGCATGAAGAAGGCGTTGGGCAGCGGCGGCAAGGAGAAGGCCCTGGGGCTGAGGAACTTCGACAGCGTGTCCTTCTTCATCGGCGTACCGCAGATCAGCTGCCTGGCCAGGACCTCGGGCGGCAGGCCCACGAGGCGACCGCTCAGCTCCGGGCAGGCGTGCAGCTCGCAGAGCTGCGCCACCAGCTGGCGGCGGGCCACCGCGTCCTGCAGCACCACCTGCATCAGGTCGGTGAGGTGGTAGACCGTGGCCACCTGCTCCAGGACGCGGCGCAGCTGACGGTGCTCGTACTGCGCGGGGGGCAGGAAAAGCAGGTCGTCGTAGAGCGACGATGCCGCCATTCCCGGCGCCATGTTTTCGATCTCGGCGCCCGGCTCGTGGACGATGACGGCGCGCAAACGGCCGATCTCCGAATGGATCTTGATCTTGTCCATGCGGCCGATGCTAGCACAGCCGCGCGCCACCGGCACCGTGGCGCCGGTGCCTTGCACGACCAAGGTCAAAGCAGGGCGCGCACCCCCTCCAGCAAGGCCAGCTGGTCCTTGACGTCCAATGCCGCCTCCGCATGGACGACGTAACACTCCAAGTGGTAGGACACGTAGCTCCCCATGCTGGAGGCGCGTTCGGTGTAGCGGAAGCTGTCCACGGCCTCATGGGTCTCGATGAGGGCGATCAGCGCCGCGCGGAAGTCGTCGCCCGCCACCCCGATGACCACCACAGGGTAGTAGCCCGGAAAGGGGTGCCGCTCGGCCATCGCCTCCAGCATGCGCCGACGCGCGTCGTCATCGTCATCGTCGGCGGGCCGGCCTCGGCCGGCCACGGCCTGTTCGAGATCCTTCGACCACATGGTTCACCAGTCCTGTTGCGCTGGGATGGAAGAACGAGGCAGGACCGCCGCAGCCGGACCTGCCACCTCGGCGGATCAGCTGTCGCGGAGCACCAGGCGCCGGGCCTGAAGGGCCGCCAGGATGTGGAAGGGCCACCCGAACAGGCCGGCGGTCCCGATCCAGAATCCGGGGGTGATGATCAGCCAGAAGATCGCCCACAGCCAATGGCCGCCGTAGATCTGCCCCAGGCCGGGAGCGACCAGGGACAGCAAGGCGGCCTTGCCGGCGCGGTCGCTGCGGAGTTCCATTTCGGTTTGCATGGCGTTGATTCCTCTCTCGTAAATCAGATCTCGCGGCCCGACCATTTCTTACCGATCCGGTGGACCGACGCAGACAGCGGCCGAACTGCGGCGCGCCAGTTGGTCACGCTACGCAAGGCGCGCTGCCGCGGTTGCGGCGGGCAGGGGCCGGAAGCACGTCGCGGAGCGTCTCACGATGCCGCCTCGCAACCCGCAGCATGCTCTCGTCGTATATCTGGCCGAGCGGGGCGATGCCTCGTCACGCTTGGACGCCCGCGCGTCACCAGCCCATTCGACCCAGGCCCCGAGGAGGAATCCACCATGAGCGACGGTCCACGCCGCCCCCTGCAGCGTTCGCGCTCCGACCGCATGGTCGCCGGCGTCTGCGGCGGCATCGCCGCAGTGGCCAACATCGACCCTACCATCGTCCGACTGCTGGCCGTGCTGATCATCCTGAGCAGCATGGGCACAGGTCTGGCCATCTACCTCATCCTTGCCCTCGTCATGCCGCTGGAGTTGGATCGCGCCGGCAGCCTGCACGGTGCGAGTCTCGACAGTTCGGCCGGCCTGACCGCCGCAGGCGACGACGCCCCGGCGACTCTGACCGCCGCATTCGAGGAACCCGCGTTTACCCCCGACGAGGTGAAGCGCTGGAACCTGCCGGGTACGGTGGCCGTCGCGCCGCCCGCCGGCGACGCCGCGTCGGCTGCCGTGGAAACCTTCCCGCCGGCGACCCAGGCCGGCGGCTGACGGTTCCGGTCCGGCGCGGCGACGTGGGCGTCGGCCGTCAACCGAAGGTGACCGTCCCTGTCAGCGATCCGCCGCGATCGCTGCTGACGTGGATCTGGGCCGTTGTCGCCGCTTCGGCCTCCACCAGCCATTCGACCACGCGCCGGTTGTCCGTGGGAGAGCTGCCGGGGGTGAGCCCGACGCGGTGGCTGCGCCCTTCGATGTGGCCCAGGTCGGTGAGGTGCTGGCCGCTCAGAAGCCGCGCGCCTTCGGGCAGTTCCAGGCGCAGCTGCACCGGCCGCGCCGCGCCGGAGCTTCGTCCGCGCACCGAGCCGCTGGTCGAGAGGTAGCCCTGGTTCTCCAGGGCGGCCCGCAGCAGGTAGCGGCGCGGCCCGAGTGCTGCGGCGCTCAGCTCGCGCCAGGCCAGACGCGCGGCCAGGCCGGCAACATCCCGCGCCAAGGCGGACACGGGCGCGATTTCGGCCTGCAGCAGCTGGGCCGGCGGATTGCGCCAGCTGTACAGACCGTCCCAGCCCCCGATCTCCACCGCGCCCAGGTCCGGGTGCTGGAAACTAC
This sequence comes from Anaerolineae bacterium, assembly GCA_044228875.1. Taxonomy (GTDB): domain Bacteria; phylum Chloroflexota; class Anaerolineae; order Epilineales; family Epilineaceae; genus Epilinea. Next base: position 7,500 of record JBGAUA010000147.1, read on the forward strand.
GCCACGGAACCAGCGCCTCGGGCGCGGCTTCAAGGACAAAGGTCAGGATCCGCTCGTCGTCCTCCTCCGGATGGTCGCGAAACCACTCGATGAAGCGCTTCTTCTCGTTCTTCTCGGTGATTCCGGCGGCGCTGGGCAGGTCCCAGAGCTCCACCGTGTAGGCCATGACGCCCAGGTGGCTGTAGGCCCAGTCGTCGAAGGCCCCGCTGATGACTTCCTTGGGGTGGTACTTGAAATTGTGGAAGACCGATACCGCCGGGTAGCCGGTGAGGTCGGTGCCGCGGCGGCCGATCGCCTCGTAGAGCCACAGGTCGGTGGTGTCCATCTGGTCGTCGGCCCGGTCGCTGAAGGGTCGGAGCAGCGCGCGGCTGAAAGTGTGCAGGGTGAGGGCGCCGAAGACGTTGCGGTGCGTGGCGAAGAAGCGGAGCACCGCCTGGATCTCCGGCTCCGAACCGGGGTAGTCTCCCGCGCCGCCCTGTTCGCCTTCCGGCCGCCAGCCGTTGGGGAAATTGCGGTTGAAGTCCAGGCCCGGTAGGGGCGGCGCCGGATGGACCAGATGGCCGTCGTAGCGCCCTTCGATACGGCCCTCGGAGAAGACGCGGTAGTAGCTTCCGCCCTGGTCGAAGGCGCGGCGCTTGACCATCAGGCGTGGATCCTGAGGCGACACCTTCCAGTCGCCGGCCGGGTCGGCCACCCGCATCTGCAGGATCCGTCCATCGCCATCGATGTCCGCGGCATGCAGTCCCAGCCGCGGCTCGTCCCAGGGATAGGGCCTGGTTCCGGAGCGAAGCAGCTCGGGGTCGGCGGCCATCGCCCGCGCCGCACCGTCCGGATTCAGGCGCGGGACCACGTAGAATGTCACCCGCGAGAGCAGCTGCTCGGCGGAGACGTCGGCCTCATCCTCGGCCAAGAGCAGGTCCACGAGGTGCAGGGCGGCCATGGCCCCGGTGAACTCGGTGGCGTGAATGTTGCCGTCCACCCACATGGCAGGCCGCTGACGAAGCTCCGCCGCGTCGCCCCGGCCGATGGTGGCCAGCCATATGGGCTGGCCTTCGCTGCTTCGGCCCAGTTCCGACACGGTGAGCAGGTCGGGGCGGGCGGTCTGCAGCGCCTGCAGGCCCGCTGTGAGCGCTTCGTTGTCCAGATAGCGGTCATAGCGGAGACGCAGTCGCGCCGGGGGCATGGGATCGTCGACGGGCATTGGTTGGGTCACTTCTTGCCTCCCGGGCGGGGTTGACGCGTGCTGTCGCGGTGCTTGAGACGACCGGCCGGCGCCGATCGGGACAGGTCAGATTCGGACCCAATGCTCGATGACCACATCCAGGTGTTCGGCCGGAGGCACTTCGGCAATGGTCACGGCGCGGCGCAGGGCGGCCGAGGCCGCCTCGGCCAACTGGTCGTCACGGGCGTGGACCTCTACCAGAGGGCGGCCGGCCTCGATGCGGTCGCCGAGCCCCACCTGGAACAGTAGACCGGCCGCCGGGTCGACTGGATCCTCCTTGCGCCGGCGGCCGGCACCCAGGTCCAGGGCGATGCTGCCGACGGCCGCGGCGTCGATGGCCGCGATCCAGCCCGAGGACTCGGCGGTGACCATTCCCCGCACCGGCGCTGTCGGCAGTCGCCGCGGCTCGTCGACCACGCGACCGTCACCGCCCTGCGCCTCGAT
>JBGAUA010000148.1:0-9143 GCA_044228875.1 Anaerolineae bacterium
GACGACTTCCTGCCGGGACTGGGCTCCGGTAGCATCAACGGCTGGAGCGTCACCGGTACCTGCCGCTACCGGCAGCTGGTACCCTGACCGAAGCGTCTCGGCGCAGGTATCGCCGCTCAAGCTTCGGCCGGGTCGGCGCATGAAAGAAAAAGGGAGGCCTTGCGGGTACAAACCCGCAAGGCCTCCTCTTTCTGGGTTGAACTCCGTCCGATCGGACTACGTTACCAGCAGCGCGTCGCGTCCCACCAGCAAGAGCATCACCACGATGATGAACAGCCCTGTCTCCATACTCACCCCCCTGTTCCGTCGTTTCGAACCGAGGCGACTGACGGCCGCGTTTCACATCCCCTGACGTCGGGTCCGCCCGCGGTCCAGCCGTACCTGGTCATCCTATCCTGAGTTACAAGGTCAAGCCGTTCAACGCCACGTCGTGAGCGACTGGCGGCGATCAGACCGGTGATCTGCCCGGCAGCATGCGCACGATCCAGATGAAGGCGACGGCGCCGAGGAAGGCGACGACGATGCTGCCAACGTTGATGCCGTTGGCTACCGCGGCGATGTTGAACACGTTGATGGCCAGCCAGCCACCGAACAAGGCGCCAATAATGCCGACGACGATGTCGCCGACAAGACCATAGCCGACGCCCTTCATGACCTGGCCGGCGAGCCAGCCGGCGATCAATCCGACAACGATCCAGCTGATGAGATCCATAGATGACTCTGCTTTCAGTGTTCCGGTCGGAGGTCCCGACCCGATGCGGTGGAGATCAGCATCAAGGCTCCGGTTCAGCCACGAAGCGTTGATCACGGCAATGGGGGATGCACAGCAGGGCTGCCCTTCAGTTCAAGGCTGGACCCGTCGGCCGTTGCCGATGCCGGCGGCGACCGACTGCAGACGTTTGATCACCCGCTCGAGCGTTTCGCCCTTGCTGATGAACGCATCGGCCCCGGCGGATGCCGCGGCTTGCGCCCGAGCGTCCAAGTGGCTGATGAGGACAATGACCAGCGCCGCGGGGCAGGCCTTGCGGAGCGCTTCGATGGCCGCACTGGCATTCTCCGGCAGCACCGCCCAGTCCAAGACCAACATGTCGACGCTGAGGTCCGGTGCCTCGGCCAGGGTGGTCGCCCAATCGTCCGACTCGCCGACCACGTCCAGCTGCAGGTCAAGGAGCAGCAAGCGCAGGGCAGAGCGCTCTTCGACAAGGCCATCGGAAAGGTATACACGGATCATGGTCAAGACTGTACGACAAGACGCCCGGGCGCACATCCGACGAAAAGGGGATCGTCCCACGCCACTTGGGGGATAGCGCGCCGCCTTGCGCGCGATCGGGGCGGGACTCGCATCGCCGGCTGCCGGCAGCTGGATGACCTCAGGCCCGCGGCCTGTTTCGGCGGGCTTCGGGCCGGACCCCGATCAGGCAACCATTCCGGTTCGCAGCGCCAGGCTGGCCGCCTCGGTGCGGCTGGAGACCTCCAGCTTGGACAGGATGTTGCTGACATGCGATTTGACCGTCGACGGGCTGACCGTGAGCCGTGCGGCGATCTGGGCATTGTTGAGCCCTTCGACCATCAGCGCCAGCACCTCCATCTCACGTTCGGTCAGGTCCATGCCGGGCTGCGTCGTCCGGGTTGCGGATTGCACCAGGGCCTGGGTGACCACGGGCGAGAGGGTGGCCTGGCCGACGCTGGCCGCGCGGATGGCCTTCGCCAGCTCGTCGGCCGTGATGTCCTTGATCAGGTAGCCGATCGCCCCTGCCTCCAGGGCGCTCTTGATGCGTGGAAGCTGGTCAGGACCAGCACCTGGACCCGAGGCCATGCCTCGCGGATGGCGCGGGTCGCCATCGCGCCGTCCATATGCGGCAAGCGCATGTCCATGAGGACGACATCCGGCGCGCAGGTCGCGCACAGCGGGATGGCGCTTTCGCCGCTGTCGGCCTCGCCCACCAGCAGCAGGTCTTCGAAGCCCAGCATGAAAGCGGCCAGTCCCTTGCGCACCATGGCATGGTCGTCCACGAGCATGACCCGGATGGGCTCGGCTGGGGAATGCGTCATGCGGCCTCCTCAGGCGCGCGGCGTTGCCAACGGAGGGTGGTCTCGGCTCCCGCTCCGGGCTTGCTCGACAAGGTCAAGAAGGCTCCCACGACAGCGGCGTGTTCGTGCATCATGCGCAGGCCGTAATGCCCGGGCAGCACGCGTTCCGGATCGAAGCCCGCGCCGTCGTCGCGAACGCGCAGTTCGACCTCTGACCCACGTTGCCGCAGCGCGATGTCCACGTGGGCGGCATGGGCGTGCTTGGCGATGTTGTTGAGCGCTTCCTGGCAGACCCGGTAGAAGGCCAGCTGCGCATCGGCGGGGAGCAGGAACTCACCGTCGATGTCCAGGTCCACGGCCAGGCCCGTCCGACTGCTGAATGCCCTGGCCAAGAGGCCGATCATCTCGCCAAGATCGGCATCGGTGATCGCCGCCGGCCGCAGTTCGGCCAGCAGCGACCGCATCTCGGCCTGCGCGCTGCGCGTCAACCCGCGCAGGTTCTCGAGCGCGCCGCGCGCCGCCGTCTGATCGCGTTCCCAAAGGCGGGGCAGGACTTCGGCGATCAAGCCGGCGGAGAACAGCGATTGGTTGACCGCATCATGCAGGCTGCGCGCCATGCTCTGCCGCTCCTCTATCACCGCCAGGGCCAGCGCCTGCGCATGGTGTTCGGCATTGACCATGATGACCGCCGCCTGGTTGACGATGCCGCGCACCAGGTCGGCCTGATGCACGGTAAAGTGGTCGGACGTCTCGTGCGCCAGGCCCACGCCGCCGACCAGGGCGCCCTTCACCAGCATCGGCAGCCACAGCCAGGACCGCATCCCGGCGATCAGTTCGGCCGACCGCCCCATCAGGAGCGCGTTCAGGAATCGCGCCTGCGGGCCGTCTTCCTGGAGTTCGGCAACGAGCATGGGCTGATGCTGGCTGAGCGTCGCCATCTGTTCTGGTGAGATCAAGGACATCCGAACCGGCTCGGATCGGGCCAGCTTGCCCACGCCTCGCAGGGCCAGCGCATGCATCGCCCCCTTTTGCAGCGCGAACAAGGCGCCGCGGCTGTAGTCGATGATGTGGCTCAGCTGATCCAGCACGAGACGTGGCCGAAAGTCGGGCGAGGACGAGAGTACCCGCGAGATCTCCAGGAGCGTGGCCTGCTCCAGGACACGGTTCGCCTCACGACGCAGCAGCGCGGTCTCGGTCTGCACCTGCTGACTGATGTCACGCAGGCCGGCCAGCAGGCAGGTCCGCTCACGAAGCTGGAAGGCCGAGCCGCGCCACTCGGCATGAAAGGTCGAGCCGTCGCGGCGCACATGCAGGCAGCGCGCTTCCACGTCACGGCCCGCCGCCAGCTGGCGACCGCATTGCGCCAGGAACGAGCCGTCGGCAGGTTGAACGAAAGAAGCCACGTCGATGCCGACGAAGCCGTCGCGATCGTAGCCGTGCATGGCGCAGGCCGCGGGGTTGGCCTCGGCCACCGCGCCGCGTTCGAGATCGACAACGACCAGGCCGTCGGTGACGGCGTCGAAGATCCGGCGGTAGATGGGCAGACCTTCGGCCAAGCTGGATCGCTTCCTGGGACCTGGCGCGGCGGCAGATGTCCGCCTTGCCCGATCAATGTGCCCGGCGCTGCGATGTCTCTCGCCGGACAGCAGCTTCCGGCACCCGGTACACCCCAACTATAACCGCAGCGGGCACCGGCCGCAACCGCCTGCCTACCGGCGGTCGACGGCGCGCCTGCGGGCTTGACGGCAGCCCCGGCGTTGCGGTATGCTTGTGGTTATCTCAAAGTTAAGAGAGTCGGCGCCGGACCTCAACGAGGTCCGGCGTCAATCGGATCCCGATTCGGCTCGCGGTCTGGAGAAGGGCAAGGTCCTGGCATGGGCGCATCGACACGACGACGTTGGCCGCAGTTCATGGCGCTCGGCCTGCTGGGCACGGCCATCCTGGCCGGCTGCTCCGCCGGCGACACGCCCAAGGATGAGGCGGAAGGCAAGCTGGAGCGGGTGCTGGAGAGCTTGCCGGTGCTCTTTCCCACCGTGCCCATCGAGCTGGGAGCGGACGGCCGGGTGGCCCGGGTGGCCGGCTTCCCATCCAAGACCATCGACGCCCTGGCGGAGGACCTCACCGGCAACCCGCTGTTCGGGCGCATCGTCTACCTGGACCGGGACGCCCTGGCCTGGCTGGACCGCCGCGACGTCCAGCACCTGACCGTGGCCCTGCAGCCGGAGGGCATCCTGCTCCTGGTCAACGGCATGCCCCTGCCTTCGCTGTCCTGGGAGGGCGAGACCCTGGACAACCTCGTGGACCTCCTGGGCAAGCTGCGCGACGACGGCAGCACGGCCTTCCACGTGATCTCGGAGGAGGGCCACGAGTCCGTGGCCGCCCTGGTCCCGGCCGTCAGCAAGCTCAACCTGCAGCTGGACATCCTCCTGCCCGATCTGCCGGAGGAAGGCGCCAGCCCGCGCCGGAAGATTCCCACGCCCACCCGCCGCCAGGTGCGCTCGCTGATCGCCCGGCAGGCGGACGGCCCGGGGGATGCCCCGGCGGTGCAGCAGCTGGACCTGTCGGTGCATTACGAGCCGGTGTCCCGCGGGGGCCGGGTGACCGGCTGGGTGCCCTCTTTCGCCGGCTTCAGCACCGTCGACCTGCAGCGCATGCTGCGGGGCATGGACCTGGACCGCGGCGGCAAGCTCAAGATCCCGCAGCTGATGCTGCGCAAGGATCTGCAGCAGCGTCTGGCCCTGGAGGGCATCAAGCAGGCGGGGCTGGAGATGCGCGAGGACGGCCTCTTCGTGGAGATCAACGGCAAGCAGCTGCCGCATCTGGCCTGGGACGAGGACAGCCTGAGCAACCTCTCCAGCCTGCTGGAGCAGCTCTACCCCGAGGACGAGTCCCTGCCGGACGAGGCCCTGTGGGTGCCCACCCTGCGCGACACGGCGCCCACCCTCAACGACTACGACCTGCGGCTGCAGGTGGGCTTCCCGCTGAACTGAACCCGGCCCCCTCCCCCCGGCCCCCTCTCCCAAAACGGCTGGGAGAGGGGGTGCAGGCGGGGCAGGCGAGCGGTCAGCCCCCGCCGATGGCCCCCCGCAGGTCGCAGGGGAGCTGCTCGGAGATCTGGCGGTAGATGTCGGCCAGCTGCTCGGCGGTGGGCGAGGGGTAGAAGCGCCCCGGTGAGCTGGCCACCGTGCGCAGCAACTCCACGTCGATCCGTAGGCCCAGGCCGATGGTGTACACCAGGGCCCCGAGGTTCTTGACGATCGCAGCCGCGGCCAGCACGTCGGCGTTGCCGGGCCGCTCCGGGTTGTTCTGGATGCCGTCGGTGAGCAGGATGACCACGGGCTTGGCCTGCGGGCGCCGGCTCTGACCCAGGGCGGCGGCGGCGGCCTGCAGGCCGAGGTCGATGCGCGTGCCCTCCTGGCTCTGCATGGCGGCCAGGCCGGCGGCCAGGGCGGCGCGGTCATCGGTCAGGGCGGTGAGGATGGTGGCCTCGCGGTTGAAGGTCACCAGGGCCAGCTGGTCGCGAAGCGGCCCCAGGGTGGAGCGGTCGATGAACAGCTGCGCCGCCAGACGCGCGGCCTCCAGCTTGGTCTGGGCGCCGCCGGTGGTCTCGCGCATGCTGCTGGAGCTGTCCAATACCAGCACGATGTCCAGCGGCCGGTCCACCGGGATGCATTGCTGCCGCAGGAGCAGCGGCAGATACACCCGGCCCGGCCGGGACTCGGGGGCCCAGACCTCGACCTCCGGAATGGGGAAGACGAGGCGCCCGTCGTTGCCCAGGGCGTCACGGTAGGCGGCGTCGGCGCGCACGTTGGTGGGCCAGGTGCCCACTTCCTGGGGGCGCAGGCGGAAGGCCAGGCGGATGGGCTCGTCGGCCGCCTTCCGCCCCAGGCGCCAGGTGAGGGTGCGGGCCAGGGGATCGTGAGCGGCCGCGGGGCGCGCCGAATCCGACACGTAGTCCATGTTGGCGGGGATCTCGTCGACCACGGTGATGTCGGCGAAGAGCCCCGGCTCGGGGATGTAGTCGGTCAGGCGCTCGACCAGCCCGGACAGCTCCATCGGCGACGGGTCGATGAGCACGTGCGCACGGTCGCCGCCGACGAGGTCGGTCAGCTGATCGGTGAAGGGCGGCTGGAACTCGCGGTTGGGCAGGACCAGGACGTAGAGCTCGATCCCGTCGGCCAGGGCGGCGGCGGCGTCCGATGATGGGTCGTCCTTCAGCGCGCCGTCGCTGACCATCAGGATGACCTGGCGCTCGCCGGGCTTGCCCCGCTGGCCGCGCAGCTCCTGGTGCGCTGTGCTGATGCCCGCCGTGGAGCGCGAGTCACCCAGGGCTTCCAGGCCGGCGAGGGTCTGGGACAGCTTGCCCAGCTCGTCGGTCAGGGGCTGCAGCAGGGTGGCGCCGTCGTCGAAGGTGACCAGGGCCACCTCGCTGGAGCGTGGGTCCAGGCCCTGCAGGATCTCGCCGACGGCGGCCTTGGCGCGCGCCAGGGCACTGTCGTAGTTCATGGAGCGCGAGGTGTCGAGGACGACGGCCACCTGCACCGGGGTCTGGCGCCCGGGGCAGCGGCCGGCCACGGTCAGGGTGACGTCGACGGTGTCGCCCAGGGGGATGCGGCGGGGGGCGGCCCACTTGTCGGGCACGGCGGTGCAGGCGGTGGCTGCCGGCGGTGGCGCCTCCTCGAGCACGTAGGGCATGCCCTTGAAGATCCACAGGCCCGAGCGCAGGATCTGGAACTGGTTGGAGATCCAGGCCGGCTGGGCCGAATCGGGCAGCTCCTCGTGGTGCAGGAAGCTGACGTAGACGGCCTCGTCCTGGTCGACGGTGATGTCCAGGGCCCAGATGCCGCGGTCCGGCATGGGCCAGGATGCCAGCAGCCGACCGTCGGCGCGGTAGCGGTAGGCCCAGCGGCCGCGGCCGAGCACGTAGACGTCGCCTGAGGGGCCGGTGCTGATGGCCGCCGGGCCGTCATGGGTGGGCCAGGCGCCGAGGTCCTCGCCGTCGATGCCGCGCACGAGCACGCGGTTGGCGCCGCGGTCGGCCAGGTACACCCGGTCGCCGCGGACGGCGAGGTCCACGGGCACGGAGTTGCCCCCGCCGTCCACGGCCCAGCTGCTGACGAGAACGCCCTTGTCATCCAGCACATAGACGCGGCCGCGCACCTTGTCGAAGGCGGCCACCCGGCCGCTGTCGGCCGACACGGCGCTGAGCAGGAAGGGCTCCTCGGGGCTCTCGTCGAGCTGCGGCCAGGCGCCCCATTCGGGCAGGAACTGGTCGGGGCGCCGCTGGATCTGCCCGAAGTCCACGGAGTAGACGGCCTTGCCGTCCATGGCCACGTCGCGGGTGTACCAGGTGCGGCCGCCGGCGCACATGCCGGTCTGGCCGCTGAGGGGCGAGGTGGGCGGCAGCACCTGCCCATGCCGCGTCCAGCGCTGGACGGTCTGCGGCAGCACGAGCTGGTTGGTGCCCTGGTACTGGCGCGCGGCGCCCTGCCCGGAGGCCTGGTAGCGGCCCAACAGGACGGCCAGCTCCTCGCCGGCGGCGATGCGCGCGGGGTAGGCGGGGCCTTCGAGCTCGGGGACGTCGGTCATGCCGTGGAAGCCGGGCGTGTCGGGCCGGGCCTGTGGCCGGTCGAAGATCATGGCCCCCTGCCAGTAGCAATGCTGGAAGCTGGCCACGACCTTGCCGTTGGTGGGCACGTCGAGGTGGATGACGGGATGGTTGTCGAAGTAGGCGGCGTAGACCCGGCCGATGGGGCCCACCCACAGGGGCTCCTTGTCGTCGCGCAGCTGGAAGATCTCCACGTTGCGGGAGACGAAGACGCCGGCCGGCCCCACGGCGATGTCCTCGGCGTTGTAGAAGGGCACGATCTCTCGCAGCCGGTGGTCGGGCTCGAAGATGGCCACGCCGTTGTCCCATTGTGGGGCGGAAGGGGTGGGGGTGATGGCCTGGGCGGGGGCGGCGCGCCGGTCCGGCGACGGCCCGCGGCGCGAGGGCTCCTCGGTGGGCTGGGGGCCGCAGTAGGGGTTGGTCAGCGCCGAGGGGATGGCGTTGATGACGTGCAGGACGCCGCTCGCGTCCAGGTCCAGCCCGGTGGGGATGCTGCCGTGGCTGGCGAAGTCGATGGTCTCGACGTAGTTGCCCAGGGGGTCGAGCACGTCGACGCCGGCGTCGCGGATGGACACGTCGCCGGGCTGGGGCTCGCAGCTGAAGAAGAGGATCATGGCCACGGCGCTGCGCGCGAGGTAGATGCGGCCGTCGTCGCGCAGGGCGATGTCCAGGTAGCGGCCCTCGTGGGGAATGCTGAAGGATTCGGGCTCGAAGACGAAGCGCGCCAGGGACTCACCGTTGGGCGACAGCTTGTCGATGCGGGTCTTGTAGCGGACCTGGTTGGAGACCTTGTCCAGGTACAAGCCGTCGGACAGCACGTAGGGGTTGCCGTCGAAGCCCACGTCGAGACGCTTGAGGGTCCAGCCGATCTGCTCGGGGTTGTTGGGGCCGTTGAGGTCGGGCACGGGCATGACCCTGAGGGGCGTCCCGTCCGGCGCGAGGGCATGCAGGGCCTGATGCCGGTCGTCCAGCACGTAGAGGGTGCCGTCGGGCGCGGAGCTGACATCGGCGATTCGGCCGTAATGCCCGGCCCTCAGCGACCAGGGCTCCTTCTCCCAGGTGTCGACCAGCTGGTAGCGGTAGGCCGGCGCAGGGGGCTGCTGGTCGGGCGCGGCGGCGACGGGCGCGAGGCCCGGCCCGGCGAGGAGGGCCGGCGCCAGGGCCAGGGCCGCGGCGAGGCGGCGGCGCAACAGGGGCAGGGCGGCAATCCGGGGGAGCTTCATCGCGATGACCTCCAAGGTGAACCGGGCGCATCAGGCCGCGCGACGGGCGCGGCGCTGCTTGTCTGCCGGATCGGACCGGTTTGTTACTATACCATAGGGTGTGGCGCCGCCGCGCGGCGGTTCCCGGGAGCGGGCGAGCGCCGCCCGCCAGCGGACGATCAAGGAGGAGCGGAGCATGCTGATCTACACGGTGACCTGCGAGTACGAAGGCGGCGACCCATCCGCCTGGCGCGCCTACCTGGCCTGGCTGATGGAGGGCCACCTGGCCGAGGTCTGCGCTG
>JBGAUA010000149.1:0-9008 GCA_044228875.1 Anaerolineae bacterium
AGGCAAATACACCTCGTCCAGTATCACTTATGATCGGCGCCGTATATTGAATTTGCAGTCCCTACCAGCAATCGACGTCGTCGCTTGCGACGAGAGGGAAGGTCCAGAGTCTGAATGCAACAAGATTGATCGTTTCGTCTCGGGAATACTACGCACCGACCAGGGGCAAGCACTCTCGGTCGCCTACGAGAGCGTGCAATGGGTAGATCAAGTCGACCCTGTCCGGAAGCCAACCGTGAGTTCGCTCCGAGCAGAGGTCGAGTTCACCGACGCGGCATTCATCTCACCCCGTGAAGCCGTCCTGGTGACGGAGGACGGCAATCTCGTCTTCGTCGAGCGCCGGCCAGTCGTCAACCGCCTTCTGGACGCCCTTTGGGGTAGGGTGGTGCCCCAGGAATGAGCGGAATGTTGGCCGGTCGATGCATCCCAGACGCTTGCGTGCCGAGATGGGAGCGCCGTAGCGCTACCGGTCGGCCGGCCAGGGTCAGCGCATGAACCCATCAGCAGCCCCACCCCACCCCCTCGACTCCGCTGCCGCCTGGCTCGCCGCGCGCCGCTCCACCGTCGCCCTCCTCGTGCCCCTGGTGGGCGCCGGCGGCTTCATCCTGGAGCGCCTGTTGGTCCAGGGCGGATGGGCGGCGGCCCATCCCCTCCTGGGTGAGGTCGCCGCGGCACTCGGGGCCACCAGCCGCTTCCCGCCCCTCCTGGTGGCGGCCAACGTTGTCATGGCCCTGCCCCTGGTTCTCGGCCTGCGGCGGGCCTGGGACCGGCGTTCGCTCGCCGGCATCGCGCTGCTGGCCCTGTGGAGCTACCTCATCGAGGGCATCGGCGTGCGCACCGGCTGGCCTTACGGTCCGTTCCAGTACGCGATGGGGCTCGAGCCGCTGCTCCTGGGCATTGTGCCCTTGGCGTTGCCCCTCTTCTGGCTGCCCATGATCCTCTCCAGCCGACTCCTCGCCGGTCGCCTCCTGGAAGTGCGGATCTCGACCCGGCGCGGGAGCGGCCCGTCGGACCAACGGACGGCCGGCCCTTGGGCCATCCTGCTGCTGTCCACCCTGATTCTGGTGTTCCTGGACGGCGTGCTGGATCCGCCTGCCGTCGGCCTAGGCTTCTGGGCCTATGTAGAGGGTGGCGCCTACTACGGTGTGCCGGCCAGCAACTACCTGGGATGGTGCTTCAGCGGCCTGGTGGCCCAGGCCATCCTGATGGCGGCTCTGCCCGAGCGGCGTCTGGCCGCCGCCGCGCCCGAGGTCTGGAGCACGGACAGCCTGCGAGCCTTCCTGCATTTCTGGGGTCTCATCGCCGCCGCCTTGGGCCAGGTGGGTCCCGTGGCTCTGGCTCTGGGCTTGCTGGCCCTGGACCGGCGGCTCAGCAGACCAGGAGAAATCGTCTGAGATGGCGGTTCTGTGGACTGAAACACGCCCAGATCTCAGAACAACACAATAAATATCGTTCATAATATTGACTTTGAGCGATTATTGAGTTAGGATCTCCGCATGATGCAGAGACACACGACGCTATCGCCCGCCACCTCCCCCTCCGAGGATGCGCCCATCCTGGTGACCAGCCAGGAGGCGGCGCGCATCTACCGCGTCCATGCCAGCAGCGTCAAGCGCTGGTGCGACGCGGGCGAATTGCCTTGCCGCCTCACCGCGGGTGGCCATCGCCGGATCGCTCTGGAGGACCTCGTGGCCTTCGGGCGCCAGACCGGTTTGACCATGCCCCTGGCCGCCTTCGGCGACCAGCTGAACGCCGTCTGGCGTGCCAGCAGCCAGGCCGGCGAGGGCCATTTCGATGCCCTGGTGGACCTCTGGTTCGGCTGGCTCATGGCCGACGAGCCCGGTCTGCTCGATCCGTCGATGGGCCTGCTTTTGGACCGCGGCCTGTCGTTGGCGGCGGTGCTCGACCAAGGTCTGGGCCGCCTGATGCGGCGTATCGGCGACGCCTGGGAGGAAGGGCGCATCCGCATCGGCGATGAACATCGCGCCAGCGAGCATGTCATGGACGCCCTGCATGCCCTCAGAGGACGGCTGCAGCCCCTTCCGCGGCCGGCCGACGCCTTGCAGCGCGCGGTGGTCGGTGCCGCCGAAGGCGATCCCCACCACCTGGGCGCCTTCATGGTGCGGCTGGTGCTGGAGCAGCGAGGCCTGACCGTCAACTACCTCGGGGCCAACGTGCCCGGAGAGGAATTCGCTGCGCAGCAGCAGCGCTGGGGGGCGGACCTGGTCTGCGTCTCCTTCACGCCGCCGCGCGGCCAGGCCGATGCCGTCCGGTTGGTGCGCAGCCTGGCACAAGGCTACGACCCCGCCCGTCCCTATCACCTTGCCCTCGGCGGCGTCGCGCTTGAAGGGAAGGTCGTCGACCCGCCGTACCGCCCCTTTGGCTCCTTCGCTGTCATGGGCTCGCTGGTCGATCTGGTGGCCTGGCTGGACGGCCGTCGCGTCCGAGCCGATCTGATGCCAGGGCTGGCGGCCACGGATCTGTCCGCGACGGTGTCCACCGTTGGGGAAGACCGTCATCCCACGTCTTGGAGGTCTTCGTGAGCCTATCGAATTCTGCGACGACACAGGTCGCTCGGTCGACCGCCTCTTACGGTGTGTCGACCGATACGCAGACCACCAGCCTCGACCTGCCCGGTTGGCTGGCCGAGGCCGAAGCCTCGCCTGCGGCCTTCTTCAAGGTCAACTCGCGCTCCTTCTCCTTCGCCGCCCGGCTCTTCCCCGCCGGGCAGCGGCGCCTGGTGGAGTTGGTCTACGCCTTCTGCCGCTGCACCGATGACCTGGTGGACAGTCGCGTCGCCGCCGGCGAGCCCGAACTGGCCGCCGCGCAACTGGACGTCTGGGAGCAGATGGCCAGGGGGGCTTACAATGGCTGTCCCAGCGGCATTGCCTTCCTGGACGAGATCATGGGCGAGTCCGCGCGTGCCGGCGTGCCCTTCGAGCTGATCGCCGAGTTGATCGCGGGGGTCCGCTCGGACCTCGGGCCCGTGGCCATGGCCGACTGGGAATCCCTGCGGCGTTACTGCTACCAGGTGGCCTCGGTCATCGGCATCTGGATGACCCGGCTCTTCGGTGTGCAGGACCCCTGGTTGCTGGCGCGGGCCGAGACCTTGGGCTATGCCCTGCAGTTGACCAACATCCTGCGCGACGTGGGCGAGGATCTGGCCATGGACCGCGTCTACCTGCCGCAAGAGCTTCTGGCGCGCCACGGCCTGGGACGCGCGGACCTGGAGGCCATGGCGGCTGGCGGTCCCATCGTGCCGGCCTACCGCGCGCTCATGGTGGAGATGGTAGCGGTCGCCGAATCCTGCTATGGGCTGGCCAGCGCGGCCGTCCCGCATCTGCCCCACTTCTACGCCCGCCCGGTGGCCGCGGCAGCTGCGATCTACCGCGGCATCCTGGATGCGCTCAGGCGCAATGGCTACGACAACTTCCGCCGCCGCGCCCGCACCCACGCATGGGAGAAACCGCTCCTGGCGACGGCTGGCTTGTGGCGCGCGCATCGGCCTGCGCCCTATATCGACCGTCCGGCGGAAGGCCTGCCGCAAGGCTTCGAGAGCCGGGTGACCAGCATCGCCTAGGTCGACCGCCGCTGTGGCGCCTCGCAAGACCCCGACCCCGATCTCCATCCCCATTGTTGAATGACGCTTGAACGGAGCCTCAGCATGACCCTGTCCTCGTCCACACCCCGCGCCGTCGTCATCGGCAGCGGCTTCGGCGGCCTGGCCGCAGCCGTGCGCCTGCAGGCCATGGGCTACCAGACCCAGATCCTGGAGCAGCGGCCGCAGGTGGGCGGCCGCGCCTACCAGTTCAAGGAAAGCGGCTATACCTTCGACATGGGCCCCAGCCTGATCACCGCCCCTGACATCATCGAGGATGTCTTCCGGGCGGCGGGGCGGCGGCGGGCCGACTACCTTGACCTCTTGCCGCTGGACCCCTTCTACCGCATCTACTTCCACGACGGCAGCCATATCGACTACAGCGGCGACGCCGAGCGCATGAAGGCCCAGATGGCCGTCAACGATCCGGGCGACGCCGGGCGCTACGATGCCTTCATGGCCGCCATCCGGCCCATCCATCAAGCCATCATCGCCGACCGGCTGGGGGCCCGGCCCTTCGACCGCCTGTCCACCATGCTGGCCTTCATCCCCAAGGCGCTGAGGCTGGGGGCCTTCTGGCCCGTGGCCCACTTTGTGCGCCGCTTCTTCAAGGATCCACGCCATCACTTCATGTTCAGCTTTCATCCGCTCTTCATCGGGGGCAACCCTTTCCGCGCTCCGTCGGTGTATCTCTCCATCCCCTATCTGGAGAAGGACGGCGGCGTCTGGTTCACGAGGGGCGGCATGTACAGCCTGGTGGAAGCGCTGTCACGGCTTTTCACCGATATCGGCGGGACCATCCGCACCGGCACGGCGGTGGAGGAGATCCTGGTAAAGGACGGGCGGGCCGTGGGCGTGCGCGCCGCCGGGGAGAATCTGCCCGCCGATCTCGTGGTGTCCAACGCCGACGTCGGCTTCACCTACAGCCGCCTGATCCGCCCCGAGCACCGGCGCAAGTGGACCGATCGGCGGGTGGCGCGCCTGGACCATACCATGAGCAGCGTGGTCGTCTATCTGGGTGTGCGGCGGCGCTACCCCAAGCTGGCCCACCACACCCTCATCCTGACCAAGCGCTACAAGGAACTGTTGGCCGATATCTTCGACCGCAAGGTGCTGGCCGACGACTTCAGCCTGTACCTGCACGCGCCGACGGTCACCGATCCAGCGATGGCGCCTGAGGGTGCCGAGAGCCTCTACGTGCTGATCCCCGTGCCCAACCTGAAGGCCGACATCGACTGGGCGCGCGAAGAGGGGCCCTTCGTGGAGCGGGTGATCGACTTCTTGGAGCGTTGGGGGCTGGAGGGGCTCAGGGAGAATCTGGAGGTGAAGCAGGTCTTCGGCCCGCGGGATTTCCGGGACCAGCTCTCCAGCCTGGAGGGCAACGCCTTCGGCATCGAGCCCAAGCTGACCCAGACCGCCTGGTTCCGCCCGCACAATGCCAGTGAGGACGTGCGAGGCCTGTACTTCGTCGGCGCCGGCACCCATCCGGGAGCCGGGGTCCCCGGAGTGCTGCTGTCGGCGGAGGCCATGGAGTACTGCGTCAAGCGGGATGAGCCGGAGCGCTGACGACCGTTCGCGAGCCGATGGCCCGCCCGGGCCGCTTTCTGCTGCCCGCCGGTGCGGGCGACGGCCTATAATCGCCGCTTCCGCCGTTCGCCCGCCCCAAGATCGAGGTCGACTCCATGAATGTCTCCGCCAGCATGCCGAACCCTGCCGGTTCAGTCGCCCCGAACGCGGTACTTCGTGCCCAGGACATCAACGGCTGCATCCAAGCCGTGGTCGAGCGGCATGGGGCTGAGGAGCGGGTGCGCATCGCCCAGGGCGTCCACCAGGTGGCCGAGCGTTGGCAGGCGGTCGACGGCGATGCGGCGGCCTTCCAGTCCTTCTGCGTGGCTCATTTCGTGCCGGCAGGGGATGACCTTCGGCGCCTGGTGGATCGTTTGGAGACCCTGAACGAGCTCGTCGGCGGCCACCTGTACGAGATGCAGCGCCGACTGCGGCGCTGGAGCGACCTGGTGGGTGACGATCTGCCCCAGATCGACGACCTTCTGGCCACCTTCAATCCCGCGCCGGACCTGTCCGACCAGCTGTACCGCCAGAAGCCGGCCTTCGTGGCCTTGCTCAACCTGCGCCGGCCCAGCCTGGAGGAGATGCTCGCCGAAGGGCCCGGCTGGTCCACCGATGATTGGGCCCGGGCCAGGCTGGCCAAGGCGCCGGGCGCCCGGATTCCGGCCGACCTCGACGAGCGGCGTCGACAGGTGAGCCATCAGGCCTCCACCTTCGTGGACGGATTCCATGTCCCGGTGGGGCGCATGGTGGACGCGAAGGGCAAGGCCTGGTTCGAGCCCGGGCGCAGGCTCATCGCCCACTGGCTGATCCGTGAGCAGATCAAGGCGGGCTATGCCCAGGAAGGTGGCCTGGACCTGCAGCGGGCCCTGTCCTGGGTGATGGCCCGGCACATCGATGGCTCGGTGCCGCGCGACCTCATGGAAGGGCGCGCGGACAACGCGGTCTGGGATCCGCAGGCGAACAGCCTGGATGGCCATGCGGTGGCCGACGTGGACCAGATCGGCCCCGGGCGCTACGAGCACCTGTTGGCCCACCTGGCCCTGGCGCGCGAGGTGGATGCCTACCATCCGGACCATCCCACGGCCTTGGATCGCGCCTTCAACCTCCATCGCGAGATCCCCGAGGCGGAGGTGGAGGCGCAGCTCGTCGCGCTCCTGGAGGCCCCCGAGCGCGATGCGATGACCGACCTCCTCAGACGGCGGCTGGGCCGTGATCTGGAGTCCTTCGACATCTACTTCGAGGACCTTCTGCCGGCCCTGCCGCAGGAGGAACTCAACGACCTTCTGCGCGAGCGCTTTCCGGACCACAAGGCCTTCCAGGAGGGCCTGCCGACCCTGTTGCGGGACTTCGGCTACGGGGCGGCGGACGCTGATTTCCTGGGCACCCGCATTCAGGTGGAGATCGCCAAGGGCGCCGGGCACGCCATGCCGCCCAGCCTACCGGAATACAAGGCCTGGCTGCGAACCAACAGCCTGGAGCGGGAGCTGGGCTGGGACGGTTTTGACATCGCCATGCATGAGCTGGGCCACAACCTGGAACAGCTTTTCGGCCATCACTTCGTGGCCCGACCCGCCCTGCGGGGCGTGCCCAACAACGCCTGCACCGAGGCCTTTGCCTTCCTCTACCAGGGCCTTGGCCGGCAGGTCCTGGGCCTGGCCGCCGGACCCGGCGACCCGGACCCCTTCGACCTGGCCGCTGTTCAGTCGGCCTTGGCCGCCTGCCAGATCGCTGGGCCGGCGCTCCTTGAGCTCTACACCTGGCGCTGGATGTACCAGCATCCGGACGCAGGACCTCATGAGCTTCGCGCCGAGGTCCTGCGCCTGGCTGAGGAGCTCTGGAACCGCTTCTACGCGCGGCATTACGGCGCCGATCCCTACCACATCCTGGCCGCCTACCAGCACATGGTGGGCTACCCGCTCTACCTGCCGGACTACGCCCTGGGGCATGTCATCAGCCACCAGATCGGCTCGCATCTGCGGGGGCGGGACCTGGCGACCGAGACGCGGCGCATCTGCAGCATCGGCAACCTGACGCCGGCGGCGTGGATGCTCCAGGCGGTGGGGCAGGACATCAGCGTGGTGCCCCTGATGCGCGACGCGGCTGACGCGGCGCGGCGGCTGGCCTGATCAAGGAGCCAGCCATGTCTCGCGAGCCGCGGGCCCGACCAGATCCATCGAACGATGAAGGCTGTCCGCGCTTGACAGGCCCTTCATCAGCCCTTAAGGCGGATGACCCGCGCCCTTTGGCCGGCGACCCTAAGCTGATACGGCTCGGTCGGGCGCGCACAGACTCGCTCCTCATCCGCCGTCGCGCCGGGCAAGGTCTTCATATCTCTCCTTCGTGGGAATCGCCCCGCAAGCATGGCCTGCGACCTAGGTCGTCGACCATAGCCGGCGGGGCGATTCTCTTGGTCCGGGCAGCGCGTCGTGGCTGAGGCCGGCGCCGAGCAGGCTCGCTTCGCCGCCCTGCGGCACCGCGACTATCGCCTCTTCTGGCTGGGGCGGCTGCTCTCGGTCATCGGCTCGCAGATGCAGCAGGTGGCGGTCAGCTGGCATGTCTACCAACTGCTCAAAGGTCAGGTGCTTCCGGTCGACCTGCCCTGGGGCGGCAGCCTGGATCTGGGCGCCTCGGCCCTGGGCCTGGGCGCCGTGGGTCTGGTTCGTATCCTGCCAGTGTTCGTCTTCGCCCTGCTGGGCGGCCTGGCTGCCGACAGCCATCCGCGCCGGCGCATCCTCCTGGTCACCCAGAGTCTGGCCACGCTCAACGCCGGGCTGTTGGCCGCCCTGACCCTTTCCGGCCATGCCACCCTGCCGCGGATCCTGCTGCTGCTGGCCGTTGGCGCCGCTGTTACCGGCTTCGACGAGCCGGCGCGGCAGTCGATGGTGGTCAACCTGGTGCCGCGGCCCATCCTGCCTTCGGCCATCAACCTCAATACCCTGCTCTTTTTCGGCGCGAGCATCGTCGGGCCGGCCTTGGCCGGCCTCCTGGTGGGAACGGTGGACGTGGGCTGGGTCTATGTGGTGGATGCCCTGAGCTTCCTGGGCGTGCTGGCTGCTCTGCTGGCCATGGGCTTTCGCGATCGCATCCCCGACGCGTCCCCCGGAATCAACTGGCCGGCCCTCAGCGAGGGGCTGCGATTCACCTTCCAGCAGCAGCTGGTGCGCAGCACGATGGTCCTGGATTTCGTGGCCACCTTCTTCTCCTCCGGCCGCTACCTGCTGCCCATCATCGCCACGGAGCTTCTAGGGCTGGGTCCGCTGGGCTACGGGCTGCTCAGTACGGCCCAGGCCGTTGGCGCGGTGCTGGCCGGCGTGGTGCTGGGCCTGCGCCCGCCCATCCGGCGCCAGGGTGCGGCGCTATTCGGCGGGGTGGTCGTCTACGGCCTGGCCTCGGCGCTCTTCGGCCTCTCTACGGCGCCCTTGCTGTCCTACCTGCTGTTCGCCCTGACGGGGGCCGGCGACATGGTCTCCACCGTCGTTCGCGGGACCATCCGCCAGACCGTCACGCCGGATGCCCTCCGCGGGCGGATGACCAGCGTCAACATGCTCTTCTTCATGGGCGGGCCGCAGCTGGGCGAGGTGGAGGCCGGCGCCGTTGCCTCGGTCTGGGGTGCAAGCGTGGCCATGGTCACGGGCGGCCTGGCCACCCTGGTCTACGTGGGATGGCTGGCGTGGAAGCAGCCGGAGTTGCGGCGTCTGGGGTTGGAACACCTGGTCGCGGCCGACTGATCGGTCGACACGGACCAGCCGCGGTGCCCGGCCGAGGCGGATGTGATGGACCCCAGCCCCCCTCTCCCAGCCGTATTGGGAGAGGGGGGCTGGGGCTCAGGATCAGCGGATCG
>JBGAUA010000014.1:0-38730 GCA_044228875.1 Anaerolineae bacterium
CGATCACCGCGTCGCCCGCGGCGTGATCGAGCCCGGCCGTCATCGCGATCTCCTTGCCGAAGTTCCGGCTGAAGTCGAGCACCACGACGCGCGCGTCGGACAGCGCGAAGCCGCGCAGCAAATCGATCGAACCGTCGCTGCTGCCGTCCGCGACGGACGCTCCAACGCTGCCGGCGACTGCGCCCCGCACAGCGATCCCCTGGTTCCGTCCCTCCGGCATCGAGCGGATCGCTTGCATCGGCATCACCGTCGCGGCAGCGCGGTTCTCGGAGAGATCCTCCAACAGGAACGCGAGTTCCCCGAGGCGTGTCTCGCGCTCAATGCCGCCGGCCAGCAGGGCGGCTGCGGCAGCGTCCAATGCTTGTTTGAGTTCGGCATGACCCTCTGGCAGCCCCGCGGCGGCTGAGCGCATGGCCTCGGCCAGTTCAGCGCGGCCGGATGGGGACATGCGCCCGGCTTGATCGGCCAGGCGCCGTGCAGCTGCGGCGGCGTCTCGCGGGCGACCGCGCCCGAGGGCCTGGCCGATCTCTCTGGCGGCACCGTGATCACCCAGGGCCTCGGCCAGGCCGGCGGCGGAACCGGCGCCTGCGCTGCCGGCAGCCAGCCCGGCGCCACCGTCGGGGCCTTCGCCGCCCTCGGCGTCGGTTCCCGTACCTAGGGTGACCAGGTCGGGCAATCGATCCGGCAGGTCCAGGGGCAACACCAGGCCGAGCAAATGCAATCCCAGCGCGAGGAGCAGGCACCCGGCCATGGCCTGGCTCTCGCGATACAAGGCGCCTCCCTCCAACCGCTGAGGATTGTCGAGGTAGCTCGCAGCTTGGGCGGCTTGGGCCAACAGCTGGCCTTCCACCGCTGTCCGCTGACCGCGACGGTCCACGTCGACCGCGCTGGTAAGCAGCTCGGCGAGCTTGAAGCGGCGATCCAGAGCAGCGGCGTCTCGAGCGTCGCCGGGACCGGAGGCCTCGCGCCTCCTGGCCACCGCCCATGGCCAGGCGAAGGCAAGGGTCATGAGTACCCATGCCCAGGGTCCCTCGAGCACATGCCGACCAACCAGGCGCAAGGCCGCGTCGAAAGCCAGCAGGCCGGCGACTCCGACCAGCCCGCGAGCGATCCTCAAACGTCGTCGGCCGCGCCCATAGGTGTGGCGCAACGCGGCGAAGCGCAGGCGAAACGCGATCATGTCGCCGGATCCGCGGATCGCTTGCGCGCGACGAGATTCGCGCCGATGAGGATGGCTCCGGCCATCGCCAAGACCGCTCCCAGGATAGCCGCCGGCAGCGAGCGTTCGTGAGCCCAACGCTCGGCAGCGAGGGCGCCGACCTCGTCGCCCAAGCGGGTCAGCTGCCACGCCGAACGGCGCGCCAGCGTCACGGCCTGCACCGATCGCCATGACGGCAGGGATCGAGCCCGGTCGAGGCCGACGATTGCGGCAACGCCCAGTCGGGCACGGTCGGTCAGTTCCCGGGCGCGCGCGACGCCTGCCTGGTCGCCGACGGCCGCCAAGGGCGCTGCCGCGGCCTCGGCCGCGGCGAGCGCCTGGCGGTAGTTCCCGCCGTCCAGCAACGATAGGCTCAGGTCCAGGTCTCCGCGGGCCAGCACCGCTCGCTCGGCTCGCTCGAGCAGGTTCTGGGCCGATGCGGCGTCATCCGCGGATCTGGACGCCAGGAAACCCATGGCGCCTCGAAGCTGCGCCGCCGCTCCGCGGTAGTCGCCAGCCTCGAGTCGGGTCGTCACCCGTCGCAGGTCGATGCGATAGAGCAGATGCTCCTGCCATCCGCCATTGGTGTAGGCTGCCAGTCCGGCCCGCCAGGCGGCCTCCATCTGCGCGGCGTCTCGGCCGTAGACCTCGCTGAGGGCGCTCCGCCAGCCCTCGGCGCGACGCAGTTCGGTCAGAAAGCGAGTGAAGGTTCCAAAGCCATGTGACTGCAAGAGGTAATGCGCCATGCTCAGGCTCCATGCCTGGTGCAGCAGCGGTTCCTCGTACTCCGCTCCGGCGGCATTGAGTTCAGACCAAGTGGGGGGCGGCGCTGAGAGGGCCTCTCGCAGGCGCGCAACGAGGACCGTGGTGGTTTCGCCGGGCTCCTGGAGGTAGCGTGCGGTTCCTACTTGCAGGCCCGGCGGTATCCGGCCCTCGCTGGCCACCGCGAGCAGCTGGGCGGCCAGAATGAGCCTCAGGCCTTCATCGGCCGCAGTGGCCAGCGCCGGACCCTTGCGATCAGCCGGCAGCCTCAGGTCCAGGACCTGCCGTGGCTGAAGGCGCGGCACGGTCACGCCCGCCACGATCGAACTGGTCGGGTCGATCCCCGGCCGCGTGTCAGCATCCGTCCAGATGCGAATGACCATGCCCTGCGGCAGCGAGCTGTCCAATGCCGCCGCCAGCGACTGATACGCCGGCTCTACCAGGCTGACGCAGGCATCCATCGCCTCGGCCAGCTCGGGTGGCGCCTGGAGTCGAAAGTGAGGCGTCTCGACATCCATCAATACCGGCTCTTGGACGAGCGGGATGGCGGATGCATCAGGCGTCGGTCGCGCCAAAAGCAGCAGGACGGTGACGAAGAGAAGCCGCCGGCGGGCGCGACCGCGGGGGGATGTCGCGGGTGGAGCGCCCACTGGCGCTGGGGTGGGTCCGGGCATGCACATGTCGATGTCTCCTGGAGAGCGGTATACTTCAGCCGGAAACACATGGCAAGTCCGCCCATCCAGTTGCTCGACGCCGTGACCGTCGCCCGCATTTCCGCCGGCGAGGTGATCGAGCGTCCTGCAAGCGTCGTCAAGGAGCTGCTCGAGAACAGCCTCGATGCTGGGGCGACGCGCATCGATGTTGAAATTCTCGACGGTGGGCAACGGCTGATCCGCGTGGCCGACAACGGCGTCGGCATCCCTGATGCGGATCAGATGGCGCTCGCCTTCGCTCAGCATGCGACGAGCAAGCTCCGCGTCAGCGAGGATCTCGCAGCGGTGGGTACGCTGGGATTCCGCGGCGAGGCGCTGGCTTCGGTGGCTTCGGTAAGCCAGGTGACGGCGGTCAGCCGTCCGGCGGACGGCACGGGGCATCGCCTGCGGATCGACAATGGGATGACCGTCGACCTGTCCGCCCATGGGGCGCCGGCGGGGACCACCATCACGGTGGAGAACCTGTTCAACGCCGTGCCGGCGCGGCGCAAGTTCTTGCGTCAGGCAAGCACCGAGACCGCATTGATCCATGATCTGGTCGCGCGTTATGCTCTGGCGTTCCCTGATCGGGCCTTCAGTCTGCGATCCAATGAGCGCGAGGTCTTCCGTAGCCGCGGCGGCGGTGGCCTCGAAGCGGCTCTCGTCGCGGTTCTGGGCGCCGAAGCCGCTGCCGTCATGCTGCCCGCCGCGACGGAGCGGCTCGACCTCCCGCCGCCGTCCGGTCCGCTTCGCGTGGCCGGATTTGTGTCGCCGCCGCACCAGCATCGTGCAACTCGGCGCTACGTGGTGTTGCTGGTCAACGGCCGGCCGATTCAGGATCCCAGGCTGCAACACGCGATCCTGGAGGCCTACCACGGCATGATTCCCAGGGGCCGCTATCCGCTCGTGGTCCTGCGCGTGGACCTACCGCCCTCGGGTGTGGATGTCAATGTGCATCCGGCAAAGGCGGAAGTGCGTTTCCGCGACGCGCGCTCGGTGTACGGGGCGCTGCAGCACGCAGTTCGGGCTGCGCTCCAAGAGCGGGCGCCGATCGCTCCCGCCGGTCGCCTGTTTGCCGGTGAATCCGCGCCGACCTCGCCGAAGCCGCCCGACGAGCGGCGGTCGGCCGGCGCAACCGCCTGGACCCCGACGACGCCGACCGCCTGGCACCGACTCCCGGCCGTTTCCGAGCGGGCGGCGAGTCCCTATGAGGCGCCTTCCGTGCCGAATGCGGGCGACACGGTCGCGCTTCCGGCCCTGCGCCTAATCGGCCAACTGGCCCGCGCCTACATCCTGGCGGAAGGCCCTGACGGCCTCTACCTGATAGACCAGCATGCCGCCCATGAGCGGGTCATGTACGAGCGGATGATGGCCCGCACCGTGCCACTCGGAAGCCAGAACCTGCTTGCGCCCCTCGCCATACCCGTCACCCCGACCCAGGCAGCCCTGGTCGAGACCCACGCGCGACTGTTGTCCGAACTGGGTTTGGTCCTGGAACCGTTCGGTCCGGCAGCGCTGTTGCTGAGGGCTCTGCCGGAAGTCCTTGCCGGCGGCGAGGACCCGCAGCGAACCGTCCAGAGCATCCTGGATCTTCTTGATGTCGGCGACCGACCGGTGGAGGATGCCATCGAGGCGCGTCTGGTGCGGGCGGTCTGCAAGCGAGCCAGCGTCAAGGCGGGGCAGGCATTGACCCTGCCCGAAATGCGGCGGCTTCTCGATGATCTTGA
Source organism: Anaerolineae bacterium (assembly GCA_044228875.1). Lineage (GTDB taxonomy): Bacteria > Chloroflexota > Anaerolineae > Epilineales > Epilineaceae > Epilinea. The sequence continues at coordinate 4,380 of JBGAUA010000014.1, forward strand.
AGCCTGCGTGGTGCCGCGCACCTGCCCCCATGGTCGCCCGACGGTGATCAGCGTCAGCCAGCAACGGATCGACCTGCTCTTCGGGCGCTGACGCAGGTCCGCCGCGGCGTCGTCAGCCCACTGTTTCCAGCTGCGCCAGCCAGTTGGAGACCCGCCGCATCCCTTCGTCGATCTGCGCTCGCGATGTCGCATAGGACAGCCTCAGGCAGGCGTCCTCGCCGAAAGCAACGCCCGGCACGGTTGCCACATGCGCCTCTTCCATCAACGCGAGGGCCAGGTCGAGCGAACCCTCCAGCCAGCGCCCCCCGGGGCTGCGGCGGCCATAGATGCCGTCCACCCTCGGGAAGACGTAGAAGGCGCCCTGCGGTTCGGGACAGACCCAACCGGGTAGGCGGCGGACCCAATCGACCATCAGTCGCCGTCGCGCATCAAAGCGCTCACGCATCTCAACGGTCATCGACTGATCGCCGGTCAAGGCGGCCAGGGCCGCGACCTGGGAGATGGTGCAGGCATTGCTGGTCTCGTGCGCCTGGACCCTGCCCATGGCCTCGATGACGGCTGCCGGCCCGATCGCGTAGCCGATGCGCCAGCCGGTCATGGCGTAGGACTTGGACAGACTGTTCACGACCACCGTGCGTTCCACGGCGCCCGTGCCCATCGCGATGGGGCTGACATAGGGCTCGCCGTCGTAACAGAGCTGGTCGTAGATCTCGTCGGAGAAGACCCAGAGATTGTGCTCGATCGCGATGCGGATCACCGCGTTCAAGGTTGACAGCGGCAGGCGCAATCCCGTCGGGTTGCTCGGGCTGTTGAGCACGAGGACGCGGCTGCGTGGGGTGATGGCCTCGCGAAGCGCTTCCGGGTCGAGGATGTATCCCGTTCGGGCCGTGGGAACGACCACCGGCGTGGCGCTGGCCAGACGGGCCATCTCTGGATACGAAACCCAGTAGGGGCTGGGAATCAGCACCTCGTCTCCGGGGCCGCAGAGTGCCTGGAAGGCCGTGTAGAGAACATGCTTGCCCCCGCAGCCGATGATGGCGTTGTCGGCGGTAAGTTCGATGCCGCAGGTTTCACCATAGCGCCGCGCGGCGGCCTGTCGCAGTTCCGGGAGTCCCAACGTGGGCGTATACTTGACGTGGCCTTGCTCCAAGTAGGCCATCGCGGCATCCACAATCGGCCGCGGCGTCGGCAGGTCCGGCTCGCCCGCCGTCAGGTTGATGACGTCGATTCCCGCCGCTTTCATGGCCTTGGCCCGGGCGCTCATGACCAGGGTCGTCGAATCCGCGACATCGCGCACTCGCTCCGCCAGATCTGGGAGCGGCAGGTCGAGGCTGTCCAGATTCGGAGCGACCCGAGGTTCCACCCGTTCGGCAAACATGGCTTGTCTCCACAGGATCTTGAGTGACCGAGCGGTGGCGGCACGCCACGCGCGAGATACAGGACGTTGACGACATTATAGGAAAGATCGGCGGGCGGCGCATCACGGAGCGCCACCGCAACGCAGATCGGACATGTCACCTACCATGACCACCCCAGACCAACCGCAGCAGGTCGATGATCCGGACGCCGAAGCGTACCGACGCGAGGTCGCGTACTGGGGGCACGGCAGCAGCCGGCCCGCACCCGGCGAGTTTCTCGCCGGTCCTCGGTCCCGTTGGTCCGAAAGCGTGGAGGTGCTGAAGATCCTGCGTGAGTTCGTCCATGGCTTCCGCAGCCTTCACTTCGTCGGTCCCTGCGTGACCGTCTTCGGGTCGGCCCGGTTCGCCGCCGACCACCGCTATTGCCAGATCGCCCGCGCTACCGGCGCGGAACTGGCGCGGGTGGGCTTCGCCGTGATGACCGGCGGCGGTCCGGGCATCATGGAGGCCGCCAATCGAGGTGCGCGCGACGCTGGCGGCCTCTCGTTGGGCGCAACCATCAAGCTCCCGCGCGAAGAGAAGCCCAACCCCTACCTCGACCGTACCCTCAATTTCGACTATTTCTTCGTCCGCAAGGTCATCCTGCAGAAGTATTCCTACGGCTTCGTCGTCCTGCCAGGCGGTTTCGGTACCCTGGACGAAGTATTCAATACGGTGACCCTCATCCAGACCCTCAAGATTGAGGACTTTCCAATAGTCTTGATGGGCAGCGATTACTGGTCGCCCATGATCTCCTTCCTGCGGGACACCATGGTCGCGCACGGCACGATTGCCGCGGGTGACCCCGACTTGATGACCGTGACCGACGAACCCAGCGAGGCGGTCCGGATCATTTCGGCCCAGGCGATCCGCAAGTTCGGCCTTCGCTGGCAACCGAGGCCGATCAGGGTGTTGGGAGAGCACGCACCGTGAGCAGAACGATATGGTGATGGGCGATGACAACGAGCCGGCGGAGCTGCATCGCTCTGACGCAACGCGGATCAGTGCGCCCTGCGCGGTTGTCACCTTGAGTGATAGCCGCTCCGAGGACAGCGACCTGAGTGGCCGCTACCTGCGCGGTGCGCTGGTCCACGAAGGGCATCGGCTGCTGGGTTATCGGCTCATCGCCGATGAACCTGCCGAACTGCGGGCTGCCGCCGATGCGTTCATCGACGACGGGGCCAAAGTGCTATTGTGCACCGGTGGGACCGGATTCGGGCCGCGCGACGGCACGATCGATACCCTCGAAGCCCTGTGGGAGCGGCGGATTCCCGGCTTCGGCGAGCTCTTCCGCATGCTCAGCTTTGCGCAGATCGGCTCCGCCGCCATGCTCAGTCGGGCTGCGGCCGGCATCTACCGAGGGGCGGTCATCTTCGCGCTGCCCGGTTCGCCGCGGGCCGTGGAACTCGCCTGGACGGCATTGATCGAGCCGGAGCTACGGCATCTGATCCACGTGCTTGGTGTTGGCGAGGTCAGCGACGGGACAAGGCCGGCAGGTAGATTCGCGTCGCCGGATCGATCCTGAACTCCCCGGACAGGGCGGGGAATCCGCCCTGGCTGAGCGAGACATCGTAGGTGCCTGGCCCGGAAGGCGCCAGCGGCGTAGAAGCGTCGCAAGTGCCTGGATCGGCCAACCGGGTCGCGACGGGCAAGGCTTCGCCAGCGCGTGCGACGATCGTTGCGGCCAGGGACTTCAGGGTCTCGACGTCGGAGGGCGCGAGCGCGCGAGCCTGCTCGATCAACGAATCGACGGCCGTCAGCTGCCGATCGAGCTCAGCGAGATCGGCTTCGGTGGCGGTTTCCCACTCGAGGCGGGCCAACAGGCTTTGCTGGGACCAGAGCGTGACCGTTCGCGACCGTACCTGCAACAGGTACTCCTGATGCCCCGCCCGAGCGCGGGCCAAGCGGTCTGCGTCGGACCGGAGCCCGGTCCATGATTCACGCAGCCCGGTCGTCACCGATGCGCAGACGCGCTCGCCCGCCACTGTGACGATCCGCGGCTGCCAGGTCTCGGCGGCAACCTCCACATCCTGGGCCATGACCACCAGACCGCCTGGCGCTCGGACCGTCAGGCGAACGGTTTCGGCGACGCTCCCCTTTGCCTCGAAGACCAGGTCGACCGCGCGGATGGTACCCGACATGCGCGCCGGGCTCGGCAACAGGGTCTCGGCACCCGACGGCCGGAAGCGGAGCTCGCGCACGACGGCGTCCGCGTTGATGACGGCCGGCAGCAGGAAGCCGACCGGTAGGGCAAGGGCCGTCGCGAGCGTAGAAATGGTCATGCGCATGGACATGCTCCTCAGCATTGATCGTTGACGGCTCACAGTAAACGTCGTTCGGCGACCTTGGTCGCCAGGAAGTGTTCCAGCGACTCCACTTCAGACTCCAGTTGGCGCGCTTCGTCCACCATTGCCTGCAGCTCCGGCGTCATCGCGATCTGCCGAGCATTCACGCGCACGTTCGCGCCGGCGCCGCGCACGGCCGCGCGCAGACAGAGAGTGCCCACCCAGGCGTCTGACACTGCGTCTGGGGCGCCCAGTTCAACCATGGCTCGAAGCAGGTCCGCGAGACCGGCCGCTTCGCGCATGACCCGCAGCGGCACGGCCACCGCGTTGTGCAGCGCCGCGGACACGACCGCGCTACGCGCGTCACGCTCCGACGCACTTCCGGCCGGCAGTCGTTGGGCTGCCAGCACGGCATCGAAGGCTTTGCTGTCCTCGTCGATCAGGGCGAGCAGGTTGGCTCGAGCCGCCTGGCCGACCTCCGCCCAGCGGCTGAACGCCTCCCAACGATCATCCCAGCCACGTTTGTTGGCCGAGACATTGGCGACCATGGCCCCCAGGGCAGCGGCGAACCCGCCCAGGGCCGCTGCCACCGAGCCGCCTCCCGGCGCTGGATGCTCCGAAGCAACGGCGGCGCTGAAATCTCCCAGGCTGAGTCGGGCGAACCCATCCGGCGCCGCTGAACGCATCCGGTACTCGATGATCTTCCTCTGCGCGTCAAACGGCCTCAGTTCGTCCAAGCCCATGGACTTGACGGCAATCTGGATGATTTCATCCTCAGGCAGACCCAGGGACCGCTTCTGTCGGTGCAGGTAGAAGCGCCCGGCTGCAAGCATCGCCGACAAGGGAACGAGCCCCACCAACTCGCTTCCGGTAGCTCGCATGCCCCGGTCACGGGCCGCTTCGCGACAGGCTTCGAAGGCTTCGTGAAGCGCAGTGGAGCCGAGATCGGTGATGTTCATCGAGACCTGCGCGACGCCGTATTCGGCAATGTACCAACCGACGGCCTTGACGCCCTTGAGCCGCCCGGGCAGCCACACTTCGTTGCCGTCGGCGTCGCGCGCTGCCGGACCGGTGAACGGGTCGCCTTCGCGTTTCAGCCGCCCTTGTTCGCGAATGTCGTAGGCCACTGCGAAAGCCCGCCGGGTCGACCGGGTATTCAGGTTGACGTTGTAGGCCACCAGGAAGTCGCGGGCGCCGATGACGGTGGCCCCGCTTCGCGCGTTGAACTGCGCTGGGCCGTAGTCAGGATGCCAGGCAGGGTCGGCAAGCTTGGCCGGCAACCCTTCGTACTCACCGGAACGAATCGCGTCGAGTTGTCTGCGGGCAGCTTGCGTGGCCGCCGCGCCGTACAGGTAGACGGGAATGCCGAGTTCTCTCGCTACCCGCTCCCCCAATGCCCGCGCGAGAGAGGCCGCTTCGTCCATGGTGACGCCGCTGATCGGCACCAGAGGACAGACATCGGTCGCTCCCATGCGCGGATGCTCGCCGTGGTGCCGGCGCATGTCGATGTGTTCGGCCGCCGCGGCAATGCCCTGGAACGCGGCCTCCAAAGTCGCCGGAGGCGCACCGACGAAGGTGATCACGGTGCGATGGGTCGAGCGACCGGGATCCACTTCGAGAAGTTGGATTCCATCCACTGCTTCGATGGCCCTTGCGATGCGGTCGATGACCGTCGCGTCGCGGCCTTCACTGAAGTTGGGTACACACTCAAGCAGCGCAGGGTCCTTGCTCATGGGTTACCTCGCAGCGTGGTGCCGTCAGGCACTTCGAGGATGCCGCCTGGTGGCGCATGCAGGGAGACGACGCCCTCGACGCGCACGCCGCGCCCGAAACGCACGTCGCCCCGAAGGGTCAGCGATGCGCAGCGGATCAACGATGGCGCGCCGAACGGTAGCCGCCGATTCAGATCATCGAGGAGCCCATGGTACCTATCATCGAGCACCACGATCGGTGCCACGCCATCCCGCTCCGGCATCAGGTCGAGACGGCCGTCCGGACTCACGGCATAGGCGTCGGACCACAGGCCGAGCAGGTCCGACGTCTTCTTGACCGGCCTGAATCGGCTGCGCGGAACCCGAATGGCCGCTGACTTCGGAAAGTGCGTGATGGCGGCGCCCATGGCCGACTCCAACTGGTAGATCCGTGGGCTGTCCGGTTGCGTCGGATCCACCGGCTTCTCGTTGCGGATCATAGGAAGGTCGAGGAAGCCGCCGTGCAAATCCAACAGGTCGGCCAGTGTTGGGAGATGGATCCACAGGTTGTTGGTGTTGAAGTAGCGATGGCGAACGATGTCCTGGAAGCTGGCAACGTCCGCTGGATGGCATTGCGCCAGTTCGCGTAGCAGGTAGCCGTCACCGGGTCGACAGGCCAGGTGGCCGCCCTTGCTGTCGGCCGGCGTCCGGTCGGCGACCTCCATCATGAAGTTCCATGACTGTCGCCGGAACTCGGCCAGCAGGGAGTGATCGACGGTGGCTCCCACATTGTCGATGTTGCTCACGAACGCCGTATGGTATCCGGCTTCCAGCAACTGTCGCAGGAGACCCGACTGCCCGAGGACTTGGAAGATCTCGCCGTGGCCCGGCGGACACCAGGCCTTCGCCGGATCTGCCGGCCAATCGACGGGCGCCAGGGAATCGACGTCGATCTTGGGCACCCGGCCTTGGAGGAAGCTGAGTGGAACGGACGACTGGTCGCCGATCTCCGGATGGGACGCCAGCGCCAGCTGGGTCTCGGGATCCGTGCTGAAGCTGTTCATGAGCAGGAGGGGAAGGCGAACGCCGCTCCGCTGCCTGAGCGACAGGATCTGGCGCGCGAGGAGGTCCAGGAAGCTCAGGCCATCGTGCACTGGCAGCAGGGACTTCGGGCCGTTCAATCCCATGGATGTGCCCAGGCCGCCGTTTAGCTTGATGACGACCAGCCCGTCGAGACCAAGGGCCTCGGCATCGCCCGGATTTGGCAAGTTCATGGCGTCGGGTAGCTGTTCCACGGGTAGGATCCCGGACTCGCGGATGTATCCCGTTTCGCCCGCTTGCAGCCGGCGGTACTGCTGGGCAAATGCATCGATGGCCGACTCGGGGCATCCCGCAGCTGCCATCCGGGCGGCGAACGGCGCGAATCCACGAGGAAACGACGCGCTCAGCGCCTGGCGCGACGTCTGCGCTTCTGATCGATTTGACATGGCCCAACTATAGCTTCACGAGCGCCGACGGTGATCCAGGGCGGCACGGCCAACGGGTCCACTCCAGTGATCAGGCCGCCATCGTCATGGCCTCCAACGCCTGCGCAGCACCCTGCTCGCCGCGCTCCTGGTCCAATTGGGCCAGGCGGTCAGCCACCAACCGAGGCATGAGCGGGTTCACCCGGCGCAGATCTGCCACCAGTTCCAGCCAACGGTGCCTTGCCTCGGGATTCGCATGGATGTGCAGCTGAATCGCCATGTTGGCGGGATGGGTGAAGCCCGGGGATGCGGCCACTGGCTCCCGCAAGGCACGGAGTACCGTTGAGAAGTAGTACGAGAGCATCGGCGGAACCAGCCCGAACATCTTGTCCCAGACCGGCCGATTCTCCTTGAGCAAGGTGAAAAAGGCGAGGTAGTACTGGGTGGCGCGAGCGTATTCGAAGCCCAGATAATGCGCCCCGGCGGCTGCGAAGCAGTAGCTGGCGATGTACGTCTCGAGGTCCATCTGGCTCGCGCCTGACGTGCCGCTGCGCAGCAGCTCCAACGTCATTTTGGCCGCCTGGAGAAAGTAATGCCTGGCCTGGTCGAAGCTCTTCGGGCGAACGGCGTGCCCCTGGTCCGCCAGGGCTAGCGCCCTGTCGAGACTGGGTTCTTCCTGCAGCACCCAGGCGTCGATCTCCTGACAGGTGGCTGCCAGCTCTGGTTGGGCCAGCAGTTCGGGAGCCCAGTCCCACCCCTCCGCGGCCACCGAGATGCCATTGAAATCCAACTGATCGGATGCGACCCCCAGGAGATGTTCGACGCGGCCATCTCCGTCCGCCGAGCCAAAGAGAAGGCCGGCGACGGTTGCCGGATCCACGATCAGGCGTGCCTCAAGGCAGGCGGCAAGATAGACACTCTCGCAGCGGTCGATGAAGACGATCTCGGTTACTTCCTCGGCCAAGGTCAACGGGTCCAACTGGAAGGCGTCGGGGATGGGCTCGAAGAGATCGGCGAAACGGGCGAGCTTGACGATGTCCCGAACCAGGTTGCGGTCGCGTCCGATGCCCTCAGCGTCGTAGCGTCCGACGAGTTCCTGGACGCATTCACCCAAGCTGAACTCGCCGGGGAAGTCCTCGATCAAACGATGCAGATCCTGCAAGACCTCGCGGCGAACCGCCGGCTCCACGATGCGCAGCTCAGCCGCGCGCCACGCCGTACGGTACGCGGCGGCCGGGTCCCGGGCGCTGTCCGACAGCTGGCGCGGGCTGACCCACAGCTGCTGATCGGACTGGCGCGTCTCGACCAGGTCGCCCTGGGCGTCGAGAAACTCCTTGAACTGCGGGAACCCCAGCGCCATCTCGTCAAAGGTGGCGTCGATGGACAGCATGGTGTGCTTGAGGGCGGCGGCCAGAACGGGACCCGGCTCGGCGCGCGGTGACCTCCGCCGCAGCGCCTCGAGCAACAGCGACCGTGCCGCCTCCATGCCGTCGTGGACCAGGGTGGGGGTGTTCTCGCCGATCAGGCTGCCGTAGGACACGAAGTGGTCACAGGCGCGGATCAGCACCGGGCTGGTGGCGTGCTTCAGGCCGATGCCCACCACCGTTCGGCCATGACCGCGCAACCGTCGGGCCACCGCCGAGTAGTCGCTATCACCGCCAACGATGACGAAGACCTCGATCTCCGGCCGAGTGAGCGCAGTTTCCAGCGCATCCACCACCAGCTGGATGTCGACGGCGTTCTTTCGTTGCCGCGAGCCTCCCGGGAGGAAGAGCTGGGTCAGATCCAGGGAATGCTCCGAGACGGTCTCGCTGTAGGCACGAAAGCGCGTCCAGTCGGCATAAGCGCGGCGCACACCGCAAGTGCCCCAGCGCTCGGCCTCGTTCATCACGGCGTCGAGATTGAAGAAGCCGTGGGCGTCCTGCGCGGCGATGGCGATGTTCTCGAAGTCGATGAACACTGCGGCTCTGGGTCTGGTGGCCTGCATGGCTGAACGTCCCCCCTAATAAAGTGCCAGGATCAGTGACCGGCTCGCGGCGGCCTCACGTGTCGGGGCCAGCCGCCCATCCGTAAATCGTGCACCCAATAGCCGGCGTTCTGCACGTGTTTGCATTGTACCACACGAGGACGCACTGGTCATGCACGGTGCGCAGTGACGGCGGACAGCGGTTCGAGAGCAGCGCGTCGGGTGCCGCGCGGTCGAAGTTGTGAGCCTGAGGAAGGTCATGGCAACCTTTGCCCATGAGCAGACCACCTCGCATCGACACCATCGATCTCGACTTTCTCGGTATTCCTGAGAGCATCGCCGTGTACGCATTGTCCGGGCCGGACGGTACCGTTCTGGTCGAGAGCGGTCCCATGAGCACCGTGCACGTGCTGTCAGCCTCGCTGGCCACGATAGGTATCGCGCCATCAGACGTGACCGATGTCCTGGTCACTCATGTTCACCTGGACCATGCCGGATCCGCCGGCTGGTGGGCCGCTCAGGGAGCTCGCATCCACGTTCACCGCCTGGGACATCGACACCTCGCAGATCCTTCGCGTCTTCTGGCCAGCGCGTCAAGGGTCTACGGGTCCGATATGAACCGCCTGTGGGGAACCATGTCGCCGGTTCCGCTTGAGCGCTTGATCGCGCACGATGACGGCGATACGATTGCGGCCGCCGGACTGGACCTGCGCTGCATCGATACGCCGGGCCATGCCAGCCATCATCTATGCTTCGTCATCGACGGCGCGGTCTTCACCGGTGATGTCGCCGGCATCAGGATGCCGGGGCAACGGGCTGCAATGGCGCCAACCCCTCCGCCGGACATCGATGTCGAAGCTTGGATGGACAGCTTGGGCCGGCTCCGCCGGCAGCAGGCGGAGCGCCTTTACCTGACCCATTTCGGGGAGGTGCGCGATCCTGCGGCGCACCTGGACAGGGTCGCCGCTGCCCTGATCGCCGCCGCCGACTGCGTGGCCCGAGGGCTGGGGAACGGACTCGACCGCGATGGCTTGTCGGCCGCCTTCGACGCCTGGTACCGATCTGAGCTGTCGCGGCAGGGTGTCACCGGGCGGGCCGTAAATGCCTACCTGGCCGGCAATCCGCCCCCGATGGCAGTGGACGGGCTGCAGCGCTACCTGGGCCGGAACGAGGCTGTGGCGCGCGAGCGATCTTCGCCAGCAACGGCCACCAACGGGTCGGCCTAGTACCGCACCTCCAAAGGGCGTACGTGCCGCCGTGGCTTGACCTCGCGGCAAATGAAGAATTCGAGACCCGGCACACCCACGGGCTACGCTCAAAGTCCTTTGTGGTGCGATATTGGTCGCCGACCGATATCGCTGTGGTCTCAGGTGGCCGAAGGCTGATCGAAAGGGTCGCCGTCCAGTTCCAACCAGCCCAGCCGTGCCAGGTCCTCCAGGAAGGCCGCGGGACTGCCGCAGCGAATGCGCGTGCCGGTGGCTCGCTGCAGCCTTGCGGCCCAGCGGGTCATGAATCGCCAGATGTCCGGCTGCGGCGTCACCGATCGCGCATTGAGTTGCCGGAGCGCATCGACCGCGTCGGCTGCCGTAAACCTCCTGCCGCCGGGAAGCGCCAACCGGAGCGGGCCTGCGACCTGTGCATCCGCTTCAGATGACGCCACGCGCTCGCGCCCACGCGGTGATCCGCCTCGCGGTATCGGCATTCAAGTGGGGTTGGTCATGCCCATGCCATGGACGTACCAGCAGGTCGCAGTTGGGTCCGCCCGCCAGCTGCAAGCGGTAGGCCTCGGACGGTGGGATCAGCGGGTCTAGTCGGCCGTGAACGAGGAGAACCGGCCGCGGACTGATGCGATGTATGGCATCCACGGGCTGTCCCTCGGCCAGGGAGAAGCTACCCATGCGCGCACCAAGGGCCCCTTGAACCAGGCGCCCACCGGATCGACGATGAAAGGCGAGTTGCAGCAGGCCCTGCGTGGTCGATCGCAGCAGTGGATTGGCTGAGGCATACACGCCGATTGTCACCACTGCGGCTACCGAATGGCAGGCGGCGGCGTGACGGATGGCGGTCGCGCCGCCCATGCTGCTACCGACCGTCACAATGACCGGATGACCGTTTGACCTGGCCAGACCGACCACCGCATCCAGGTCCGCGGCCTCGCCGTCCGCGAATCGGCATGTGCCATCGCTCTGTCCATGACCGCGGAAGTCGAAGGCGTAAACGGACCAGTCGCGACTCAGCGCGGCCAGGAAGCGCGGCACGGCGCGGTGATCCTTGCCTCCCAGAAAGCCGTGGGCGTAGACCAACGCCGGCCGATCCGCGCGCGGATCCACCATTACGCAGGACAGTTCGGTGCCGTCCATGCTGTGTGTGGTGGCGCTGATCATCGACGGCGCTTGCTTGCGGCGTATCAACGGACTCAGCCATCCGGATGCCGATCTGCCTTTGGAACCCGTTCGGGTCTCAGAATGCCTGTGAGCTACTTCTGCCACGTGCGAGCGCAACTGCCACCTCGTCTCCCGACCCATGCACAGGGTCGCCAATCCAGGGCTCAGTCTAACGAATGAACACGGGTACAGTCAAGAGCGCCACGACCATGACAAGGATGGTCAGTGGTAGCCCGACCCGGACGAAATCGGAGAAGCGGTAGCCTCCCGGACCCATCACGAGGACGTTGGCTGGATGGCCTACCGGACTGAAGAAACTGCTGGACGCAGCTACGGCCAGAACCATCATCAGCTGGCGGATCGGGACTCCCGATTGCGTCGCCGCCGTCATGGCGATCGGTCCCATTAGCAGTGCCACGGCAGGGCTTGGCATGATCTGCGCTGCCAGAGCGCCTATGGCATAGATCGCCGCCATCACGCCGGCCGCTCCAAGGCCGCCGGCCGCCTTGATGAGACCACTCGCCAGAAGGCCGGCCGCTCCGGAGCTTTCCAGGGCCAGGCCCATGGGCAACATGCCGGCGATGAGGAACAGCGCCCGCCACTGCACATAGCGGTAAGCCTCCTCCATGTCCAGGCAGCGCGTGAGGACCATGGCAATGGCTCCGGCCAGGCTGCTCAGCTCGATCGGCACGTGCCAGACCACGGTTGGGATGATGACGCCACCCACAAAGATCAGGGCCGCCAGGGCCGCCTTGTCGCGGCGCGGCTCCTCCTGGGCCTTCTCGCTGAGCAGGATAAAGTCCGGATTTCCGGCCAGCAGCATCAGCTTGCTGCGCCGGCCGAAGAGAAGGAGCGCGTCTCCAAATCGCAAGGGGATGTCCTTGACCCTGGTGCGTAGCGCTCGACCCTCGCGCCAGATTGCCAGGACGCTGAGCCCGAAGCGCTCCCGGAAGTGAAGGGCTCGCAAGGTTCTTCCTACCAGTCTCGTATGCGGCGAAAGCGCAGCTTCCATCATGCTGACCTGCTCGGACTCCAACGCGCTGAAGTCCGGCGTGTCAGGATCGATGACAAGGTCCGCATAGGCGCGCATGATGGCCAGCTGGTCCGCATGGCCTTTGACGAGAATGACGTCGCCGCGTTGCACCCGATAGCCTGGTTCCGGCATCAGGGCGACCGCGCCTTGGCGGATCAGGCCGAGAACGGTCAGACCAAAGGACTCCGGGCGAAGATCGACCAGTGATCGCCCGACGATGGGCGAGACGGCATCCACTCGGACCGTGAACAAGCTGTCCTCGAGGCCGTACCGCGCTGCCGCCTCGTCGATACTCGCCGGTATGACCTCCAGAAAGTTTGGATCGGAGCGCAGCCGCGCAATCTGGGCATCGCTACCCTGAAGCAGCAGGAAGTCACCGGGTTGCAAGGGGTCGTAGTGGAAGTCGAAAGGCCGCACCTGGCCGTCGGCATGGCGGATGGCCAGCACGATGAGGCCGAACCGCTGCCGGAATCGCGCGCTTACCAGGGTCTCACCCAGAACGCCTGCGCCAGGTCCAAGCTTCGCTTCGGCGATACCGATACCTTGGCCGGTCAAGGCGCGCAGTCCAGGCTCGTCGTCGACCAGCCTGAGGTGGCGATCGCCTCGAGCCGCTTCGAAATGGTCCTGACGGCCGCGAACGATCAGGCGATCACCCGCTCGGAGCTGCGTCATGGCCTCCGGCGCCAGGATGAGTCCGTCGTCGCGGTCGATGGCCAGGACATTCAGGCTCAACGCCGATCCCAGCCTCCCGGCGGCCAAGGTCAGCCCGTCGAGTACTGATCCTGCGGGGATGCGGATGCTGAAGATCCGCTCCATCAAGTCATAGGGCCCGCTGGGCTCGGCTTCGGTGTCATGAGGGCCGCCCGACACCTTGCCTTTCGGCAGCCCATGCCGACCGACGAGGATCATGTAGGCGATGCCCGCGGACGCGACAGCCAGGCCGATCGGGGTGAAGTCGAACATGTGGAAGCCTTGTCCAGGCTGCGAGGCGTCCAACTGCTCGCTGAGCACGACGTTGGGTGACGTGCCGATAAGGGTGATCAGCCCGCCGAGCAGTGCGGCGAAAGACAATGGCATCAGGAGCCGCGCCGGCGAAATACCGCGGCGACGCGAGATGTCGATGACTGGCGGCAGCAACAGCGCCGCGACGCCGACGTTGTTCATGAAGGCGGACAGGAAGGCCGCGATCACCATCAGCCAGATCATGAGCGAGACCTCGCCGCCTCGCGACCGCTGATCGATCTGCCGGCCGATGATTCCGGCGACTCCTGTTCGTGACAGGCCTCCTGTCAAGACAAACATCGCGGCGATGGTCACGACGGCTGGGTTCGAGAAGGACGACAGGGCCGCCTGGGGCTCGACCAGCCCGGTCAAGGCCAGCAGCACCAGGACGCCCAAAGCAGCCAGGTCCATCGGGATGAGCTCGGTGGCAAAGGCGATCAGCGCGCCGATCAGGATCAGGAGCACGGCAATGGCTGGCAGGGTCATCTAACGCGGGTCCACGTCGGCCAGTCTAGCCCAAGGCCTGACAGGCGTCAACGGCGCCGGTCGACCGCCTCGCGCCTTGACAAGCCGAAGCCGCCGAGGTATTCCATGCCACCTCCGGCCCTGACACCACCCTAGGCAAGACGCCATGCGATTTACGCCGCAGTCCATCCCCGATGTCATCCTGGTCGAACCGACGGTGTTCGACGACAGCAGGGGGTTCTTCCTTGAGAGCTATCATGCCGAGCGCTTTGCGGCCGGTGGCATCTCCTGTTCCTTCGTTCAGGACAACCACAGCCGCTCGGTGCGCGACACCCTGCGTGGTCTGCATTTCCAACGCCTGCCTGGTCAGGCGAAGTTGGTGCGCTGCGTGCGCGGCCGCATCTGGGACGTTGCCGTCGATATCCGCCCGAACTCCCCGAGCTTTGGCCAATGGGTGGCCCAGGAGCTCTCGGAGGACAACAAGCGCATGCTCTTCGTGCCCGTCGGCTTTGCCCACGGCTTCGCCGTTCTCAGCGAGACGGCCGATGTGCTTTACAAGTGCAGCAATTACTTCGTGGCCGAGACCGAGGCCGGGCTCACATGGGATGATCCGGATGTGGCCGTGCCGTGGCCGGTGCCGCACCCCCTGCTCTCGGGTCGAGACCAGGGCAATCCGACCCTGCGCCAGCTCTTTCCCGAACGGTTTCAGGGTTGAAGGCCAGCGATTGACCTCAGTTGTCCCGACGCAGGCGAAGCGCATAGAGCGCGGGACCGGAGCCGGCGCCGGCAGGAGCGCTTGCTGGCAGTCCGGCGGGGTCGATGCGCGCTTCACGCCACAAGTCGACGCGCAAGCCGCCTTGCGCGGCAGCGCGCTGCAGGCGCTGCCGTCCATGGGGGTGCCATCGCACGGTTCGGGTGAGGCCCTGGGCATCTCGGAAGCTGCGCTTCCAGCCGCGCTCGGCCGCCGAGGCATGCAAGTCGATGATCAGGGACCAGCCTCCGGGGAGCAGAACCCGGCCAAGCTCTCGCATGGCGGCATTCGCGTCCGGCTCATGGCTGAGGCTGAGGACCAGCAGGGCGCCATCGAGCGAACCGGACGCGAGGGGGATCGCCGTAAGCTCTCCGGCCACCAGCCGCCGGCATCCGGCTTCAGAAGCGACCGCCAGCATCCCAGAGCTGAAATCGAGTCCGATGGGCTCGGCACCGCGCGCTTCCAGATACCGAAGCCAGCGACCGGTGCCGCAGCCGAGATCCGCGACGCTGCCGGTGACCGCCGAAGGCAGATGCGCCCGCACCAGGTTCGCTGCGAGGTCCGTCAGCAGGTTCCGTCCAGTTTCGGCATAGTTGGCCGCCCAGAGGTCGTAGGCGGCGCGGGGGGCTAGATCGCGCATGGGCCTTACGGTAGCACGGCGATGAGCCGTGGCGCCTCTGAGCGGCAGGCCGCATCACCGCTCCGGATTCTGCTACGTGACGCGAGAGCCGTCGACGCCAGCGGTCGGCGCCTCCGCCCAGGCATCGCCTGGCACGGTGGCGTGCTTTCGGCCGCTGCCACGCAGCGGTCGGCCGGATGGCGACGCGGTCTGTCCGACCATCTGGTCTTTCCCGGCCTCGTCAACGCGCATGACCATCTCCATCTCAACGTGTTCCCGCCTCTGTCGGCAGGTGGCGATGCCGACCTCGTGCTTCCGGTTCGGGATGTGGCGGAGTGGGTCCAGGCCATGCGGCTGCGTATCGAACGTGCGGATCATGTC
Organism: Anaerolineae bacterium; assembly: GCA_044228875.1. Classification (GTDB taxonomy): domain Bacteria; phylum Chloroflexota; class Anaerolineae; order Epilineales; family Epilineaceae; genus Epilinea. The sequence continues at coordinate 19,820 of JBGAUA010000014.1, forward strand.
TCCCTGCGTGCGCTGCCGGCCTGGGTGCGGGCCTGGCACGGCGCGCTCAAGAACCTTCTTGCCGGGTCGACCGCAGTGATGCACCACGACCCGCCACTCGGGGTGTTCCGCCGGCGGGAGTTCCCGGTTCGCGTGCTGCAGAAGGTGGGTTGGGCGCATTCGGTCGGGCTGGCGGCATCCTACGGACCGAGCCTGGATGCGGCGTGGCGCGGCCGGGCGCCCGGATGCCCCTGGTTCATCCATCTCGCGGAAGGGCGCGGCAGTCGTGCCGCCGCCGAGTTCAAGGATCTGCTGCGGGTCACCGGGCCGGACGCCGCACTGCGTCTGGTTCATGGCGTGGGCCTGACCCGCGAGGACCGCAGGCTGGCCATCGCGTCAGGCATGGGGCTCATCGCCTGCCCGATCAGCAATCAACGCTTGCTTGGACGCCCCGGTCCGTTTCGGGACTTTGCCGCCATCGGTCGCGCTGGCCTCGGCAGCGACAGCCGCGTCACGGGTGGTCGTGACCTGCTGGCAGAGCTTCGATTCGCCCGATCCGCCGGTCTGGCATCCGCGACCCAGCTCCTGAGCATGGTCAGTGACGGCGCAGCGCGGATCTGCGGCGAGCCACGCCTGGGCCGACTGTTGCCTGGGCTGTCGGCGGATCTGATCATCATCGTCGACGACGGTCGCCCCCCGGCCGCGCAGTTGTGCTCGCTCGAGCGCGCGGATCTGCGCCTCGTCCTGCGCAGCGGCAGACCCCAGGTAGCCGATCGCGACTTCGAGGGCTTGTTCGAGGCGACAGGAACACCGTGGCGACACGTGGTGCTGGACGGGATACCGAAGCTGATCGCGAGCCAGCTCCTGGACCCGCTTGACGCAGCCCGCATCGCGGAACCGGGGCTGGAAGCGTGTGGCTGATCGCCGTGCCCAACGGTTGACAGACAGCTCCCGACTGCGGTCGGTCCCGTTGATCCAAAGTCGCGCTAGAATTACCCGATCGGAGGCGAGTCCCAGCGATGACCCAGCGAATCGGCCCGCATACCCTGGCGACTGCCGCCGCTCCGGTGGACGTGCTGTTGACGCACGGATTCTTTATGGCCTTGGACCCCAAGCAGGCAGCCAAGGCACGGCCCTATCCGCCGTTGAGCACGCTCCAGTTGGCCGCCCTGCTGCGAAGGCAGGGGCGGTCCGTCGCGGTGTTCGATGCCATGCTCGCACCGGATGAGTCCGCATTCGCGAGCGCCCTGGCGGCCGCAAACCCACGCCTGGTCATCCTGCAGGAAGACAACTTCAACTTCCTCAGCAAGATGTGCCTGGGCCGTATGCGGGAAGCAGCGCTGAACCAGGTCCGAATGGGCCTGCTGGCCGGCTTGCCGGTGCTGGTCAACGGCTCAGATTCCAGCGACCATCCCGAACTCTACCTGGCGGCGGGTGCCGTCGGCGTCGCGCGCGGCGAGGGTGACTGGACCTTGTTGGAGGCTTCCGACCTGGTTCTCGACTCTCCCAGTTGGTCGGGCGCCTGGCGAACATGCGGCTGGCCGGATGATCTGCCGCCTCCAGCAGGGCTCAGCATTCGGCGCATGGGCGAGCGCATCGACGGCTCGCCGCGGGCGGTGGAGCGCGATCCGGACCGTTTCCCTGAACCCGCACGCGACCTGGTGGATCTGGCCGCGTATCACGATGTGTGGCGTAGGGCCCATGGGCGCACCTCGATGAACATCGCCAGTTCGCGAGGCTGTCCCTATCACTGCAACTGGTGCGCCAAGCCGATCTGGGGCCAGCGCTACGCCATGCGGTCTCCGGAACGGGTCGTCGCAGAGATCGCGGCCATGGTCGCCGAGGAGCCGGCGCCCGATCATCTCTGGTTTGCCGACGACATCTTCGGGCTGCAGCCAGCATGGACCGTAGCCTTCGGCGCGGCGATGATGGCTGCCGGGCTGCGGCTGCCCTTTCAGGTCCAGAGTCGGGCCGATCTCATCACGGCCGACGTTGCGGCGGCCCTGGCTGCCGCTGGCTGTGAAGAGGTCTGGATGGGTGCGGAAAGCGGAGACCAGCACATTTTGGACGCGATGGAGAAGGGTATCCAGGTCGAACAGCTGCCCCTGGCCCTCAACCTTTTGCGCGGCGCCGGTATCCGCGTAGGGCTCTTTCTGCAATTGGGCTATCCCGGCGAGGATTGGGATGCACTGCAGCGCACCGTGGACCTGGTGCGCCGCCTCAAGCCCGACGCCATAGGGATCTCGGTGAGCTACCCCCTGCCCGGCACCCGCTTCCACGAACGGGTCCGCCAGGACCTGTCGGTCCGCGACCACTGGTCGGACAGCCAGGATCTGGCAATGCTCTACCGAGGCGCCTTCCCCACCGAGATCTACCGAGCCGTGCACCAGTTGCTGCATGCCGAGCACGATGCCTTGTTGGCTGCCGATGCAGCGGCGACCGCGGATGATCTCGTAGTTGCCAAGACGGCATTGGCCGACATTCGGGTCCAATGGCTGAACTTGGAGCAGGTGGCTCGCGGGGCCGAACGCCGGCGCGATTCCACCGACCTGCCGATTCCCGTTCCGGCGACACCAAGGTCCTCCAAGGATGGTACGCCATGACCGGTCCAGACCAGGGCCGGTCAGGTTGCGACATCCTCTTGACCCACGGCTACTTCATCGCCGAAGACCCGCACGAGCAGCAGGTGATGAAGCCTTACCCGCCCTTGGGACTGCTATACCTGTCTGCCTATCTGAAGCAGGCTGGATTCCGACCGATCGTGCATGACGGCACCTTCGGAGCCCGCGCGACCCTGCTGGCGCTCGTCGATCGTCGACCAGCACCGGTCATCGGTATCTACACCAACCTGATGACCCGCGCGGCGGTTCTGGACATCATGGCCGCCGCTCGGCGCGCGGGCATGCGTGTGGTGCTCGGCGGGCCTGAGGCAGCCAACCATCTGCAGGCCTACCTGGACCATGGCGCGGACGCCATCGTCATCGGTGAAGGCGAGGCGACGCTTGCCGAACTCCTGCCCGCGCTGACCGAACGTCGCGTCGCAGATCTGGCCGGCATACCCGGCATCGCTTTTCTGGATAGGGCGGGCAGCCTGGTGCGCAACCCGCCGAGGCCGCCGATGGTCAGCATCGACCAGCTGCCCTGGCCCGACCGCGACGCCGTCGACCTGGGTGCCTACCTCGATTGCTGGCGCGAACACCATGGTCGTTCCGCAGTGAACGTGATCACCGCGCGCGGCTGTCCCTATACGTGCCGCTGGTGCAGCCACGGCGTGTTCGGCTTCAATCACGCTCGCCGAAGTCCCGCAGACGTGGCTGCCGAAGTGGCTCACCTGGTGACCGCCTACCGCCCGGACATGCTGTGGTATGCCGACGACGTGTTCACCATCAGCCCGCGTTGGTTGGCTGCTTATCGGAACGCCTTGGAACAGCGCGGACTGAAGCTGCCCTTCGAATGCATCACGCGTGCCGACCGGGTGACGGCCGATGTGGCCCGCGACCTGGCCGCGATGGGCTGTCTACGCGTATGGTTGGGTTCGGAGAGCGGATCGCAGCGCATCCTCGACGCCATGGACCGCCGGGTGACCCTGGCCCAAGTACGCGGCGCGACGGGACATCTGCAGCGGGAAGGCATCGAAGTGGGTATGTTCTTCATGTGGGGTTATCCGGGCGAGACCCTGGCCGACATTCGCGCGACCGTCGATCACGTGATCGCTTGCGACCCGGATGTCGTGCTCAGCACCGTCGCCTATCCGATCACCGGGACGCCCTTCCAAGAGGAAGTCGCCGAACGCGTGGTGCCGCTCCGTCCTTGGGCCGAGGGCTCCGACAGAGACCAGGCGCTGCGCGGTCGTCACTCCCGCCGCTACTACCGCCTCGCCAGCCGTTGGTTGAAGGCGGCGCATCGACTGGGGCGCTTGCGGCGACATCCTGGCGGGCGTCGGCTCGATGTGCTGCGGCTGAGCGCCGACATCGGCCTGGCGCAGTTGGGGATGCGACTGTGTAGCGCCGAGCGTGAAGCATGACCCAAGGAGATGAACGGCGAGTCGCCGCCGTCCGCGACGTCCCCGATGACGGTCATGCGTTCGACGCTCTGGCGGAATGCTACGACGCGACGTTTACCGACAGCCCCCTCGGTCGCGAACTGCGCCGGGCGGTCTGGAGCAGACTCGGAAAGCTCCCGATCCAGGGGCGCCGCTGGCTCGATCTCGGCTGTGGTACGGGTGAGGACGCCCTTTGGCTCTGCCGACAAGGTGCCACGGTACTGGCCGTGGACGCATCGCCGGTGATGCTGGCGAAAGCGGCGCTGAAGAGCCGGATGGCCGTCGCCGCGGCGACAGTGCCGCGTTGGGAGACGGTGGACCTGAATCGCCCTGAGCCACTCTCGTCCTTGGCGGGCTCAGACGTGTTCGACGCTGCCATCGCCGACTTCGGATCGCTCAACTGCGTCACGGACCTTCCTCGGCTGGGCGCCGTCCTCTCGCGAGTCCTCGCCCCGGGCGCATTCCTTGTCGCCGTCACCATGGGTCCATTCTGCACGTGGGAGGTCATCTCGAGCCTGGCCAGAGGCCGACCGGGGCGCGCCCTGCGCCGATGGCGTTCCCGGAGCTTCAAAACCAGGACCGGGAGCTCCCCCCTACGCTATCCATCGCCTCGCTCGCTCGCCCGAGCTCTGGCTCCGGACTTCTCGCCTATCGGCCGCCCTGCGGCCCTCGGCCTGCTGCTGCCACCGACCGATGCTGCGGGCTTCCTTCGGCGACGTCCAACGTGGCTGTCCCGACTGGGACGTCTGGAAGACCGACTTCGAAACCTGCCCGGGGCGGCCTGGTGTGCCGATCATTATGTCATAACCTTTCGCCGCCGGACCGACCAGGTCGTCGATATTGCCTATGAACGCTGACCTCGGCCCCAGCTGGCCCTGGCGCTGTCCCGACTGCGGCGCCTTGCTGGAGATCAAGGTGGGCGCGGAGTCGCCGATGCCCTGCCCAGTGGCCTGTTCACGCTGTGGCCGCGACTTCGCGCGGGTCGAAGGCCTGGCCGATCTTCGACCGGCGGCCGACCTAGCGATGCTACGGCGCTTCGCGGACGAGTACGCGGCCGTACGCCGCGCCGAAGGGCGTGATGCCATTGGAAGGGCCGACCTGCGAGCCCTGCCGTGGCCGGGGCCGCGCACTCCGATGGCCTGGGAATGGCTCATTCGCGCCGTCAGCTACGAGACCTTCCTGGACCGCGTACTGCGCCCCATGGTGGCCGATGGCAAGGCGCCGCGTGTCGTGGATCTGGGCGCCGGCGTCGGCTGGCTGAGTCATCGACTGGCGTGGGAGGGCTGCCGTGCCCTGGCACTCGACGTATGCCCCGATCCCCAGGTCGGCCTCGGTGCGGCGCGGGATCTCCTGGACCTGCGCGCCCCAGACGGAGATGGACCCTCCGCTACCGGGAGCATGACCTTGGCGCTGGCCGACTTCAACCACTTGCCGATCTCCGACGCCTGCGTCGATCTGGTGGTCTTCAACGCCGCGCTGCATTACAGTCCGAACCTGACAGCCAGCCTGGGAGAGGCAGCGCGGGTGTTGGCCCCGGGCGGGCTGGTCGCCGTGCTGGATTCCCCGTTCTATGTCGACCCATCGGCCGGCCGCGCGATGGCCACGGCGAGACAGGCCAGCTTCCGCGAACGCTTCGGCTTCGCGTCCGATGCGCGAGGGAGCGTGGAGTTCCTGACAAGAGATGACCTTGCCGCAGCGGGCAGCGCGTCCTGCCTGACCTGGCGATATCTGACACCGCACCACGGTTGGCGCTGGAACTTGCGTCGGGCTTGGAGGCAGCTGCGACTGGGCCGCGAGTCAGCCAGCTTCCCGGTCGCATTGGCACAGCGAACGTGACGACGGCGCTCGACCCGCAGCCACGGTCCGACGGAACCCCGGGCGGGCCGGTCAAGGGCGCGGAGGCCCGCCTGCGCATCCTGGTTCTGTATGCCTTCAGCCGATGCGACTGCCGCTGTGGCATGTGCGACATCTGGCGGCAGACAGAGAGCCGAGCCATCGATCCCGAGGTCATTGCCGCAGAACTTCCAGCCTGGTTGGCGGCAGGTTTGGAGCGGGTGGTGCTCTCCGGTGGCGAGTCGCTGTTGCATCCGAGGCCGGAGGCGCTGCTCGCCGCACTGGATCAGGTGCCGGTGACGCTGCTGACCAGCGGCATCTCCCTGGCGCGGCATGCGGCCTGCATCGCTCGGAGCTCCGTGGACGACGTCATCGTGTCATTGGACGGTCCCGAAAGGCTCCACAACCGCATTCGTGGCCGTTCAGATGCCTTCGATCGCCTACGGATGGGCGTGGCTGCGTTGCGAGCAATGGCGCCTACGTTGCGACTGAGCGCGCGCTGTACGGTGCAAGCGGCTAACCTCGCTCAACTCCGGGCCACGGTTGCGCAGGCCAGGGAACTGGGTCTGGACGGCATCTCCTTCCTTGCGGTGGATGTGCACAGCGACGCCTTCAATCGCAGCGCGGCACCTTTGGGTGTTGCGTCGACGCTACTGCCCGATGACGCGGGGTTGGAAGCCCTATCGGCCGAGCTGACTGCCCTGGCGGCCGAGTCGGCCGCTGATTTCGACAGCGGGTACATCGCCGAGAAGCCCGAGAAGCTTCGACGGCGGTTATGGGGCCATTTCAACGCCGAGTTGGGTCATGCGCCCCATCCGCCGTTGACCTGCAACGCGCCTTGGGTCAGCGCCGTCGTCGAGAGCGACGGCAGGGTTCGCCCCTGCTTCTTCCACGAACCGGTGGCCACCTGGCTTCCCGGCAGCGTGCCGCTCCTGGACGCCTATGGCGGTCCGGTAGCCAGCGCCTTTCGCGACCGCTTGCGGGTAGCGGAACATCCCCTGTGTCGGCGCTGCGTCTGCAACCTCAATCTGGCCGCAGTCTGAGGCCGCGCCGTAGCGGCGGCCGATGGGTCTGCCGGCCCTGCCCCTGCATGTTATAATCGCCGTTCCATCGTGCGCCCGATCCGCGGGAGCCGCCACCAACCCGTGCGACCATGTCCGATCTGGAAACCCGTCCCCCCATCAGCGACACCGAGTTGGAGATCCTGCGGCTGGTGGCCACCGGTGCCACCAACCGCGAGATCGCGCGGGCGCGCACCATCTCCGAAGCGACGGTGAAGAAGCACCTCACCAACATCAATGCCAAGCTTGGCACGGGTAACCGCACCGAGGCGATGCGACGAGCATTGGAGCTTGGCCTGGTGAGCGTGCAGGGACCGCTCCCGTTGATCATCGAGGACGAAGAGGATGGCATCAGCCCTGACGCGGAGCGCAACTCCGGAAGCCTGGCGCAGCAACTGGCTGTGGAACGGCGCAGGAATCTGCGCGCTCGGCGTCGGTACGCGGTGGGAACGGCCCTCATCCTCGTCTTCGCGGCCATGGGCTTTGCCTGGCTGCTCGGCAACCGCGACGCCCAGCTCGGAATCGTAACCACCACGCCGGCCACGCAGCGGCCGGCCGGGCCTCGCGATCTGCAATGGAACCCGGGAGGTCGACTGAAGTCGGCCCGAACGGGTTTGGCGATGGCGTATGCCGATGGCCTCTACGTGATCGGCGGACAGGCTGCCGACGGCGTCTTGAACGAGACCTTGCGGTTGCAACGTGGCCTGGTAGCCAGTTGGACCGAGTTGCCGCGCAAACCGACCGCGGTGCGCGAAATCAGCGCGGCGGTCGTCGGCGGACAGATCGTGGTACCAGGTGGCTGCGATGCCGGCGGCAACCCCAGCGCCGTGGTCGAGGTCTTCGACACCGAGCGCGACGTGTGGCAGGCGGGTCCCGACCTGCCCCGACCAGTCTGCGCCTACGGTCTCGCGGTCGTCAATGGCCGCATCTATCTCTTCGGAGGTCGTACGGGAACTGAGCCCGGTAGCGCCTCAGACGAGGTGTGGTCCTGGTCGCCGGCCAGGCAGTCGGAGAACGGCTGGCGCGTTGAGCCCCGCCGTATGGCGCGGCCGCGCTATGATGTGGCCGTCGCCGTAGTCGATGATGAGGTCCATGTGCTAGGGGGCCGCGATGACGCGGGCGAGGCCAGCCGCAGCCATTGGATCTTCCGGCCCCTGACCGCCGGATCGCCCTGGTCCGAGGACCAGGGTCTGGAACTTCCCGAACCGCGTGCCGGTCATGCTGCAGTGGGCTTGGGAATCCTACGACGCCTCTATGTCTTCGGCGGATCCGGGGACCGTTCGGCCGCTGCGGTCATCTCCCTTGATCTGGCCTCGTCTGACACCGCCGACTGGGTCAACGGCCCCCCCATCCGCGTTCACCCGCCACGCTTTGGCGCCGCGGCCCTGGTTCGCGGCGAAGGTCGGGAGATCTGGCTGGCCGGCGGCACCGGCTTGGATGGCGAGCTGCTGAACGAGACGATCTTCCTCAACCTCGGCCAGCTCATGCAGGCCGGCCAGGGCGCCGGTCCTTGATCTCGCCCACTGTTCCCATCGTCACACGCCGCGCCTTGGTTGCGTTGCACTCAGCGAACCCGAGGCCTAGTAGGAGGAATCCATGGCAAGCATCAGATCCGCACTGTTCCCAATCGTCTTTGTGGTCGGTTTCATCCTGGCCGTGTCCAGGTCCACTTCCGGATTCGGTCCGGTAGCGGCGGCAGGCCAGCCGCGGTTGAACGTCGTCACGGATGCTGCCCTCGTCCCCGCCGACCGGTCGGTGGCGGCAGGCGATCGCCTGCAAGGCCCGGCGCAACAAGGCACGGAGCTCGTCGCCCTCGATTTCGAAGACAGCGCCTTCCCTCCCGACGGCTGGACGCTTCTCGACAACGTGAACAACAAGACCGGTAGGGAGTCACGGCATGCCTGGAGCCGCCAAACCTGCGAGAAGGATGGTGCCAGCGGCGGCGAGGCCAGCGCCTGGTGTTCCGGCGGCGGCCTGGACGGAGCGAAGACCGCCTGTGGTGAGAACATCGGACTGGGCACCGAGCCTTGGCTGGTCCATCCGGGCATCGACATCAGCGCCTACCCTGGCGGCATTCAGGTGGACCTGATGGTTCTGTTCGACGCGCCGCTCGGGCAGCGCGTCTTCTATGTTTGCGCCGCGGAAGAGGGAAGCACCAACTTCAATTGCGCCGCTTTCAGCCTGCCGAGTGAACAGCTGCGGGCTCGATGGCTCACCCTGCAGACGCCGATATACCTTCCGGATACCGCTGGACTGAGCAATGTCCAGGTGGCCTTTGTCTTCAACGACAAGGACGGCGCCGGCGATTATCCCGGCGTTTTCATCGACAACGTCAAGATCGAGGGCCTCGCGGAGGCGCCGGCGACGCCGGAGGTGTCGCCAACGGCGACGCGGCGGAACACGCCTACCCGCACCCCTACCCGAACACGCTTCACGCCGACGCCAACACTGCGCCCGACGCAGGAGCGACCGACCGTATACCTGCCGATGCTGGCGAAGAACAAAGATGGCTATGAGCCACATTGGATCAAGGTTTCCATCGGTAGCGAGCTCGGCGATGACAACCACGTGATCAACGTCGGCAAGCAGTTCCAATACGGGACGATGTCCCTGTGCGGCGAAGTCGCCTGGGGCGGCTTCAGCCCCAGCACCGAGCTTCGTTGGCAGTGGTATCGCCGGATCAACGGTGTCATGGAGGAGATCCCGTCGGCCATCCTGAACGGGATCGTGGTCGTCGGCGACGAGCCGGAATCCTTCGTTAGCGCCAACTGCCTGGCTGCAGTCGAGGAGGGCGTCCCCGCGCCCTTGCCGGAGAACGACTACCGATTGGACGTCTTCATCGAGCCTGACAGCGCGGCCTTCGCCAGCGAGGGAGCGAGCATCACCGACGAAGTGCCGCCGGGCAAGACGCCGATCGGACCGCGGCCGACACCTGGCCCCACGGGCCCGCCTAGCCCGACACCCCGGGTGACGCCGGGCGGCGAAAGCTGCCAGAACGTCGACAACGCCGACTTCGAGCGCGGTCCGTCAGCGGGCTGGTCCCTCAGGACCAACGTTGCAGCGCCTAATGACACCACCGAGCGGGTGATTCGCCCCTCGGCGGACGTCTTTCAGGACCCGCCGGCGGAGTTTGGCGAGTACGTGGCCGCGCTGGGCGGCGGCCTGCGGGTGGAGGACAATCTGATCTCTTCGGAGTTCCTGCTGCCTGATGCGTCCGAAATCGTCAGCGCAACCCTCAACTTCACGTTCCTGATATTCACCGAGGAAACGCGCAACGGCACCAACGACGACACGGCCGTAGCCTTCGTCATGAACCAAGACGGCCAGGCCGTCGCCGTTCCGGGCACCGGCATCAGCGAAGAGATCGTCGATGCCGGGAACGTCTACACCTTGCGGGAGCCTGTTGATGTCAGCTCCCTGGTAATGAAACGCGACGCGTGGACGTCGGCCCAGCTGGGCTTCCAGAGCACCAACAGCGACGCGGACCCCACCGTGCACGTGTACGACAACGTGGTCTTCGCCCTGTGCACTTCAAGCCTGTTCAACCTTCCCTCCGGCTGGACCCGTCGGGTACCCATGGCCGACTTCTCGCCGTTGCCGCGGCAATTGCGGTACCAGACGGTTCGGCTGGACAACCTGCGCGTCGGACCGCGCGTCCAGGCGCTGCCTCGGCTGCTCCGCTAGCGCCGAAGCCAGGTCGGCGCGAGCGTCTCATACCTCAGAAAGGGGGGCCGACCAGGCCCCCCTTTCTGCTATCCTTCCCGCTCATGATCAGTCCCCAGCGCCTGCGGCGCTTTCGGATGAGCCTAGTCCTGTTTGCCCTGATCGCCGGAGCGATGGTCTGGTCATCCGTCGGACCGGCGCCGGCGACCGACCCCGGCGTCCTGCGCGCGCCGAACGGCATCGCCGGAGCCGACGTCGACCCCTGGGGCGCCAACTTCTTCTTGGACCTCGAAGTGGAGACCTGGAGCCAGCAGAAGACAGTCCGCGAAGCCCGGGCCGCGGGCATCCGTTGGGCCAAGCAGATGATCCCCTGGTACGACGTGGAGCCTGAGCCGGGCGACTTCCGTTGGGAGAAGTACGATCGCATTGTCGGCCTCTACCGCTCTGAGGGGATGGAGGTCATCGCCAGGTTGGACTTTCCGCCGGCCTGGGTGGAGCCGGCCCCTTGGGCCCCCCAGGGAAAACGCGGACCGCCGAACAACGTGCCACCCGCCGACTTCTCGCTTTACGCCACCTACGTCTCCAGGGTGGTCGAGCACTTCCGAGATCGGGTCGGCCATTTCCAGATCTGGAACGAACCCAACCTCACCTACGAATGGGGCTACGGCAAGGCAGACCCCCAGGCCTACGCCCGGCTTCTGGCCGATGCCGCCGCCGCTGCGCGAGCCGCCAACCCCGATGTCGTGATCCTCAGCGCGCCTCTGGCCATCAACACTGAGACCGTGGACCTGGTGGGCAACCTCAGCGACCTGGAGTACCTGCGCCAGCTCTATGCGATCGACGGCTTCGCGGAGAGCTTCGACGTGCTCAGCGTCAACGCCTTCGGTAAGGCCCATCCGCCGGAAGACGAGCCGGCGCCGGATCGCTTGAACTTTCAGCGCATGGCTTTGGCCCACGATGTCATGGTGGCGGCGGGGGATGGCTGCAAGGCTGTATGGGCCGCCGAGTACGGCTGGAACAGCGCGCCGGAACCCGTCGAGTCCATCTGGGACCGCGTAAGCCCGGAGGATCAGGCACGCTACACTCTGAGCGGCGTCGATCTGGCACGGGAGCGCTGGCCCTGGGCCGGCGTCTTCAACCTTTGGTACTTCCGGCATTGCTGCCAGTCGCCGGATGACGCGGTCTACTACTTCCAGCTCTTGGACGAGTCTTTCAGCCCCCGCCGGGTCTATACCGCCCTCCGCGAAGCCGCTGCGAGCAGGCCGACGGCCACCATTGGCTACTGGGCCGAGCGATCGGCGCCCGTTGAACTTGCAGAGAGCGGCGACTGGCGTTGGAAGTGGGACGCGCCCCCTGACCGCCGCGCCTGCGATCGAGACGCGGACGACCCGTCCGGTGCCCTGGACCACCGTTACGTTGAGAATGCCGGCGCCGAAGCCCGCCTCGCGTTTCGCTTTCGCGGCAACGCTGCAGCGGTCCGCGTGAGACGCGGCCCGCAGGCCGGCACGCTTACCTGGCGCGTCGACGGCCGTCCTGGTGAACAACGGGTGTCGCTCTCGGGCCGACCCGAATGGTCTTGGGTCACCCTTGCTTCAAACCTCGACGGCCGCGAGCATACGGCGGAACTGGGTGTCGGCGCGGCCGGAGGTACGGTGGCCATCGACGGATTCCGGGTGGATGCCGACACGACCGCACGACCGTTCGGGAACTGGCGCACCCTAGGCGTCCTGGTCCTCGCATTCCTTGCCGTGCTCATCGGCATCGACGGCCGACATGTCACGAGCCGCCTGCCCCGTTCCTAGCGGTCAACCGGTCGCCTGATCCGGCCGTAGATCGGCTGCAACGGGCCCTGGAGTCGCGGCGCTCCCTTACAGCATCAACATGGCGTCGCCGAAGCTGAAGAAGCGATACCCCTGTCGAATGGCCTCCTCGTAGGCCTTGCGGACTCTTTCCCGTCCGGCAAAGGCGCTGACCAGCATCAGCAGGCTGCTACGCGGCAGATGGAAGTTGCTGATCAGCCCGTCTACAACCCGGAACGTCGCACCAGGATAGAGGAACAGGTCCGTCCAGCCGGCGTATGCGCGCATGTCTTCGCCCGCGCAGGCGAGAGCAGCACTCTCCAGAACGCGCACACTGGTGGTGCCAACCGCGATCACCCGCCCGCCCTGTCGGTGGCAGTCAGCGATCGCGGACACCGTCCGTTCGGGGAGTTCGATCCATTCCCGGTGCATCTTGTGCCCGGTCACTACCTCCGCCTCCACCGGTCGGAAGGTGTCCAGCCCCACGTGCAGGGTGACCGTGGCCCATCCGATGCCTCGGTCCGACAGCCGGGCCATCAGCTCCGGCGTGAAGTGGAGACCTGCCGTCGGCGCCGCCGCGGATCCGGGTCGCACGGCGTACACGGTCTGGTAGCGCTCCGGCTCGTCCAGTGGGTGGTGGATGTAGGGTGGCAACGGCATGGAGCCCAGGGCGCCGAGCAGCGGGCTGATGTCGCGATCGAAGCTTACCAGGCGCTGGCCGTCAGGAAAGACCTCTCGCACCTCGCCCTCGGGCTCGTCGGCGATGATGCCCGCCGGCGCCACCAGGCTGAAGCGGGTTCCGGTCCGTACCCGGCCGCCGATGAGACAGAGCCATTCGCGATCGCTTCGCGACACCGGAGCCGCCCCAGTGGTCGGTGTCTCAATACCGCCGGCCGGCCGCAGGAGCAGAATCTCCAAGGCGCCACCTGTCGACTTTCGGGCCGCGAGCCGCGCTGGGATGACCCGGCTGTCGTTGCCTACCAACAGGTCTCCGCTGCGAAGCAGGTCCGGCAGGTCCCCGAAGCTCGCGTGCCGCATCGATCCATCTTCCTGAGACAGAACGAGAAGCCGGCTCCGATCGCGCGGCTCTGCGGGCTCCTGGGCGATGCGTTCGTCGGGCAGGTGGTAGTCATAGTCACTGGTGCGCTGCGGCATCTGTGTCCGGGCCTGGCGTCAGGAACCACGCCGAATGCGTGGCGGACGATTATACTGGCAGTCCATTCGAAGGCCGCCTGGCCCGCTCGGGCGTTTGCGGTCGCGCGTCAGCAGGGATGCATGAACCTTACAGGACCAGGGCAGAAGCTGTCGGTGAGTCGTCTGGACGGGCTCGTCATCCGCTCGCAGAGCGGATTCTACGCGGTGGAGACTGCCCAAGGGGCTTTCACCGCCGTGCTCCGCGGCCGGATCAAGAAGGATCGGCGCAATCACGGCCTGGTGGCCTTGGGCGACCGGGTGGTCATCGAGGTCCTGGAACTGCCCGAAGGTGAATCGGGTCAGGTGGACGCGATTGTGGTCGACATCCACGACCGGCGAGGGGTCATCGCCCGCCGCGCCCCAGGGCCCAAGGGCGTGTGGTTGCAGGATGTGGTGGCCGCAAACATCGATCTGGTCGTCTGCGTCCTGGCCTGCGCCGAGCCTGAGCCCAACTTCCGTCTGCTGGATCGCTTCCTTGCGGTCGCCGCCATCGACAAGATCGACGCATTGATCGTGATCGGCAAGGTCGACCTGGGCATCAGCGAGGCCGTGGCGCGATCGTTGGCGATCTACGAACGCGTGGGCTACGAGGTCCTGCGCATCTCGACACGAACCGGCGAGGGCATCGAACGGCTGCGGGAACTGCTGGCCGGGCGGATCAGCGCCATCGTCGGCCCCAGCGGGGTGGGCAAGTCCAGCATCATCAATGCCCTCGAGCCCAGCCTTGGGCAGCGCGTCGGCGACGTGAGCGATGCCGTGGGCAAGGGACGGCATACCACGCGGGTGGCGGAGCTCCTGCCGCTATCGGGCGGAGGCAAGGTGGCCGACACCCCCGGACTGCGCGAGATGGGCGTCTGGCAGATGGATCCCGGCGAGCTGGAATGGGCCTTCCGTGAGTTCCACGACTACCTCAACCAATGCCGATTCTCCGACTGCACCCACGTTCACGAACCGGGCTGCGCGGTGCGCGCCGCGGTGGAACGCGGCGACGTGGCCCGCGAACGCCACGACTCCTACCTGCGGATGCTCGCCGAGCCCTGATCTGAGGCGTACACCAGGTGACGCTCCAGGAAGGCGGCGACGCTTCCCCAGAAATGCTCGATGGTCTCCCTTCGCCGCCAGCCATGCCCCTCTCCCTCGTAAACCTGGTACAGGTGAGGGATGCCGCGTCGGGCAAGGGCTGCCGCCAGCATGTCGGATTGCGCCCGTGGCACGGCCTTGTCATCTGCCCCTTGGTAGAGGGCCAGCGGTCGACTGATACGATCGGCCTGGGCCAACGGCGATCGCGCTTCGTAGAGCGCGGCCGCTTCCGGCAAGGGGCCGACCAGTCGGTCGAGGTAACGCGCTTCGAACTTGTGCGTCTCCTGGACCAGCTGCATGAGATCCGAGATTCCGTACATGCTGATGCCCGCCGCGAAAGCGTCTGGACGGGCGGTCAACGCCCTCAGCACGGTGTAGCCCCCTGCCGAACCGCCCATGATCGCCACCCGCGACCGGTCGATGCGCCCCGCCGCACCCAGGTAGTCGGCGCCGGAGATGGCATCATCCACATCGGCCTCGCCCCAGGCCCCGGCGAGTGATTGCGCATAACCGCGGCCATAGCCGGTGCTGCCCCGGTAGTTCACCGCCAGCACGCCGAAGCCGCGCGTGGCCAGGAACTGGCAGGCCGGGTTCCAGCCGGCGGTGCTCTGGGCCGTAGGCCCGCCGTGCACGATGACGACCAAGGGAGGGCTACCGGACGCGCAGAATCGCCTGCTGATCGGTGCGTAATACAATCCAGCCACACGGTGGCCGGCCGGCCCGGGCCAGCGCAAGGACTCCGGCGCTGCAAGGTCCTCCGGTTCCAGGGTCTCACCCGACGCCCTTGCCAGCACCCGCAGGCCACCGGAAGCGGTGTCGTAGGCCAACACCCGCGGGGCCTGGCGACTGCCGCTGGCGATGAGGCCGAGGACCCGTCCCTCGGGATCCGCATGGATGTGGCCGATGTCGTCATAGGCGCTCAGTGCCTCGACCCGCGCCGCGCTGCCGCTGTCGGCGTCGATGCGATACAGGCGGCGATGGCCCGCTTCGGATCGGACCGCGTAGATCGCCCTCCCGTTCTCGCCGAAGGCATAGCTGCGCATGTCCTGCGCCCAGGCCGGCATGCCGTGTTCCGCCTCGCCGGTCGTCAGTCTGCGGCGCGAGCCATCCGCCAGATCCAAGCGCACCAGATGTCCCCAGCCGGTCTCGTCGGACACGAACCAGAGGGCTCTTGAGTCGGGGCTGAACTCCGGTTGGAAGACTGAGACCTCGTCCCCGCCGGCCACGGCGCGCGCATCGTCGGCCCGCGGTTCCAGGGAGCCCTGCGGGCCCGATGCAGTCAACGCCACCGTGGCAAGGTACAGGATGGTGCCGTCCCAGGGCATGCGCGGGTGGTCCCAGGCGATGAAGGCCAGGAAACGTCCGTCCGGACTCCACCGGGGCTGCATGTAGAAGTCGTGGCCTTGGTGAAGGATGCGCGGCCACCGTTCGCCCTGCGCATCCATCACCGCCAGGCGGTCGACCCCGTCCGGGTCGTGATGAACGTAGGCGATCCATTGGCCATCGGGCGACAGGGTCGGCGAGGAAGCCCTGCCGAAGGCGGGGCTGACCGGTCGCGCGTCGCCGCCTCGCAGGTCCTGGGCGAAGAGCCGGCCGCTGTCCTGATCCACGTAGAGCAAGCGATCCTCCCCCAGGGCGAAGTCGCCGCCTCCGTAGCCGACCAGAGCCCGCACGCGGTGGCCGCGGGTCAGGTCCCGCCCACTGGACTCGCCCGCTCTTGAACTTACCACGACGTTCTGGTCGCCGCGGCCTTCCAACCAGGCGACTGTGGCGGCGTCGGGCGCCACCCATGCGCCGCTCAAGCGGAGGTCCCCGGCCAACTGGTCCGGGCTGATCGGGCTATCCCACAGGCCGAAGGGTCTCTGCTTCACGAGGACATCCTGGGTGAGCGCCGCCAGGGCCGGCAGCGCGGGCGACGGCGGGCGTCAATGGGTATCAATCTAGCGTCGGCGCCGCCGGCGCGCCAAGCGAGCGGACAAACCAGACGCAACGACGGCACCGGCCTTGGGGACGGGGTCAGCGTCAGGGGGCGCGGCCCTCTCCGCGGCGGAGGACGAGGCGGCAGTCCACGCAGCCGGCATCGAAGGCTTCGCGCAGGCCGTCCGGCCAGTGCACCTCGATGCCATCGATCGCCGTCACGTTTCCAAGGCCCACATGGGCTTCTGGCGCGCCGGCGGAGGCATAGCTGCCGCCGCCGCCTATGAGGCGCAGCCAGGTGGCGGCGCCGGCGCGCACAGTGACTCGAGCGCCGATGGCATCGCGCTTTAGTCGGGGGTCCACCGTTGACAGACGCAGCCAATGCCCTTTCCTCGGGGCGCGGTTCTCCAGGATGCGCAGCGGCGACTCGATGCCGCCCCGGATCAGATCCAGGTCGCCGTCGCCGTCCAGGTCGCCCGCGACCAGACCGCGCGCGACATCGCGTTGGCGACAATGGTCACCGCAGACGCCGTCCTCCGCCTGGACGAAGCGGCCACCGGCTTCGCCGAGGAACAACAGCCCCGGTTCAGCCAGACGGTCCCAGGGCGCGGCGACCACCGCGCCTGCCACGGGCGTGTCGCCCTTGACCCGGCCATTGGCGATGGCCAGATCGAGATTGCCGTCCAGGTCGAAGTCCGCGGCCACCACACCGAAGCCGGTAAACGGCAGGCTCGCCGGACCCAGGCCGGTCGCCGCGGTGATGTCGAGGAAGCCCGTGCCGCCCGCCTGGCCTTGGTAGAGCACGTTGGTCTCGTCCCTGAGGTTGGTCACGAAGAGGTCGGGATGCAGATCGGCGTCGATGTCCGCGGCGACGACGCCCATTCCGGCTTGCGCTTGGCCGCGCAGGTTGTATGCCGCGCCCATCTGGATGGCGCGATTCTCGAAACGGCCGCCGCCCAGGTTGATCCAGAGGTCGTTGGCGTGCCCGTCGTTGGCCACATAGAAGTCCGGCAATCCATCATCGCTGAAGTCGGCGCAGACCACGCCCAACCCTGCCGCGGCGACCGTCGGCAACCCGGCGGCGGCGCTGACATCTTCGAAGCGGCCGTCGCCCGCATT
This sequence comes from Anaerolineae bacterium, assembly GCA_044228875.1. GTDB lineage: Bacteria > Chloroflexota > Anaerolineae > Epilineales > Epilineaceae > Epilinea. Next base: position 37,507 of record JBGAUA010000014.1, read on the forward strand.
TCGGTAGAGGAGGTCGGAGAGCGGCCGGTAGGCGCGAGGGCCGCAATACTCCCGTTCGCCGGTGATGCTCTGGCAGGTGACCGCATCGTCGAAGTCCAGGTAGCGAGCAACGTAAAGGTCCAGCAGTCCGTCGCGGTCATAGTCGCAGAAGGCAGCCGACACCGACCAACCGGACTCGTCGATCGCCGCGGCCGCCGTGATGTCCAGGAACCTGCCGTCGCCCAGGTTGCGGTAGAGCCGATCCGGGCCGACGTTGGTGACATAGAGGTCCGGGAGGCCGTCGTTGTCGATATCGCCGGAAGCGACGCCCATGCTGTAGGCCCGCTCGTCCAGACCGCTGCCGGCGGATACGTCGGTGAAGCGCCCGTCGTCTTCCTGGCGGTAGAGCCGGTCGCCGTGGGCGCCATCGCCGAAGCCGGGCACGTCATCGTTGCCGTTGCTTAGATAGATGTCGAGATCGCCGTCCTGGTCCCAGTCGATCAACCCGACGCCGCCGCCCATGATCTCGGGCATGAACAGCCCACCGGTCGCGCCGCTGTGGTAGGCAAAGTCGACGCCCTTTTCCCCTGCCACATCTACGAGCCAAGGGCCTCCGCCGCGGCAGCCGCTCGCCGCCCAGGACAGCAGGATGCAGGCGAAGGCGTTACGGCCGGGCCGGCGACGCGGTTGCTTTGTCATTCGCGGCGATGTCCGCTCAAACGCGTTCAGGGTACCCCGCCTGACTGGCGGTAGGGTCGGTGCTGTCGAAACAGGTCCAGGCGCGCCTGGATCTGGTCTCGGATGGGATCATCCTCCGGCAGGGCCGCGAGGGCGGCCTCGGCGGCGGCGATGGCGCCGGACCAGTCCCCGGTCTCAGCCAGAGCGGTTGCCAGCAGATCCTGCCCCTGTGCCGACCCCGACATTCCACCGGCCACCGCGCGCGCCAGGGAAAGGGCCTCGGGTCCAGCGCGAAGCGCGGCTTCCGGAGCGGTGGCCAGTTCCCAAGCCAAGGTGCCCTTGAGCAGATTGCTGGCGGGAAAGGTCGCAAGTCCGCGGCGCAACAGGGCAATGGCGTCGTCGTGGCGTCCGGCGGCCATGGCCGCGGCAGCCTGCTGCGCCACGGCGTTCTCGTCGGCGGGCGCCACCGTGCCTACTGACTTCCATGCCCCCTCCGCCTCATCCGGGCGACCCAGGAGGGTCAGTGCCTTGGCTCGGGACTCCAGCAGGCGGCTGTCGTTGGGGACC
>JBGAUA010000150.1:0-8784 GCA_044228875.1 Anaerolineae bacterium
GAAGGTCCGGTCGGGAGATGGGCCGCCGCCGGATCCGGCGGCGGCAGCGGCTGTCGGTCGGAGTCGACCAAGGATGGGTCGGTGGTGTCGATGGCTTCCAAGGCAGTGTCCCAGGGTCGCCGCGAAACCGCGGCCGGATCGGAACTCAGTTCGCGTCGTGGACGCGGTAGTCGGCGGAGATGGTCTCGTCTTCACCCGCGACGGCACCGCTGCCGATGCCCGAATGTTCACGGACCAGTTCCGGTGGAGCCAGACGGATGAAGAAGCGCAGGGCGATGGCGATGATCGCCAGATCATCCAGGGAGCCGAGGCCGGGAAGGATGAAGTCCGGCACCAGATCGATGGGCGAGACCAGGTACAGAAGGGCCAGGAAGGGCACCAGCTTGATGCTCAAGGAGACCCGACTGTCGCCGATGAGGCGCCAGGCCAGCCGGCCGCTTCGCAGAAGCTCGCGAATGGCTGAGGGATCCTTGGTCTGTGCGTCGGTTCGGTCGTTCATGCGTATCCTCATTCATGTCGCCGCGTCCCTCAAGGCTGGGCGGGCGTCGGTCCAGCAGCCGCAGGCGGGGGATCCACCGAGGCCAGCGGCGTCACCTCGATAGCGGGCACGGCAGGAATCGCAACGGCCGTCGGATCCGGCTCCGGCTCGCCCAGCGAGGTCTCAGCCAGGTTGTCGATGCCCATGGGACCCGGCATGAACCCTCGCAGGCGGCGGCTCGTGACAACAAGCCCCTGCGTGTTGACCAGGAAGACGCGGGCGGTGTCGGTGTCCACGGTCCTGGCGGCATCAAGGTAGATCTGGCGCCGAGAATCGGTGTCCAGTCGCTGGGCCTGGGCCAGGGCCTGGGCCAGGACCCGGTTGTCGTAATGGCCTTCGGGCACCACGCGGTCCGGGATGCCGAAATGCCAGAACCAGAAGTTGTCGGGGTCCGGCGACTGGGCTTCCCAGCCGATGATCCAGGCGGTGTAGCGCCCGGTCTCCCTGTCGCGCAGGAACTGGCGCAAGGGCACGCTCTGCGCCTTGGCGTCGAGCCCGAGCGACACCAGGTCGGCCGCCACCCGTTCGGCCGCGCTGACAGGGTCGGGCAGGAAGGGCCGCGACACCTCGGGTACCCAGATGTTGAGCTTGAAGGTGTCGACATCGGCTTCGGCCAGCAAGGCCTTGGCCTGCGCCAGATCCTGGGCGGGCGCCGGCAGGTCCTCCGCGTGGCCGAAGAAGCCGGGCGGCAGAAGCTGCCCGGTGGGCAGGCCGAAGGTGCCAAAACTGCCGGCCGCCAGCGCGGCGCGATCGATGGCCAAACTGATGGCCTTGCGCACCTTGGGGTCGTTCAGCGGCGGGCGGCTGTCGTCCAGCATCAGCCAGGCGGTGCTGCGCGCAGGCCGCGGCTGGATGCGCAGGTTCCCTCCGGCCAGGGCGCCGGTGATCACGGTGAGGGCGGAGAGATCGGTGCCGTGCGCCCGACCCTCGGCCAGGGCCAGCGACCGCAACTCCTCATCGGCCTCCACGCTGAAGCGCAGACCGCTGTTGGCCGTCGCGGCGCCCCAATGGTCGGGATTCGGCACCAGGTGCACACCGCTCGCATCCCAACTGGCAACGCGATAGGGGCCGCTGCCCACCGGCAGATGCGCGCCGTCCATGCCGTAGCGATCGCCTTGGGTTTGGATGGCTTGTGGGCTCGCGATGCCGAAGGATGTCAACGCCAGATGGTACAGGAAGGGACTGAAGGGTGCGTTCAGCTTGAACCGCACCTGCCGGGGGCCGATGGCCTCCACGGCCTTGACGATGAAGGCGTCGCGCCCGGCGGCGTCCTTCTGCCCGACGAAGCCGAAGAAGCCGTCCCAGACCTGGAAGCCCTCCAAGTGGGCGGGATGCTCGGGGTTCATCCAACGCTCGAAGTTCCAGGCCACCTCCCGCGCCCCGAGGGGGCTACCGTCATGGAAGGTCAGCCCTTCCCTCAGGTTGAAGGTGACGGTGTTCTCCTCGATGTTCTGCTGCCAGGTTGCGGCAAGACCGGGCGCCAGCTGCGCGGTTCCGGGTCGGAGGGTGACCAGCCGATCATAGACCTGCGCGGCGACCAACTGGCCGGCGGGGTCCAGGCTGGCGCTCGCTTCGTCCATGGCCAGGCGGCTCGGGTCCAAGGTGCCCGGCCCCTTGGCCAGCAGCCACACGATGGCGTTGGGGTCCGCGGTGGGCGTGGGGCCGGCCGCGCCGGGAAGGCCGGATGGCGCCGACGTGGGCTTGCTGCAAGCGACGCCGAGGAGGGCAAGCACGACCAGGGCCGCCGGCGCGGGCCGCGGCTTCCGCACGATCGCGCCGCGGCGATCGGGGGCGGTGTGAGCCGCAAGGGTGGAGGACAGCGGAAGCTGATCGTTCATCCGGTGGGGGATTATAGCGGGATGGACAGGCGATCGTGGCGGCCGCGGCCGGCCCGCGGCCGACTCAAGCTCGCCGCCCTGCCTTGAGCGCGCCCCAGCCAGGCCAGCCGGCGGAATCGCCCAGCTCATCGGCGATTCGCAGCAGGCGGTTGTACTTGGCCACCCTATCCGAGCGAGCCGGTGCGCCGGTCTTGATCTGCCCCGCTCCCGTGGCCACCGCCAGGTCGGCGATGGTCGTGTCCTCCGTCTCTCCCGAACGGTGGCTGATCACCACCGTCCAACCCGCGCCCTGGGCCAGGCGCACTGCGTCCAGGGTCTCCGTCAGGCTGCCGATCTGATTGACCTTCACCAGGATGCTGTTGGCCGAACGGCGCTCGATGCCTTTCGCCAGGCGGATCGTGCTGGTCACCAGCAGGTCATCTCCCACCAGCTGCACGGCGTCGCCCAGGCGCGCCGTCAGCGCCGCCCAGGTGTCCCAGTCGTCCTCCGCCAGCCCATCCTCGATGGAGACGATAGGGAAGCGCGCACACCAGTCCGCCCAGAAGTCCACCATCTCCGCGCTGGAGAGGCGCCGGCCCTCGCGAGCCAGGTCGTAGCGGCTCCCGTCGAAGATCTCCGTCGTCGCCGGGTCCAGGGCGATGGCGATGTCCAGCCCCGGCCGGTAGCCCGCGCGCTCGATGGCCCGCAGCACCAACTCCACCGCGGCGTCATTGGTCGGGAGGCTGGGGGCGAAGCCGCCCTCGTCGCCGACGGTGGTGGAGTGGCCGCCGTCGTGAAGCAGGCGTCCCAGGTGCTGGTACACCTCCACCCCCCAGCGCAGCCCCTCGGCGAAGCTGGGCGCGCCCAGGGGCATGACCATGAACTCCTGGAAATCCGTGGAGTTGGAGGCATGCTTGCCGCCGTTGAGGATGTTGAGCATCGGCACCGGGAGCAGGTGGGCGTTCACCCCCCCCAGGTAGCGGTAAAGGGGCAGGTTCTGGCTGGCCGCCGCCGCTCGCGCCGTGCCCAGGCTCACCGCCAGGATGGCGTTGGCGCCAAGGCGCCCCTTGTTGGACGTGCCGTCCAGGGCCAGCATCGCCGCGTCGACGGCGCGCTGGTCCGTGGCCTCCATCCCCTGGAGGGCCGGGCCGATCTCGTCGTGCACGGCCGCCACAGCCCCCAGCACGCCCTTGCCGCCGTATCGGCCCTTATCGCCATCGCGACGTTCCACCGCCTCATGCGCCCCCGTCGATGCGCCCGACGGCACCAAGGCCAGACCCTCCGAGCCGTCCTCCAGCAGCACCTGCGCCTCTACCGTGGGGTTGCCGCGCGAATCCAGGATCTCGCGGGCGCGGATGCGGGCGATCTTGCTCATGCGATGGCTCCAAGGGTGAGGGGGGAATGGGTGTCGAGGCAGGCGAACCAGACAAGCGGGACGGGCACCATTGTAACGGATGAGGCGGTAGGCGGCGGCGGCCGAGGGTCCGGATTGCGTGTCACATCGCCGATCCGTCAAGCCGGCGCTTCGGTGAAGCCGCGCAGGCGTCGGCGCAGCGCCTCCTCGGCATCCAGGCCGCTTGCCTGCGCCCGAGCCGCCAACTGCCACAGCAGCTCGGCGAGACCGGCCTCGTCCGGTCGGTCCTGGAAGCGCGCCAGCAGCTCCGGCAGGGCGGAGCCGTCCGCTGGGGGGAGCAAGGCCGCCAGGTCCGACACCCGCCGCCCTTTGCGCAACATCAGTTGGGCGCGAGCCAGGGCGGGCATGGCCCGGGGCACGCCCAGCAACGGATCGGTCACCGCCACCGCGGCCGCGCCGTCCTTGGCCTCCCGCTCCGCCCGCTTGAGGCTTTCCCAGTTGGCCAGCACCTCCTCCGCCGTGTCCGCGCGCGCCTCGCCGAAGACATGAGGATGGCGGCGGATGAGCTTCCCGGTGATGGCCGCCAGCACATCGCGCAGGGCGAAGCGCCCCTCGTCGACCGCCACCTGGGCGTGCAGGACCACCTGCAACAGCAGGTCCCCCAGCTCGTCGCAGAAGGCCGGCCAGTCACGGGCATCCAGGGCCTCCACCGCCTCGTAGGCTTCCTCCAACAGGTAAGGGCGCAGGCTCTCATGGGTCTGCTCCCGGTCCCAAGGGCAGCCGTCCGGGGCCCGGAGATGGGCCACCACCTCCACCAACTCCGACCAGGAACGGTCGGGCGGCAGCGAAGGCACCAGGAGCATTCGCGCATCCGCGGGCATGCTGTCCGCCAGGGCGCCGACGGTCGTCGCCAGAGCCAAGGGTCGCCGCGGCCGCCAGACCAGCCACCACAGCGGGTGGTCCGCGCCATAGGCGACTGCCAGCAGCGCGGCCAATCTCGCGGCGCCCGCCCCGGACAGGCCGGACAGATGGACCAGGCCCGGCCGCCCTGGATCCAGGTCCGGATGGTTGCGGGCGAGCAGGCTCGACGCGACTGCCGTCTGCAACGCCGCGAGCGTCAAGCCCGAAGGCGGCGCCCCGTCGGCTCCGGCCTCCGCCAGGGCATCGGGCCACCAGGCAACGCCCCGAAGCGTGGCCAAGGGCAGTCCAGCGCGTCGCGCCCGATCGGTGAGGGCACCTGCAAGGACCGGTGCATCAAGGAGAGGGTCGCCCAGAACGGCGCAGGTCACCGGCCCCACCGCCGCGGCGGCCACCAGCAGCGCCGCCGCGGCGGCCGGTTCGGCCGGGAGGGCGACGGGGGCCGCACCCGAAGGCCCCAGCGCGGGATGACCGGGGACATCGGTCCACAGGCGGTCGGCGCGCAGCAAGGCCGCGCGGGCCGGGGCGCTCAGCAGATCCAGATCGCCTGGGCCCAGACCCAGGAGCACCAGGCCGGGCGCGCCGGCGGCGTGAAGGGGGCGGGAAGGGGGCTCGATGCTCATGCGCGGGCCGATTGTAGCAGGGCGGCCCGAGTGGCGCGCCCGGGCCGGGTCTTTTCGCCACCGTATCGGCCGACGCCTATAATCGTCAGCTTCATGAGCCTGTCCCCTTTGGAGCGCATTCTGCTCCAGCGCCGGCTCGCCCGGCTTCAGCGTGACCGGTCCTCCCTGGGAGGGCTCGCTTTCGTCTTCCTGCTGGTGGTGGCCGTGCTGCCGGCCGCGGCCATCCTCGCCTTGGTGATCGGCGGAGGCATCCTCTACGTCTCGTTGGCCGGCGAGCTGGAGTCCGGCCTGGCCGCCATCAACACGATCGAGTCGCGAGAGTTCTTCCAGACCACGCGGATCCGCGACCGCAACGGCATCGTCCTCCGCGAGATGGCGCCCTTGGGCAAGCGGACCTACATCGAACTGGACCAGATGCCCAAGATCCTCCGCGACGCCACCATCGCCGTGGAGGACAAGGACTTCTACCGCAATCCGGGCATCGACATCGCCGGCATCGCCCGCGCGGTGGAAGGCGTGTTGACCGGCAGTACAACCGGCGGCGGCGGCAGCACCCTCACCCAGCAGCTGGTACGCAACATCGCTTTCTCCGACGAGGAGCGCTTCGCGCGCAGCTACCGGCGCAAGGCCAAGGAGATCGTGCTGGCCGTCATCCTCACCCGGCAGCATTCCAAGGAACAGATCCTGGAGTGGTACCTCAACGAGGTCTACTACGGCAACCTGGCCTATGGGGTGGAAGCCGCCGCGCAGACCCTCTTCGGCAAGTCGGCGGCCGATCTGGACCTGGCGGAATGCGCGCTCATCGCCGGGTTGCCGCAGGCTCCCGGCACCTACGACCCGCTCAGCCCGGACCCGGCGATCATGGCCAAGGTCAAGGAGCGCCAGACCATCGTCCTGGATCGCCTGCTGGAGGAGTCCTACATCAGCCGATCGGAATACGACAGGGCGGTCGCCCAGGAACTGACCGTGAGCCGCCCGACCGAGCAGGAGAGCTTCAGCGCGCCGCATTTCGTCGTGTACGTCCAAAGCCTCCTTGAGGACGAGGAAGGTCGCTACCTCTCTCCCAAGCTCCTGGCCCGCGGCGGCCTGGATGTGACGACCACCCTGGACTACAGCGTCCAGTCGATCGCCGAGCGGGAGGTCCGGGAGCACGTGGATGCCCTGCGGCCGCGCCACGACCTGAACAGCGCCGCCTTGGTGGCACTGGAGCCGGGCACCGGGCAGATCCTCGCCATGGTAGGCAGCGCCGACTATTGGAACGATGCCATCGACGGCGCGGTCAACGTGGCCGTTCGAGAGCGACAGCCAGGCTCCTCGATCAAGCCGGTCACCTACCTGACGGCGCTCGAGCAGGGCGTCAGCCCCGCGCAGATCTTCTGGGACGTGCCCATGGAGGTGCCCGCGGCCGGTCTGCCCGGCGGGCTCTATGTCCCGCGCAACTACGACGGCAAGTTCCACGGCCCGGTGCGCATGCGACGCTCGCTGGCCAACTCCTTCAACATCCCGGCCCTCAAGGCCCTGGGCATGGCCGGCATCAGCCGGACCATCGACATGGCGCATGACCTGGGCATCAACGGCCTGCAGGCCGGAGCCGATCGCTACGGGCTCTCCTTGACCCTGGGAGGCGGCGAGGCCACCTTGCTGGACATGACCACGGTGTACGCCAGTCTGGCCAATCTCGGTCGCCGCGTGCGGCCCAACGCCATCCTGAAGATCACGGACGCCTCAGGCAAGGTGCTCTACGACCTCGAACAGGATCAAGCGTCCCTGGAGGCGGTGGAAGCGGCGGATCCTCGAGCCGCATACATCATCACCGACATGCTCTCCGACAACGCTGCGCGGGCGCCGTCCTTCGATGCCGGCAGCCCGCTGAACGTGGGCTTCAAGGCCGCGGCCAAGACCGGCACGACCAACGACTATCGCGACAACTGGACCTTGGGCTACACGCCGTACCTGGCCGTGGGCGTCTGGGCCGGCAATCCCGACAACCGCCCCATGAAGGGCACCTCCGGGGTCACGGGCGCCGCGCCGATCTGGAACACCTTCATGCGCCAGGTGGCGGGCAACAAGGAGAAACGCGCCGTCATCGAGCGGGCGCGTGCCCTGTTCGACCTGCCGACGGAGACCGCCTTCAAGCGCCCGGCCGGCATCGTGGAGCAGCAGGTCTGCAAGGTGGAGGACTTCAAGAACCTGGCCACGGGCTGTCCGGCCTATGACACCGAGCTCTTCCTGAAAGAGCAGGTGCCGGAGCCGGGCCAGGACTGGATCCTGCAGCAGGCGGCGGTCTTCGGGCAGAGCGTTCCGGATCCGGAGGCCGAGCCCGCCGAGGGCGAGGCCGCGCCGATGAAGACCGTTCTGTCCAAGTGCCTTGCCGGCCCCGAGGTGGGCATGGACAAGGTCCATGCCGTGGCCGTCCTTCCCTTGCCGGAAGAGGGCGCGGACAACTACCTGATCGGCGAACGGCGCTTCCTCATTGAATGGGCACGGACGAGCGGCTGGCCTTCGCTGGCGGCCACCGAGCCCTGCAGCCCGGAGATGGCCGCCGCCGCCATGAGCGCCGAGCAGCTGGCCTCCATGATCGTGCAGGGCACCGCGGGCCAGGGCGTGGTCCTGAACGCGTTCCCGCCGTCGGCGGCGGGCAACTACCGCCTGGGCCTGGCGCCGGGGACGGTGGTCACGGCCCGCACCGAGTTGACCGGCACCGTGCAGTATGATCCCAGCATCGTCGAGTACTACAAGGTGGAGTTCGGACCGGGCCAGGAACCGCGGGAGTGGTTCACCCTTGGCAGCACCCACAACAGCCCCGTGGTCAACGGCACCCTCGAGGTGCTGGACGCGGCGTCGCTGCCGCCGGGCCCCTACGTCATCCGCCTGGTCCTGGTGAAGCGCGACGGCAACTTCCTGGGCACGCCGCATAGCGTGCCTATCGAGATCGGACGCCCGCAGTAGGGCCGACCGGCACTTGCAGCCTTTGGAGAGCCGTATGAAGACCGTGGTCGTGGGTGTGTTCGATCAATTGGCGGACGCCGGGCGCGTCATCGCCCAGCTGGCGGCCTCTCCATTGGACATGGACAGCGTTCAGGTGGTCCACGCCGACACCCGGGTGCAGGAACGCCTTGCCGCCGAGGCCGGGTTGCCCACGCGCCGCGCCGCCGGGAGCTTCCTGGTGGTGGGGGCGCTCTTGGGCGCGCTCATCGGCTTCTGGCTCGGCGGCGGCTTCGATGGCCCCGCCACCATCGAAATCGCGGATCAAGGCGCCGCGACCGGAGGCTACCTGGGCCTCGGACCGCTGCCCAGCATGGCCGCCGGCATCCTCCTCGGCGCCGCCCTGGGCCTGTTGGCCGGCGTCTTCGGCGAGCGCACGGAGATCCCGCCCGGCTTTCGCGAGGGGCTCTTGGAAGCCCTAGTCGACGGCGCCACCGTGGTCGCGGTGCGCACAGAGAACCTGCCGACAGCCCGCGCCATCGGCGACCTCTTCCGCGCGGGCGGCTCCCGGATCCTGGACGGCTCGCCGTCGCCGCGTCCGGCCGTGTC
>JBGAUA010000151.1:0-8408 GCA_044228875.1 Anaerolineae bacterium
ATGCCGCCGGGGGGGCAGGCATGCAGGTAGACCCCCTCGTCCAGGTAGCAGCCCCGGCCCAGGCGGATGCGGTCGGCGAAGCGCAGCCGCACCCCGCTCTCGATGGCCGCCGGCCCGTCCATGCGCAGGATGAGGCGGTAGGCCAGAGCGCGCAGGCCGATGCCCAGGAGGGTGGGCACGCGGCCGCAGAGGGTGGTGACCAGGGCCTCCCACAGGTACAGGGCGGGGCTGGAGGCCTGGCGCTCCAGGTAGGTGCGGCCGAGTTTCAGCATGGGGTGATGGGCATGGAGGTTGTTCACCATCGGGTGGTCGGCACGGGCTGCCGGGCGACCTCGCCGGCCGCTGCTCGCGGGCCGGCACCGGCGGCGACAGGGATGGCTCCGCCCTTGGACCGGCGCGGCGGCGGGTCCTCTGCTTGGGGGGAGCACATGTCATCCTGCGGCGCGCCGGGCGGGCGATCGCGCGGCCGGGGCTCGGCGCGGCCCGCGCGGCGGGGGGCAGGTTGGACGGGTGGCGACCGGCCGCCCGCGGTGGCCCGGGAAGCTCAGGCCACGAGGTTGACGTCCATCGCCGGCACCTGCACCGAGGTCTTGCGGCCCAGGATGTCCACCAGGATGGCCACCCGCGACTCGCCGTTGAGATGCCGGTCGAAGACCGCCTCGTAGTCGCGGAAGGGGCCGCTCTGCACCCGCACCCGGTCGCCGGGCTTCAGGCGGACGAAGGCGTCCCCGTCCAGCCGCGCCAGGCGCTCCCGCCAATGGCCCACCAGCCCCTCGTCCAGCCAGGCCGGCCGACCGTCGAAGGTGACCACCCGGCTCAGGCCCGTGGTCCACTGCACCGCCGCCAAGCCCGTGCGTTCCCAGTCGAAGCGGGCGAAGAGGTAGCGCGGGAAGAAGGGGCGGGTCTGCTGCCGGCCGCTGCGGCGGTCGCGGTGGCGGTAGCTGGGCAGGAAGACCTCCAGACCTCGCGCGGCCAGGGACTCGGCGACCCGGGTCTCCTGCCGCGGCTTGGCCATGAGGGCGTACCAGCGGGCGGGATCAATGTTGTGCATGAGGTGGCGGAGCCCCGAGGCAAGGGCGACTGCGGGCGACGAATCAGGATAGCAGACCGGGCGGGGTCTTGATGCGCATTAACCCGCCAATAACCATCATCCTAACCGGCGACAAGGCCTCGGTCAAGCGTCACGTGTTAATATCGGCAGCCATGACCCTGCCCCCGACCCTGCCCGTCGCCGCCGATCAGCGCCTCCTGGACGCCTTCCTCGCCCTGCCCTACGGCGGCCCGCCGCCGCCGCCCGTCGACGCGCGCGGCTGGAGGGCGGTGGACGCCCTGGCGGAAGCCCAGGACCTGCACGGCTTCCTCCGCGCGGCGGTGGAAGCGGCCGGGCCGGCGCCGCCGCCGGAGCTGGCGGCGGCCTGGCGCCGCCGCGACTGGGAGGCCCTGGGCCGGGGGCAGCTGATGCGCCGGGCCTTCCTGGCGGCGCTGGAGGTCCTGGGCGCGGCCGCCGTGGAGGTCATCGCGCTCAAGGGCGCCGCCCTCTGCGAGTTCCATTACCGCGACTGGTCGCGGCGGCCTCTGGGCGACCTGGACCTCCTGGTGCGCCCCGCGGACGCGCAGCGCGCCGTGCGGGTCTTGACGGCCGCCGGCTACACCATGGTGCTGGGCCGCGACGAGCTGGTGGAGCGGACGGCGGAGCCGGACCTGGCGGCCTTGGTGGCCTTCCATGCCCAGGCCAGCTTTCGCGCGCCTCCGCCCGGCGGCGTGGTCGTCGACCTGCACTGGCATCTCTTCGATCGCCCCGCCTACCGCCACGGGCAGCCCATGGACGCCGTCTGGGAGCGTTCCAGGGCGGCCGACGTCGACGGCCGGACCCTCCGCCTGCTGTCGCCCGCGGACATGGTCCTCCATCTGGCGGGCCATCGGGCGGTGCACCACCCCGAATGGCCCGCCGGGGTGGGCCGCTGGCGCCACGACCTGGCCACCTGGCTGCGGGCCCATCCCGGCCTGGACTGGGCGGCCATGGCCGACGAAGCCCGGCGGGCCTGGCTGCTGGCGCCGCTGCGGGAGGCCCTGGCGGGCCTGCCGCCCTGGGCGGGTCTGCAGCCCGAGGCGATCGCGCCGCTGACGGCGCGCTCCAGCAGCCGCACCGAGCGCCGGGCCCTGGCCTGGTCCGCCAGGCCGCGGGCGGGTCAGCTGCACAAGGCCCTGGACCAGCTGCTGCACCTGCCCGGCTGGCGCCCTCGCCTGCGCTACGCCGCGGCCAAGCTGCTCCCCAGCCCGCATTACATGCGGCGACGCTACGACAGGCCGGAAGCGGGCCGGTTCGCCCTCGGCGGCCTGTATCTGGCGCGGCTGGCGCGGTTGGCGCGGCCCGGGCGCTCATCAGGGCGGTAGCAGCGTCGTTTGTGACGGCGACGAACAGCGACCTCACGCCGAAGCATCCAATCAGGCCCGGTGCGGAGCATCGGTGTGACGTTGCTGTCGGCCTCGACGGGCTTGATCGCCCGAACCATCGCGGCTACGATGGGCGCCGACGCGCAAGGTCGCGCGGCAGAGCCGCCCATCCTGGTAGACCCGCCCAAGCCAGGCCGTAACGTTTCGGACGCTGCGAACGTTGTCTCCGAGTGACCCCCATCACCTGTCAGATTGTCAGCGCCGGTCACTGCCCACGACCCCCTGACAGACCCATTTTCGAGCCGCTATCGATCCACCGAAGCTGTGATTTGCCGACAGCGTGAGAGGGTTAGCCTACCGTGAAGCGCAACAGCCATTTGCCCCAAGACGCCGACCTGCAACCGGCCTCCGTCGCCGCCGCGTCGCCGCGCCGGGGCTACCAGCCCCCCCGGATCATCCACGAAGCCGACCTCGAAGTTCGCGCCGGTTCGCCCCTGGTCGCGCCGGACGATCCGCGCCTGGGCCAGCCCTGGTACCAGGAGACCGGCCAGCAATCCTTCCCCTAGCCGTCCGGCCGGGAACGACAGCTTGGGCGCACCCACCGCGGCCGCGGCGAGCCACTGGTCCTTGACGGCCGCGGACGGCCTGCAGCTGCGCTTCGAGGGCCCCCCGCGCCTGCTGGATCTGCTGCGCGGGCGCTTCGCCGCCTGGCCACCGGCGGCGGGTGACGCGGCGGCCGCCTTGCGGATCCGCTTGACCGACCTGGACCCGCGCGCCGACCTGCCGGCGGCGGCCGGCGGCGACCGCGACGCCCAGCCGGAGATCCGCCTCGACGGCGCGCGTCTCGAACTGCGCGGCGTCGGCATTCGCGCCCACGCGCAGCTGGCGGCCGGCGACGCCGAAGCCGCCGTGGGCGGGCCGCGGGCCGCGGCCCACCTGGAATACCTCGGCCGCGTCCTGACCGCCCTGCTCCTGGACCGCGCGGGCGGCCTGCTGCTGCATGGCGCGGGCCTGGTGCGCGGCGGTCGGGGTCTGCTGCTCCTGGGCCCTTCGGGTACGGGCAAGACCACCGCGGCGCGCAACGCCGCCGGCGCCATCGTGCTCAACGACGACCTGGTGGCGCTGCTGCCGGGCGCCCCGGGCGCCTGGCGGCTGCTGGCCACGCCCTTCAGCAACGCGACCCAGGTGCGGCCCGCGCCGGGCCAGGCGCCCCTGGCCGGCATCCTGCGCCTGCGGCCGGCACCCGAGCCCGCGATCCAGCCCTTGTCGGCCGGCCGGGCCGTGGCGGAGCTGCTCGGCGCCGTCCCGGTGCTGGTGGCCGACGCCCAGCGCCTGCCGCCGCTCCTGGAGCGCCTGAACCGCCTGGCGGCCGCCGCCCCATGTGCTATCCTGCGCCTCCGGGACCGCCCGGATTACTGGCCGGTCGTCGATGCCTGGCTGGCTGAGGGCCGGTCGGTCGTCCCGCCGGGTTGAGGGCGCCGGCGGGGTCCTTGGCCTGAACCCGCGGTCGATCGTTTGAACCTGCGGCCGGTCGCCATCGCTTCACCGCCGCCGACTGGAGCCCCTGCCATGCCCGCAAGGCCCGCGCGCCCATCCGCCGCGTTGACGCGCGGCATCGTCGTCCTGGCCCTGGCCTGGTCCGGGGCGACCGCGACCGCCGCGCCCGCCCCGGCCGCCGCCGAGCCGGCGCCCGGCGACCAGGGGACCACGCGGCTGACCGTGAGCGCCCAGGCCGCCGGCACCACCGTGGGCCTGCGCTTCCCCGCGCTCGGCGACGGCGAGTCGCTGGAGGATTGGGCGGCGCGGCAGGCCGCCGCGCCGCTGCCGAGCGGGCTGGTCTGGACCACCCTGGAGCATCCGGGCCGGCCGCGGCTCCCGGCGCTGGCCCTGCTGCTGGGCCTGCCCCCGGCGGGCGAGCCCTGCCTGGAGGTGGTGGCGCTGGGGTGGCGCCCGCTGCCGGGGGCGCGGCAGGTGGCCCCCGCGCCGCGCCAACTGCCGGCGGCCGGCGGCGCGGGCCTGCTGGAGCAGGCGGCGGCGCCCGACGCCGCGGTGTACGGCGGCGCCGGCTGGTTCCCGCCGCGGCCGGCCCGGCTGGACGAGGTGGCCTGGCTGCGCGACCGGCGCCTGGCGCGGGTGCTCGTCCATCCCTTCCGCTGGCGGCCCGCCGACGGCCGCCTGGAGCAGCTGGACGCGGTGACCCTGCGCCTGGCCGGCGGCGCCGCGGTCGCCGTCGCCGCCGCGGGGGCGCCGCGGCCGGCGGGCGGTGGGTCGTCCGCCGTGGTGGACGGCGCGGCGGACGCGGAAGACCCCCTGGCCCAGCGGCTGGTCAACGGCGTGCAGGCCCGGGCCTGGCGCGGGTGGCCCGCGGCGCCGGCGACCACCGGCCAGGCGGCCGTGCCGGGCCCCGCCTGGAAGCTGATCGTCGACCAGGACGGCTGGTACGAGGTGACGGGCGCCGACCTGGCGGCCGCCGGGCTGCCCGTGGCCCGGGAGGATCCGCGCCGCCTGCGCCTGCGCCAGGGCGGCCGGGAGGTGGCCCTGCGCCTGGTCGGCGAAGCGGACGGGCGGCTGGACCCCCAGGACCGCCTCGGCTTCTGGGGCGAGCGGCGCCGCGGCGAACCGGGCTGGGTGACCTTCGACCGGTACCGCTTTCCGCGGGTCCTGGGCGACGCGCGCTACGGCGACGACAACAGCTACCTCCTCGACCTGGGACCCGAGCCGGGCCTGCGCATCGCGGAGCGCGACGCCGCGCCGGTCGACGACGGCCTGCCGCGCCGGGGCAGCCTGCCCTTCGTCCTGCGACAGGAACCCTCCAAGGTCTACTGGGCCTGGCACCTCACCAGCGACGACGTCTGGTTCTGGGACGAGTTCAGCCTGGTCGAGGCGGACGTGTCGCGCAGCTATACCGTGGCCGTGCCGGACGCCGATCCGGCCGGCGGCCCGGCGACGGTGCGGGCGGCGGTCCTGCCGCGGATGCCGCTGGGCTCCGTCGCCCCGGTGCGCGCCCGCCTGTCGGCCGGCGAGCCGGAGACGGCCCTGGACGACCGGTCCTGGCAGGGGATCGCCCGCCAGGTCCTGGCGGGCGATCTGCCCGGTCCTCCGGGGCCGGGCGCCGAGCTCAAGGTCACCTTGACCCTGCCCCGCGAAGGCGGCAGCCCGGGCGTCCGTCTGCACCTGGACTGGATCGAGGTGGCCTACGAGCGGCTGCTCAAGGCCATGGGGGCGGAGCTGGCGCTGACCGCGCCGGCCGCTCCGTCGCGGCTGCAGGTGGGCGGCTTGGGTGAGGGGGAGGTGCTGGCCCTGGACCTCGGCGACCCGCGCCGGCCGGTGCGCCTGGGCGGTCTGGCCCTGAGCCGGGGCGCCGAGGGCCGGCAGGCGACCTTCGCCACCGCGGCCGGCGGCGGCGGCTACTGGCTGGGGAGCGAGGCCGCCTTCCGCCGGCCCAAGCAGATCGCGGCCCTCGGCGGCGCCGACCTGTGGCGGCCGGAGACGGGGGCCGAGCACCTGATCATCAGCCCGGCGGCCTTCCGGGAAGGCGCCGAGCGCCTGGCCGCCCACCGCCGCGCGCGCGGCATGTCCAGCCGGGTGGTGGACCTTCAGGCGGTCTTCGACCAGTTCGGGGACGGGCTGGCCCAGCCGGCGGCCATCCGCGCCTTCCTGGCCCATGCCCTCACCGCCTGGCCGGAGCCTCGGCCGGCCTACGCCCTGCTGGTGGGCGACGGCACCTGGAACCTGCGCGGCAGCCCCAACTATCCCGCGGAACCGGTCTTCATGCCGCCCAACATGGTCTTCGCCGACCCCTACCAGGGCGAGGTGGACAGCGCCAACCAGCTGGCGGCGGTGCTGGGCGAGGATGCCTTGCCGGACCTGGCCGTCGGCCGGGCGCCGGTGGCCGACGCCGCGGAGATGGAGGCCTTCGTGGCCAAGACCATCGCCTACGAGCTGGCGGGACCGCGGCCGCAGCACGGCCGCCATGCCTTCATCAGCGACTGCGCGCCGGACGCGGCCGGGGACTTCATCGGCGAGGTGGAGCGCTTCATCCGCGACATGCTGCCCCCCGGGGCCACCGCGCGGCGCCTGCGGGCCAACGACTTCCCCGGCGCCTGCCCGCCCGGCCAGACCGACGCGGGCCGCGAGAGCGCCGGAGCGGCGGTCGTCGAGCTGTTCAACCGCGAAGGCGGGCTGTTCATCAACTACGTGGGGCATGGCAGTGCCAACCGCTGGTCGAGCGTGCCCCTCCTGACCACGGACCACGTGCCCGCCCTGGCCAACGGCGAGCGCCTGCCCATCGTCCTGTCCTGGACCTGCCTGGACGGCTACTGGTGCTTCCCCGGCCTGCCCAGCCTGGCGGAGGCGCTGCTGGTCGCCGCCGATCGCGGCTCGGTGGCCGGCTTCGCGCCCACGGGGCTGGGGCTGGTCACCGGGCATGACCTGCTGTGGCGGGGCTTCTACCGTTCGGTCTTCGACACCGGCACACGGCGGCTGGGCCCGGCCGCGACGGACGCCAAGCTGGCGCTCTGGGCCGGCGGCCGCCACTTCGACCTCATCGAGACCTACACCGTCTTCGGGGACCCCGCCCTGCGCCTGCCCCTGGCCGACGCGCCGCCGATCACGCGCACACCCGTGGCGCCCGAGCCGACGGCCACGCCCGGTCCTTCGGCGACGGCCGCTACCAGGACCACGCCCCATCCGACCCGGGACGGCGGGCGTTTCCGGGTCTGCCTGCCCTTGCTGTCCGCGCGGCCCTGACGGTGGCTCCCGACCCGCCGCCGCCGGCGCGCCGGCCCTACCAGCCGCCGCACCTGGCGCAGCTGGCCGAGGCCGGCCTGCAGCGGGCGGGCCATGTCTGGCTCAAGGTCGCCGGGGCCAGCATGCTGCCGCTGCTCCGCGACGGCGACCGGGTGGAGCTGCTGCCCCTGGCGCCCGAGCGCCTGCGCCGCGGCGACCTCTTGGTGTTCCGGCAGGGCGAGCACCTGGTGGTCCACCGGCTGGTGGCGCGGCGGGGGGGCTGTTGGATCGCCCGCGGCGACAACCTGCCGCAGGCCGACCCGCCCATCCCGCGCGCGGCCATTCTGGGCCGGGTCCGGCGGGTGGACGGCGCGGCGGGTCTGCTGGACTTGGACCGCCCGCCCTGGCCCCTGGCCCAGGCGGCGCTGGGCTGGCTGGCCTGGGGGCGCCTGGGCGGCCGCCGCCGCGCCCGCGTCCTGGGCTGGGCGCAGGCGGCCCTGGCGGGGCGCCTGCTGCGGTGACGACGGCCGCCGCATGGTACAATCGCGCACCATGTGGTCCGGCCCCGGATCTCCGCCGCGGCTCCCGCCGGCCCCCGACCCATCGCTGACTGCGAGGCACCATGCTGAATGCCGCTGACGTTCCTCTCCGCGTGCCCTCGGTGACCACGACCCGCTCCGGGGACGAGGCGGTGCTGGTGCTACCGGCCCTCGGCCAGATCAAGGTGCTCAACGAGGTCGGGGCTCGGGTCTGGGATCTGGCGGACGGCAGCCGCAGCGTCGGCGACATCGTGTCGGTCGTCTGCGAGGAATACGATGTGGCGCGCGAGCACGCCGAGGCGGATACCCTGGCCTTCGTGGCGGAGCTGCAGGGCAAGGGCCTGCTCCTGGTCAAGGCCGGCGCTTGACGGTTGGTGCCGCCCTGCCCGCCCCGCCGCGCCGCACCGCCTCGCTGCTGGCCGCGGCCTTCCTCCTCCTGGCCGCGCCGCGCGGCGCCGCGGCCAACGTCACCCTGGTCAGCTTCCGGGCCCAGGGCGACGCCGCCGGCGTCAGCCTGCAATGGGAGACGGCCACCGAGCTGGACACCGTGGGCTTCCGCCTGCGGCGCGCGGCGGCGGCGACCGGCCCCTTCCAGGTGTTGAGCGGCTCCTTCGTCGCCGCGCGCGGCGGGCCGGCCGAGGGCGCCCGCTACCAATGGCGGGACGGCTCCGCGCCGGCCGGACAGGCCGTCTACTACCAGCTGGACTCGGTGGACTTCGACCAAGGCACCATCACCTACGACACGGT
>JBGAUA010000151.1:8418-8774 GCA_044228875.1 Anaerolineae bacterium
ACCACCAGGTGGTCGCTGCTCATCCCCAGGGCCGCCATCCCCGGCGGCGGCGTTTGCGCCCCGCCGCCCACGGCCATCCGGCCGACCAGCCCGGCGCCCAGCGCCACGCTTCGCCCCAGCGCGACGCCCCGGCCCAGTCCCACGGCGCGGGAGCCCAGCCGCACGCCCCGGCCCACGTCCACGCCGCGCGCCAGCCGCACGCCCCGGCCGGTCGCGGCGGACCCCACCGCCGGCGTCACGCCCGCCGTCCGGCCCAGCGGCAGCCCCCGACCGGGGACGACGGCCTCGCCCGCCGCGACGGCCACCGGCGCCGCGGCCACCGCGGGCGCGACGCGCCCGGTAGCCGGAGCGCGGAC
>JBGAUA010000152.1:0-8773 GCA_044228875.1 Anaerolineae bacterium
GCCTTCATCTCGGCCTCGATGCGGTCCAGCAGCGCCGGCAGGTCGAGTGCCTCCGGGCTCTGGGCGACCCGGTCGGCGGTCTGGCCCCAGCCGGCGCGCGCTGCCCAGGGATTGGCGTCGGCCATCCAGCGCTGGCGGAGCGCTTCCCTGTCAGGGTGCTTCTTGACGACGTAGCCGTTGAGCCAGTCGGCCAGCTGCGCGACGGTGGCGGCGCGCACCATCTGGTCCAGGGCTTCGGCCGACAACAGCTTGGGTCTGACCAGCAGGATGGCCAGGAGCCGAGCGTCGAGGTTCCCGGTCTCCCAAAGCGACAGGGCCAGGGCATGGTCGGCCTTGATCTCATCGGCCAGCTTGCGGATGTCGCCGAGCCGGACGCCGAACTGCTGGTCGCCTGCGGCATTCCGGCTGCTATGGTCCCGCAGCTTGGGTTCACCGAGCGCCTCGAGCCTGGCCAGCGCCGCTGGGACTGTCATGGTCATGGGTCGTGTCTCCAAGGGTGGGGGAGTCGACGGGCGGGCCAAGTATGCGTGCCTGGCGATGGCCGGACAAGACGATGCGTTGCACGCGGGTCGCCGGGCGGACAAACCCTACCGCCCCCTGTCAGCAATCGAACACCGACCAGCAGATCTCGTTTCGTAGACGCTGATCCTCCAGGACGAGATCGCGGACCTTGGGGAGGATCACGCCGCGGCCTTTTCGATTTGAGTGATGGCCGCCCAGATCGCTTCCTTGGATCCGATGACGGTCACCTGCGCTTCGACGATCATGGTGTTCCTCCGAGGGTTAGCCTCATGGTGGGCGGCGCGTGGGCGACCATCGCGGGAGCCACCGGGGCACGCGTCCACAATAGGCGTCGTAGCTGGCACCGAATCGGCCACGAAGCCCGGGCTCCTCCACGTAGACGACCGCCAGATGGAAGTACAGGAACAAGGCCCCGGGCAGGACGAGGTCGTCGATATGCCAGGTCCCGTACAGCAGCCCGATGCCCGTGAGCAGGGTGATGCCCGCCAGGTAGATGGGGTTGCGCGTGAATCGGAAGGGCCCCGTGGCGGCCAGGGTCACCGCCTGATCCGGCGCCGGGTCGTGCCTGGCCAGGACCACGTTGCTCCAGCAGTGCAAGGCCAATCCGGCCGCGAGCAGGCCGGCGCCGAGCCATCCCGGCACATCTGAGCGCAGGTCCAGGAAGCTGCCGCCTGCCGGCTTCTTCAGGGCCGCGTAGAACGTCGCTCCACCGAGCCAGATGACCGACCGGATCAGGGCATTCATCCATCTCATGGCTTGCAGGGTCCCGTCGTGTCGACCGTCCGGGGTCCACCCCGACGCTCCCGTTCGATGACGGGTCGCGAGGCTGCCCGTCCGCAGCAATCGCTGGTGCGTCGCGGGCGACGCGTCACCTGGGCGCCGGGTCCGGGTCGAAGATCACCGTCTCCTGGCCCACCTCCACCTCGCCGTACCGCAGGCCGCCAACACGGTCGTACACGTGCAGGACCGCGCCGGGAGCGGTCTGCTGGGTGTCGACGAGTCGGAAGGCACGAGGGATCGCGCCTTCCCCGAACAGGCGCTTGCCTGTGCCAAGTACCACCGGAAACTGCCAGATGCGCAAGCTGTCGACAAGATCGTGCTGGAGCAGGGTCTGGAGGAGCTGGCTGCTGCCGTGGACCTGGATCTCGCCGCCCTCCTGGGCCTTGAGCTTTGCGACCGCCTCGACGAGGTCGCCCTTGAGCAGGTGCGCGTTGTTCCACGTGACCCTATCGAGGGTCCGCGACGCGACGTACTTCGGCCGGCTGTTGAGGGCCGTGGCGATCTCGTCCGCGGGATCGGTGGACTGGGGCCAGGAGGCCGCGAACATGTCGTAGGTCTTGCGGCCGAGCAGGAAGGCGTCGGCGCGCTTGGCCCATTCGGTCATGCTCCCCAGAAAGGCCTCGTCGAAGTAGGGCACCAGCCAGCCGCCATGCTGGAAGCCACCGTCGCGGTCCTCGTCGGGACCACCGGGCGCCTGCATCACCCCGTCGAGCGTCACGAAGGTACCGACAACCAGCTTCCTCATGGGCTTCATCTCCTGGTTCAAGCGAATTGGGATCGACGCCTTAGGCCCGATGGTGCCAGCCGCCGTGCTGCACCTTGGATCCACTGGCAGCGACTTCCTTCCGGCGAGTCGTCGCGTTCAGGCAGGAACGTAGGTCAACCGGATCACATCGTCGCAGATCAGGTCATGGGTCATGAGGCGGAGCGGTGGCCGGGGTCCGGCGAAATACGGTTTGCCGTGACCCAGCACGACGGGGTGCAGGTAGATCCGGTACTCATCGATCAGGCCCAGCTCGGTGAGGCTGCGCGCCAAGGTCGGGCCAGCGACTTCGATCTCCCCGTCGCGCTCGGCCTTCAACCTGCGGATCGTGCCCTCGAGATCATCCTGAACAAGGCTGGCGTTGGGGCCTACCGACTGCGAGGAGCGCGAGACGACCCATTTCGGCTGGGCCCGCCACGCTGCCGCGAAGGCGTGTTCGTCGGCCTCCCATTCAGGTTGCTCGTCGTCCCAGTACCGCATGACCTCGTACATCCGACGACCGTAGATACTGCCCGCCTGCCCCCGAGCCTCCTCGATGAAGTGGCGGAAGAGCGTGGGGCTCGGCCCAAACGCCGTATGGTCGACGTAGCCGTCCAGGGACTGGTTCATTCCGAACACGAGCTTGGCCATACCGCTTCCTTTCCTCGCGCGGCACGGCCGCGTAATGTTGCGTAGTGTACAGCACAGAATCTTCATTCCATCGGGAAGACGGCAATCGATTGAACTGGGGGACGCTGCTTCATCCCTGAGACAGGTTGCTGTCGCCCATTGGGTTCAATCGCCCAACGCTCCGTTTCTGCGGCCGGCCGCGCAGCGGGCTGTCCGCTGCAACCGGTTGTTATCCAGTGCACCCGGGGGCCACGCCTTACCCCCGATCGGGGCGAAGGGCCGCCTGCGCAATGCCGCGCAGCATCCCTGCGAACACGAGTTGGTGCAATGGCCAGACGGCGTACCAGTAGGTAAGCCCCAGAAGTCCCAGTGGATCGAAAGTGGCCGTCTGACGCAGCTCGGCGCCGCCAGCGAGCGGCTGCACCTCGAACTCCAGCCACGCCCGCCCCGGCAGCTTCATCTCGGCAGACAGGCGCAGCCGCTTGCCCGGCTCGATGTCCTCGACCCGCCAGAAGTCCAGCGTGTCACCCACCAGCACACGCTGCGGGTCGCGACGCCCCCGACGCAGGCCGACTCCGCCCAGCAGCAGGTCGAGCCAGCCGCGCATGATCCAAAGCCAGTTGGCGTAGTACCAACCCGTCACGCCACCGATGCGCTCCACGGCGGCGAACACGGCGGCCGGCTCGGCTGCCACCGACGTGGAGCGCGAGTCCACGAGCCGGTTGCCGAAGCGAACCCCGCCCCATTGCCGGGGCTCGCCCGCGGCGGACAATGCGTCCGACCAGCGAGTCTGCGCGAAGCTGGAGTCCTCGTTGCGATGTGCACTCGCGATGGCTTCCCGCACGCCGATCGGCCGGATCGAAAACAAGCGCTGGGCGGCATCGTCTCGCACCACCGTGGAATGACGCAGGCTGTCGATCAACTTGCGCCCGACCCGGGCATACAGCGGCGTGACCAGACCCAGCCAGAGACTGGAGAGATGTGGGGTCAACAGCGGCACGGGTATCATCCAGCGCCGCAACCCGCGTTGTCGCGCGTATTCGTGCATCAGCTCGCCATAGGTCACTTGATCCGGCCCGCCGATCTCGATGATCGGGCTGCGATCGTCGGTCTCGACCGTCAGCGCCGCGCGCAGGTAATCCAACACGTCGCCGATGGCGATGGGTTGCGCCGTTACCTGCACCCACCGCGGCGTCACCATTACCGGCAGTCGCTCCACCAGCGCGCGAATCATCTCGAACGACAGGCTGCCGGAGCCGATGATGATGGATGCCCGCAGTTCAATCACCGGCACACCGTGCGCACGCAGTCGCTCCCCCACCTCGTGCCGGCTGCGCAAGTGGGCCGACAACGCCGCCTTGTCCTCACCCAGGCCGCCGAGATAGATGATCCGCCGCACGCCCGCGGCGGAGGCGGCGGCGGCAAATGTGTCTGCCGCGAGGCGATCCTGTTCTTCAAAATCGCCCGTCGACCCCATCGAATGCACCAGGTAGTACGCGGCTTCGACGCCCTGCATGGCCAGGGACAGCGATGCCGCATCGAGCACATCGCCGGGCACGACCTCGACACCCGCCGGCACGCGCGAAGACAAACGTTCCGGCTGCCGCGCCAAGCACCGCACGCGCCAGCCATCTTCCACCAACAGCGGGAGCAGTCGGCCGCCGACATAGCCCGTTGCTCCAGTGACGAGTATGAGTTTGTCAGCGAGCATAGAATCCTCCTTGGTCAGTCAGATCAGCGATCCGCAGCAAGTCGCGACAGCCGCAGAAGGCCTAACGAACCAAGCTCAGCACCCGACCCCAGAGAGTCATTCCGTCGTCTTGCCGTCAAAGTGTTCCTTGTCGGCCTCGGCATCCGCGCGGGTATGGTGGACGACGCCGTCTCGGTGATGGGGCGGCGCGTAGAGGGTATAGAGCTTCAGCGGGACACTGCCCGTATTGATGATGTTGTGCTTCGCCCCAGACGGGACGATGATCCCAAAACCGGCATGGATCGCCGTCCGCGCACCGTCAATAATCACTTCTCCGGTCCCTTCCTCCACGCGAAAGAACTGGTCCACGGTGTGAACCTCCACCCCGATCTCTTCCTTGGCCTTTAGCGTCATGACCACGAGTTGGGCATGCTTCGCCGTGTACAGCACCCGGCGGAACTCCTTGTTCTTCTCGGTAAGGCTCTCGATGTCCTTTACAAACCCGTGCATGATGATTCCCCTTGGCGTTGAACAACCGTATTCGCGGAACACATCGCCTGCCTCATGGGCGCCCAACTTCCTATGAGGCCGACGCCGTTGGCACAACCAATGCCAACACAGACGGATGTACCCTTTCATGACGCATCATCGTCTCCGGGGAGATGATATGCGAAGGCGAGCCACCTGTCGCCACGCGACGTGCTGCTGCGCCACCGTTCATGGCTCTTCAACACGTACGCCTGGGGCCGAGACCAAGCGCCTGGGGCCGAGACCAAGGCCGGACAAAATAACCTTGGCTTCTACTGCTCGATGCCACGTAGTCGCCAGCCTAGCTCCATGATATCCCGCGCACGGGGACGGGCAATCACCCGGCTGGCCCGTCTTGGACTCCGCCCAGTGGGGGAGAGAAAAGGGCGTTAGCGACGGCCCTCGAAAGCAAATCGGCCCCCGCCGCCCCATGCCGAGAGCGTAACCGTTAGGGCGGGGTCGGCCTGAGGTGGTGGGAGCGAAGGGTCCGGGAGGTCAGCGACGTGGTTGACATGGGCGGTCATGAGGAAGCATCGGCCACCGGGGTCGCCAGGGCTTCGGCCATCCGCCGCTCCATGGCGCTGATCGTCCCAGGGCTCAGCTCCAGACCGAAGGCCTTGCTCAGGAGCAGCGCCGCCATCCGCTTGCTCAACGCTGCGGGTCAGCGGCTGGACGCAAAGCGGACCGCCCGCTACAACCGGTTGTCAGGCCGCTCTCACTGACGCACATAGCGCAAGTGGGTGGCAGCCGGACCATCAAGGACCTTGTCAATGCGAAACTGCGGCCCGGGCTCGCTCAGGTTCTCGAAGAGACGCCGCCCGCCGCCGAACAAGACGGGAGCCAAGGCGATCTCGAGCTCTTCGACGACGCCCATGTTCAGGTACTGCTGGATCACGTCCGCGCCCCCCGAGATGCGAACGTCACGACCACCCGCGGACGCTCTGGCCTGCTCGAGGGCGCTCTCCGGACCGTCATTGACGAAGTAGAATGTCGTCCCGCCCGGCCGGACCCAAGGATCGCGCTTCTCGTGGGTGAGAACGTATACGGGCGTGTGAAACGGAGCCTCCTCGGGCCATGAGACTGCGCCTTGCTCGAACATACGCTTGCCCATGATGTTGGCGCCGATGCGCTCCGTGGTGCTACGAACCAGGTCATTGACCGGACCGGTCTCTCCCCCTGGTCCGAATTTGAGGTTCTCGCGGAAGTACTGCTGGTTGATGATCCAGCTCATCAGCGCACCCCACTTGGCGCCCCAGTCCTTGTACTCGGGCCTGGCCCAATGCTCAAGGGTCATCCCTTCCGGCGCCATGTAGCCGTCAAGGCTAAGTGCGATGTTCACGAAAACCCTGGTCATGATGCATGTCTCCTGATTCTGCGCGTCGGCCTTAGGTTCAACGTGAGCGGCGGCCAGGAGCCTGCTTCGACGTCACCTGGACGTCCGCTCGATGGAGGGAATATACGCCAGGTACGCCTCAGTCGAGCTGCTCGGCAAGCGCGATGATGATGCCCTCAGGCCCGCGCAGGTACGCCAGGCGGTACCTGTCTTCGTACCACATATCGCCGATGAGTTCGGCACCGTGGGCGCGCATGCGCGCAACGACTTCGTCGATGTCGTCGACGGCGAACATGACGCGACGGATGCCCAAGGTGTTCACCGGTGCGTCCACAGGACCAAACCTGATCGCGTCGGGGGTATGGAACTTGTCCAGCTCGATGCCCTGCCCATCGGGCGTTCGCAGCATCGCAAGGGTAGCTCGGACATTCTCGAGTCCGATCAGTCTCCCGACCATCGGCCCTTCGACGGTCGACTCGCCCTCGAGCTTGAGACCCAGTTCGATGAAGAACGCCTTGGTGGCTTCGAGGTCGTCGACAACGATGAGGACGTTGTCCATGCGCTTGAGCGTCATGTCCTGCTTTCCTCACTTCACTGCTGATAACCGTACTTGCCGCACGTGCGGTATGACGCCCGGCGTTGCAGCCTCTCGTTTACTTGTTTTTGAACCTCAGGCGCACGGTATGTCGGTGTGCCCCGAGATGGCGTGTTTCAGACTTGGGGCGTGACAACAACGGCTGTACCGTAGCGTGGCATGTAGCACCGCTACACCTCATCGTAGGCTCGCTCAAGGGCCGCTACGTCGAGCTTCACCATCGTCATCATGGCGCCCATCACGGCCTCTACCCTCTTGGGATCCTCGTCGCGGATCAGCTCCATGAACCGTCGCGGCACAATCTGCCACGAGAGGCCGAACGGATCCTTGATCCAGCCGCACGCGGTAGGCGTCGCGCCGGCTTCGACGAGCTTGTCCCAATACCTATCGACTTCGGCCTGGTTCTCGCAGTCAACGTAGAGCGAGAAGCCTTCGGAGAACGAAAAGTACGAGCCACCGTTGTAGCCCATGAAGACTTGACCACCGACGACGAACTCGGCGGAGGTGATTGGCCCGTCCTTGCCGGTGCGGGCGATGTTCCTGATTTCGGAGTCCGGGAAGGTGGCGGTGTAGAACGCCATGGCCGCCTCGAGCTGATCGTTGAACATCAGGAAGGGTGTCACCTTGGCCATCGGAGATTCTCCATTTCTCGGGGGGAGATGGTAACCGAAGATCGCGTGCCGACTCCGAGCCCACGCGGGCCGCCGCTGTTAGCCGCAGGTCAATCGATTCGCGGCCGCATGCGGAGTCGCGCGATGATGAGCCATCCGGTTCCCACTACGAGCAGCAGGAGTGGAACAGCACCCAGCTCATCCTCGACAGTGATCATGTAGACCAGTAACGCGACAGCGACGGCAATGACGAGCGTCGAGAGCACCGTGTGCATCACACGCTTCTTGTTGGTGTCTTGGATCGTGTCGTGCGCGTCCATTGCTGCTCCTTCATGAAAGGTATGGACCCATTCGTAACGAATGATCGACTCCGTAGTGACAATAGATCGACCGCCCCATCGGCGTGATCATCACGATGGCGTAGCATTGCCCTTCAACGCCTTCGGATTCCAGGCTCACCCCCGACATCCCCGGGGATTACCAGGATCCCGCCAATCATGGACTCGGCCCCTGAGCCTGTCAAACCGGAACACCTGTGCTAGCCTGCTCCGACCACCCACCTTTGACTGCGTTCTCGCTCAAGGAGGTGGACCTTGTCGAACAGCACCCCCAGCCGCCACGCCTCTTGGAACAGGTGCGGGTGGCCCTGCGTGCGTTGCCTGGCTCGCCGCGCGCCGAGGATGCCTACCCCATCGCCTCCCAGCGCCCGTACAGCCTCGCGATCTCGTCCTCCAGGGCCTGGTGCTCCGACCCCAAGGCGTGGATGCGCGCCACGTCGCCCCGCTCGCTGGCCGCCTGCAGGGCCGCAGCCAGGCCGTCGCGCTCCTCTTCTTTAAGGGCGATGGCTTCCTCCAGATCCGCCAGGGCCTGGGCCAGGCGGCGCTGCTCGTTCTTGGAGATGGGGGCGCGGGAACCGGCGGGAAGGGCGGAGGGAACGCCGTCGGATGCCATGCCGCTGGTCGCCACCCCAGCCATGGCGGTACCGTTCGGCTCCGACGCTCGCCCCGCGTTCGCCGGTGGCCCCGAACGCCCCTTCGGGACCGCCGTGCCACCCTCCGCCGCCGCCTTTCGCGCCTCCAGGTACTCGGCGTAGCCATAGGGGAAGGCGCGCAGGCGGCGGATCCGGCCGCCTCCGTCGTCCACCGTCTCCCCGTTCTCCCCCGCCGCCTCATCCTCCACCGCCCACACCTGCGTGGCCACGCGGCTGACCAGGTAGCGGTCGTGGCTCACCAGCAGCACCGTTCCGGCGTAGGCCTTGAGTACCGCCTCCAGCAGCTCCTGGGCGGGGATGTCCAGGTGGTTGGTGGGCTCGTCCATCAGCAGCAGGTTGGCCCCGCGGCGG
>JBGAUA010000153.1:0-8520 GCA_044228875.1 Anaerolineae bacterium
AGCAGCACGAACGCGTGCTCGAACGACGCGAGCGCGAGCCGCCGCCGCCCGTCGTCGTCGTACCGGTCGCCGAACGCGACGCGCAGGTTCTCGATCGCCACGGTGGCGTGGCTGCCGGGCATCGAGCTGTCGATGGTGTTGGGCACGTGCTCGATGCGGATCGCGGCGACGCGCAGGGACGTCGTGTCGAACTCGATGCCGTCAGGCTCGACCGGCTGTGCGCAGACCTCGGAGAACAACCGGTGCAGCGACCCGGCGTCGAAATCGCCGAAGCCGAGCAGGTCGACGTCTCGCGTGGGGCGGATCGTCTCGCCCAGCCACACCAGGAGCAGCAGCGCGCCCTTGAGCACGAAGCGGTCGGCGTGCGGCGAGCGCGACAGACGGTACAGCAGGCGCTCGCTCGCATAGCGCACCAAAACGACATTGGGGTCGATCCCCAGCCTCTTGGCGTGCTGAGCCAGACGGACCTGCACCGAGTGGGGGAGCCCTGTCGTCGTCATGCGATTACCGCCTCGATGTAAGGACGCATCACACGCTCGACACGGCAGGCGCGGGCGGCTCGATCGAGATCGGCCATGGCGAAGCGGTGGTCGCGCCACGCTTCGCGCAATGCCTCAACAGCCACGTCGATGCCCACCTGGTTGCGCGCCTTGAACAGATCAGCCAAGGTCTTCGCCACGCCGTAGACCCGTATTGGCTGTCCTTCGATCAGGTGTTGTTCGATCCCCTCGGTGAACGCGGAGCCGCTGTACCGTAGCACCCGCAGGCGCGGCGTCCGCAGCTGGGGCGCCGTCTTGCCCCGCTCGACCGCAATCCACACTTCGGCCGGAACTTGCGTCCCGATCCCGTGAAAGCTCAGGGCGGAGAGCAGGCAGATCACACCTGCGGGTGCCGAAAGCGAGGCCAGAACCAGGCCATGATGCTCGCCGACGTCCGCGTCGGCGAGGCGGTAGCGGCCACGAACCACCCGTTCGAGCGTGCCGTCAGCCACCAGCCGCGTGAGCTGTTCGGTGTGGATCCCCGCTGCGGTCACTTCGCCCGCGCTCAGGAATGGGCGCGATCGGGCCATGTGCAAGAGCCGGGCGCGGTCGGTAGGCATGTGGAAAAGCATACACAAATACACAGATCTGTCAACGGAACGCCACATGTCTACAGGCCAAGGGAGCTGAGATCTCGGGACCTGGCCTCAGGCTCCGACGTTTCGGAAGCCGAAAATGTCGGCACTTGGGCCAAAGTGCCGACATTCAGCGCCATCAGCCCGCCTGCCCACGCGTCACCTCCGCCAACATCCGCGGGATGTCGCCCTCGATCGCCCGTATGTCGGTCTCAATCTCTTCCAGCGGGCGAGGCGGGGGATACCGATAGATGTAACGGTTGAAGGTAACTACGCAGCCGGTCGGAGCTGTGGCAGGATAGGGGTATGCTGGGGAAGAACAGTCGGAACAGCATCAAGCCGCCGTCGAGTGTCAACCGTCGGCCAGACTGACCGTGGGGCGTCGGCCAAAGCGGACAGTTGAGGCGCTCAGCGCTGGCCTAGGGGCCATACTTCCGGCAACAGGATTTGGCCATGACCAGCAGGATGCTGAAGACGTTCTCCGCATCACCGCCGTTCCCGCCGTGCCCTTCGACAACAGCCAGGCGGAGCGCGATCTGCGAATGGCCGAGGTCAAGCAGACGGTGTCCGGTCGCTTCCGCACCGAGCAGGGAGCCCGCGAATGCGCCACCTGGCGCAGTTCCACCGTTCGCAGGCGCTGGCGCAACGTCCTTGACCGTCGTCTTCTCCCCACATCCGATCACGCCGTCCGACACGCTACCAGCTGAGTAGTTGGAGGATGTCCACGATGACCCCATCCCAGCCCGAGCCATTCCCCAGGACCTCGCCACGCCATCGCATCGCGCTAGGAGCCGCCCTCTTGATCTGTCTGGTCACAGTCGCGGCGGCGCGGGCTCAGCCGGACACACCCCGCCCTATCTACCTGCCGTTCACACTTCGGTTCGTCCCGGCCACCTACGTTCCGAGCCTCAAGCTGATCGGCCAGCTAGGCGGGGGCGGGGTGACGGCGGCCCTGATGGGGCAGCGCGCAGTCGTGGCTTTGGGGCCGCGCCTGGTGATCTTCGACCTGGCTGATGCTTCCAGGTTGGCATGGCTGGGCCAGAGCGAGCCCCAGCCGCAGAAGGTCGAGGACATCGACGTCAGCGGGACCCAGGTCGCGGTAGCCCTAGGCCTGGCCGGCCTACGAATCTACGACCTCAGCAATCCCGCCCGGCCGCGGCTGCGGGGGCAGATTGACAGTCCTGGCTTTGCCCATAGCGTTAGCCTGGAGGGCAGGGTGGCCTATCTGGCCGATCGCACAGGAGGTCTGCGACTCTATGATACCGGCGATGTGGCCGCACGGCCGGCCACGGCGCCACAACTCCTGTCCGTGCTGGAGATGAACGCGGAGGTGGTCGCCACCCGAGGCGGCTGGGCCTATCTGGCCGCCCGCCTCGATCGTAGCAATGCGGACTTCTTTGCGGTCGTGGACGCTAGTGACCCCGCCCAGCCCAGACTGGTCTGGGGCCCCGGGCGCCTCGGGCAAGAGGGCAAGGCTGCCCTGGAAGTCGTGGGCTCGCGGCTGTACATGGCCTCGAAAGGGTTTCTGGAGGTGGTCGATCTCGCCGAGCCGGGCAGGCCGAAACTCATCCCAGGTTCCTCCATTGGCCTTCCGGGGGACACCAGCATGGATTCGCAGCGGGACCTGGGCGCCACCGGCACCCTGGCCTTCACCAATGCTGCAGGCAGCGAGCCGCCTGCCTACTCGATGACCGACTACAGCAATCCGTCGGCGCCGACCGGCCGCGATGCCGATCACCACCTGGACCGCTTCGAGAACGCCTTGAGCCTGACCGCGGGCGGTGATCGACTCCTGGTCGGCACGGACTTCGGGCTGCGGTCCTTCAACCTGTCACGCCTGCCTTCGGTCGGTGAGCCCGCCCGCTGGATGAGCCGGCAGTACGGCGTCGCAGATGCTGAGGGCACGCTCCTGGTCAGCACGGGATTCCCGACGGGCTTCGACCTGATCGACATCTCCAACCCGGAGAACCTCACCGAACTGGCACATGTGCCGCTGACCAGGGCATTCAGCGCGGACATCTCGGCCGGGCGCCTGTACGTGGCCGAGGATTTTGATGGCCTGCTCATCTACGACCTGGCCAATCCGCGTCAGCCGACCCGGCTGGGCGCCATCAAGGGATTCGGGTTGCCGCTCCGGGTCAAGGTGCACCGCGGTATCGCCTACGTCATGACGGTCGACGGCCTGCTGAGGCTGATCGATGTGACGAATCCCGGCAGGCCGGCCCTGCTGGCGCCCTCGTGGGTCCAGGTCCGTGCGATCGAGCTATTGGGGCAGAACCTCTTGTTGGGGGGCGAGTCCGGCGTCAGGATCCTGGATCTGGCGGACCCGCGGCGGCCGACGGAGGTTTGGACCTGGAGCCATGGCAGCCGCGTTACAAGCTTCCACGTGGCGGGAGCGATGCTGTACGTCACGGTCAACATGGGGGGCGATGATGAGGACTTGGTGGGCATGGACGTCACCAACCCCAGGGCGCCGAGGCCTCTTTGGACGATGAGCCTGCCCGGGTTGTGCCGGTCTCCGCAGGTGGTCGGCGCGCTGCTCTATGCCTCCTGCCTTCCGGGCTCGGGCGAGCTGGAAGAGGTCCTGATCTTCGATGTCGCCAACCGCGCCCAGTCACCACGGCTTGTGGGTCCCGCCGGCTCCCTCAGCGGGATGCATGGGCTGTTGGCCCACAACGGGCTACTCTTCGCGTCCACGTATGGCGCCGGTGTGCTGGCCTACCAGCCATCCAAGCGGGCGCTCCCGAGCGCGACGCCGCCGCCCAGCGCCACCCGCACCCGGCCCCCTATTCGCACCTCAACCCCCAGCGCCCACCTGCTCCCGGAACATCTGCGCGTACCAGCCGCCCAGGGCCAGCAGCTCCGCATGCGTGCCCCGCTCCGCGATGCGACCCCCGTCGATGACCACGATCTGGTCCGCCTGGACGATCGTCGACAGCCGGTGGGCGATCACCAGGCTCGTCCGGTCGCGCATCAGCGGCTCCAGGGCCGCCTTCACCAGCGCTTCGTTGGCCGAGTCCAGGGCGCTCGTCGCCTCGTCCAGGATGAGGATGCGCGGGTTCTTCAGGATGGCCCGGGCGATGGCCAGCCGCTGACGCTCCCCGCCCGAGAAGCGGTAGCCCCGGTCGCCCGTGACCGTCTGGTAGCCCTCCGGCAGGCCCGCGATCAGGTCGTGGATCTGCGCCGCCCGCGCCGCAGCCTCCACCTCCTCCCGCGTCGCGTCCGGCCGCCCGTAGCGCAGGTTCTCCAGCACCGTCGTGTGGAAGAGGAAGGTCTCCTGCGTGACCATCGCCATCTGCGCCCGCAGCCAGTCCAGCTGTAGACCCCGCACATCCTGGCCGTCCAACAGTACCGCGCCTTCGTTCACATCGTAGAAGCGCCCCAGCAGCATCGCCAGCGTCGACTTGCCCGCGCCCGACGGGCCCACCACCGCCAGCATCTCCCCCGGCGCGATCTCCAGGTCTATGTGGGAGAGGATCGGCTGCCCCTCCTCGTAGGCGAAGGACACGTCGGCCAGGCGCACATGGCCCTCCACCTCGCGCGGGCGACGCGCGTCCGGGGCGTCCTGGATCGCCGGGACATGGTCCAGCACCGCGAAGATGCGGTCGAAGTAGGCGTAGGACACCACCACGTTGATGTGCAGCCCCGCCAGGGAGGTCGCCGGCGCGTAGAGCCGCTTCAGCAAGGTGACGAAGGCCACCAGGGTGCCCAGCTGCGCCTCGCCCCGCATGACCAGGTAGCCGCCCAGCCCGAAGACCAGGGCCGGCCCGATGTTCTTGAAGAGCCCCATCAGCACCTGGTACTGCTGGCTCACCAGCACCTGCCGCAGCGACAGGTCCACCAGCTCGCGGGCCTTCGCCTTGAAGCGCTCCAGCTCCTGCGCCTCCGCGCCGAAGACCTTGATGAGCAAGGCACCCGAGATGGACAGCGTCTCCGTCAGGATGCCCGTCAGCTCCGCCTTGCGTGCCTGCGCCTGGCGCTTCAGCTGCTTGCGCAGGCGGCCCACGCGCCGGGTAGGAAAGATGAACAGCGGCAGCAGGGCCACGCCCAGCGTCGCCAGCCGGGCGTCCAGGACGAAGACCGCGATCAAGGTCGTCGTCATCACCACCACGTCCTCCACCAGGTCGAAGACCGTGTTCTGCACCACCGACCCCACCCCCTCCACATCGCTCAGGATGCGCGAGACCGCCTCGCCCGGCTTCAGCGCCGCCATGTAGCCCAGGGACTGGCGATGGTACTGGTCGAAGACCCGCGTGCGCAGGCTCATCATCGCCTGCTCCCCGATCCAGGTCGTGAAGTACTTCTCCACCACGCCCAGGACGTCGGCGGTCAAGGGCGCCGCGATCATCGCCGCGGCCAGCCAGGCCAGCAGGCGCAGGTCGCCCTCCGGGATGGCCTCGTCCACCACCCGCTTGATCAGGAGCGGCGGCAGCAGGTCCAGGAGGGCCGCGCAGAGGATGATCACCAGCACCAGCGCCACCTGCGGGCGGTAGGGGCGCATGAAGCCCAGGATGCGGCGCAAGGTGGCCCGCTCGATTTCCGGCGCCAACGCGGGGTCGATGTAGCTCTTCTTCATCGTCGGCTGTCGCCTGCTGATGCCGCGAGCCGCGCCGGCGTCATGCGCGCCGGCGGCCCTGTTCTCAGCCCAGCACCCTGAGCTCGCGGTCCCAGTCGCTCAGGCTCTCCCCCCCGCCCGGCACCACCACCATGTCGTCCTCGATGCGCACCCCGCCCAGGCCCGGCAGGTAGACGCCCGGCTCGATGGTGAAGGTCATCCCCACCGCCAGGCGCGGCGTGGTGGCTCCCGCCTTCATGTCCGGCTCCTCGTGCACCTCCAGGCCCAGGCCGTGGCCCGTGCGGTGCAGGAAGCGCTCGCCCAGGCCCGCCGCCTGGATCACCGCCCGCGCCGCCAGGTCCACGTCGGCCCCGGTAGCCCCCGGCCGCACCGCGGCGCGGGCGGCGGCGTTGGCATCGCGCACGGCGCGGTAGGCCTCGGCCAGGCGCCCGTCCAGCGGCGCGCCGCCCAGGGCGAAGGTGCGGGTGAGGTCGCTGAAGTAGCCGTCCACGCAGGCGCCCCAGTCGACGATCACCAGCTCCCCGGGGGCAAGCACCTTGTCGGTGGGGAAGGCATGCGGCGAGGCCCCGTTGGCCCCCGCGGCCACGATGGGGCTGAAGGGCAGGTGAGGGTCCGACCCTTGCCGCAGCAGCTGCAGGGTCAGCTCGGCGGCCACCGCCTTCTCCGTCACCCCGGCGCGCAGCATCGGGAGCGTGGCGTCCAAGGCCGCCTGCGCCACCGCCACCGCCCGGCGCATCGCGGCCAGCTCCGCGTCGTCCTTGCGCATCCGCTGCTCCGCGAACATGACGTCGGCGTCGAAGACCCGCGGATGGCTGGGGGTCTGCCCCATGCGCTCCAGCTCCAGGTAGCGGATGCGCCGCCCCTCCACGCCCAGCCACAGGTCGCCCTCCGTGTCGGCGGCGCGCTCGGGCTTGTACACCCCTTCCCGTCGCGCCAGGGCCAGCCGCGCCTGCAGTTCCCCCAGGGCCTGGGCACAGGCGGTGGCCGGGCCGGCCGTGTCGTCGTAGCTGAAGACGGTGGCGGGGAAGGGCAGGGCCTCCACCTTCATGGCCTCCAGCACCGGCACCAGGAAGATGGGCTTGCCCCGCACCGGGAAGAGCCCCAGCACCGGCCGCTCGCTGAGGTGGAAGGCAGCCCCGCTGAAGTAGCTCAGGTTGGGTCCCGGCACCAGGGCCACGGCATCCAACGCGGCCTCCGCCAGCAGCAGGCGCAGGCGGTTCTGGCGGTCGCCGAGCACGGCGGCGGGATCGGGCATGCCGGGGGTGGCGGACATGGCGAAGGCTCCAGGTAGGCAGGGCGCACGGCCCGCGCGGGGTGGTTGACGCGCAAGTATACACGCGGGTCGGGGACGGCCCCCGGGGCGGGTCTGCCGGGCGTTTGGATGCGCCGCCACCATGCCAGGGCGACCCGGCTGGCTCGCCCTGGGTTCGCGCCGCACCGGTGTTCGTAGGGGCGGGACCGCCGGGCGTCTGGACGCGCCGTTACCTTGATGCGGCGACCCGGCTGGCTCGCCCTGGGTTCGCGCCGCCCCTACGGGAACCCATGACGCGGTCCCACAGGCGCGGCGCCCCATCCGCGACACACCTATGGCCCCGTTACCTCGATCTCATGCAAGACCACCGCATCATCCTTCAGCCGCCGCCCGTCCGGCGCGAAGGCGGGGATGCGGCTGCCGTCGCCGGGGCGGTAGAGGCCGATGAGCACCGTGAAGCGGGCGCCCGGTCGGTGCACGGCTTCGGCCTTCCCGGTCTGCGCGTTCCAGCGGAAGATGTTCCATCCGATGCTGTCCGCCAGCACCTCGCCCGCGCGCCAATGCCGGGATGGGTAATGCGCCCGGGTCTCCAGCGGCCGGTCGAAGGTCGCCAACTGCCCGCCCTGGGCGTCCAGCAGATGGACGAAGAGCTGCAGGGCCTCGCCGGGGGCCTGGTCGACCACCCAGGTGACATCGGATTGCCAGCCGAACATGAGGACGCCCTGGTCCAGCGGCGGCAGGTCCAGGCGCTTCTGGGTCTGCTCGGCGGTTGATCCCGCATGCCGGTGCAGGGCCAGCCCCTTGCCGAAGCGCGCGATGCGCTCGCCGGGCAGCGGCGCGCGCCGTACCCAGAGCGGATCCGCGTCGATCACCAGGCCCGACGCGCTCCATACCGACGCATCCGACGACCCGCCCAGCGGCCAGGATGCCTTCGCCGCCGGATCGTAGAGGCTCACGCGAATGTCGACGCCGGCCGGCGCCACGGGCAGCACCGAAGGATCAGGCGCCGTGAGCATCCTCCTGTCCACGTACACCCCATCGCCCGGCTCCAGCAGCCGCGGCGGCCGGCTGCCCGCGCCCGGATAGGCCAGGCGAGGTTCGCTCCCGAAGTCCATGACCGCATCGACCGATTCCTCCAGCTGCCCCGCCAGCTCCAAGGCCACCAGGCCATCCCGCTCCAGCGCCCGCTCCACCTGCCAGTACAGGGTCACCGCGAAGTCCTCCCCCGCGCGCACCCGCTCCGGCCGCTGCAGCGCCACCAGCTTCAGCCCCTCCCCGAACACCACCCCCGCCGGCAGCGCATCCGCCGGCACCTCCGCCAGCGCAATCCGCTTCGGGGCCGCATAGGCCGGCCGGATCACCCCGAACAAACACGCCGCGGCAAACAAGAACATGACCGCATACAAGCCCAGCGCCAACCGCCGTTCGTCGGTCTCCTGGATAGCATCCCCCCAGGCGGCTTCACCTGTCCCATGGGTCCCATTCGTCCCATAGGTCCCATCGGGCCCATCGGGATCAAGAGACCTATGGGACTTATGGGACTTATAGGACCTATCGGACCCATAAGCCGCCCGCCCC
>JBGAUA010000154.1:0-8517 GCA_044228875.1 Anaerolineae bacterium
CCGGGCGCAGCCAGGGGATGGCCCCCGACTTGCGCAGCTCGGCCAGACGCCGCGTCAGGCGATGCGACAGGTCGATGGGCAGGGGCATGTAGCCCGGCGTCTCGTCGCAGGCGAAGCCGATCATCATGCCCTGGTCGCCGGCGCCGATGGACTCCACCTCGGCGTCGGTCATCGCCCCCTGGCGGCTCTCCAGAGCCTGGTTCACGCCCATGGCGATGTCCGGCGACTGCGCCTTGATGCTGGTCATGATGTTGCAGGTGTCGGCGCCGATGCCGTAAGCCGCGTCGGTGTAGCCCGCGTCGGCGATGGCCTGCTTGATCACCGCCGGGTAGTCGATCAGCGCCGTCGTGGTGATCTCGCCGGCCACGAAGGCCATGCCCGTGGAGGTGAAGCTCTCACAGGCCACCCGCGCCCGCGGGTCCAGGGCCAGGATGGCGTCCAGGACCGCGTCGGAGATCTGGTCGCAGAGCTTGTCCGGATGCCCCTCTGTCACCGATTCGCTGGTGAAGAGGAAGCTCTCGGAATTGCGGAAGTTGCTGCTCATGAGGGTCTCAATGCTCCTTGTGGGTCAACACCGCGCGCAAGGCCTCCGGGACCGCCCCGAAGTGTTCCGCATAGCGCGCCAGGAAGTCGTCGATGCTGTAGGCGTGCGCCTGGGTGCCCAAGCTCTCCAGGGCGTAGGTGGCGCTCAGGGCGCCGACGCGGCCGGCAAGGTCCCAGGGCAGGCCGTGGACCAAGCCGTACACGATGGCCGTGCGATAGGCGTCGCCCACGCCGGTGGGGTCCACCACGGCGCGGGGCGCGGCGACGGGGATCTCATAGGAACGCTCGCCGTCGTAGATCACTGAGCCCTTCTCGCCATGGGTCACCACCACAACCGGGCAGAGCCCGCGGATGGCCGCAAGGTCCAGGCCGGTCTTCTCATGGATCAGCTCCATCTCGTACTCGTTGGCCACGAAGCAGCGTGCGCCGGCGATTCCGGCGCGCAGAGCCTCCCCGTCCAGGCGCACGATCTGCTGGCTGGGATCGTAGACGTAGGGCAGGCTCAGCGCCTTGCAGTCGTCGACCAGCTTGACCATGGCGTCGGGAGCATTCGGCGAGATGACCACCAGGCCGATGCCAGCCGGATCCTGATCGCGCAAGCTCTGGGAGGCCGCGTGGCCCATGGCTCCGATGTAGAAGCTGGCAATCTGGCGGTTGTCCAGGTCGGTGGACACGAAGAAACTGGCCGTCGACTCGCCCGGGACGGCCTTGATCAGCGCGGTGTCCACACCGGCCGCCGCCAGGCGCGCCCGGTCCGGCTCGAAGTCGGAGCCGACGGTGGCCATCACCGCAGGTCGGTCGCCGAGCAGGGCCAGGTTGTAGGCGATGTTGGCCGCGCAGCCGCCCGGCTCGCGACGCAGGCTGTCCACCAGGAAGCTGACCGAGAGCACCGCGATCTTCTCCGGCAGGATATGCTCGGAGAAATGCCCCGGGAAGGACATGATGTAGTCGTTGGCGATGGATCCGGTGACGATGATTCGCATGGGGCAGGGCTTCCTCGGAAGGTTGGGGGACGGAGATCAGGCGATCGGAGAAGCGCGCAAAGTCGTCTTGAGCGCATCGGAGAAGGGCGAGCGCAGCACGCCGCGTTCGGTGACGATTGCGCTGATCAGCGCCGCGGGCGTGATGTCGAATGCGGGGTTGAGGGCAGGGGAGCCCGGAGGAGCAACGCGCCGGCCCTCGAAGACCGTTATCTCCTCCGCCGCGCGCAATTCGATGGGGATGGCCGTGCCATCGGGAGCCGCGGCATCCACCGTTGACAGCGGGGCAACCACGTAGAAAGGAATGCCGTGATAGTGCGCCGCCACTGCGAGGCCGTAGGTACCGATCTTGTTGGCGGTGTCGCCGTTGGCCGCGATGCGGTCCGCGCCGACCAGCACGGCGTCGACGCCGCCCTTGGCCATGAAGTGCGCGGCCGCTCCATCGACGATCAGGCTGTGGGAGATGCCCAGGCGACCCAGCTCCCAGGCCGTCAATCGGGCGCCTTGCAGCCGCGGCCGGGTCTCGTCGACCAGCACGTGGATGCGTTTGCCCGACGCGTGCGCCGCTCGTACAGCGCCCAGGGCCGTGCCGTAGTCCACCGTGGCCAAGGCGCCTGTGTTGCAGTGATGGATGACGGTGCAGGGGTCCGGCAGCAGCTCAGCTCCGAACCGGCCCATGGCCAGACAGGCTGCCACGTCCTCGTCGGCGATGCGCTCGGCCTCCGCCAGCAGCACCGCGGCAGGACCGTTGTCCGCCGGGCTTTCCCCGGTCGCGTCTGCCTCATGGAAGACCCTCAGCTGACGGTCGATGGCCCAGGCCAGGTTGACAGCCGTAGGTCGGGCCGCTCGCAACCGCCGAGCAGCATGCGCCAGGGCTCTCGGCGCGTCCGCCGCCGCGGGCGCATCGGAGCCTGACAGGCTCAGCGCCATGCCATAGGCCGCCGCCGCACCGATGGCCGGCGCACCCCGCACGGCCATGTCGCGAATGGACTCGGCCACCGCCTCGGCGGTCTCGAGGCGCAGCCATTCCTCGCGCTCGGGTAGCAGGCGCTGGTCGATCATCATCAAGGCCCCGTCCTGCCAGAAGACGGTACGAAGGTGGGTTTGGGATGCCATGAATGGTGGACGATACGGGACAGCTCGGGGCATGAAAAAACGCCTCTCCACAGGCGAAGAGACGTTCGGGGCTTCCTCATCTTCCGCGAACTCAGGGAGCCTCAGTTCGCAGCGGACTTGGCACCTTGGCGTTCGCCTGGTTGCCGGGGCTTCGTCGGGCCGGTCCCTCCACCCCTCTGGATAAGGCAATCTGCGGTTGGATTGCGGCCGCAATGGATCGCGAGGCTGCAGCAGCGGGCGGGATTATAGGTCAGGTGAGGGGGAGGGGGAAACGGGATGAGGGTGGTGGGGACGTGCGGTCGCTATCCCGCGCACCGAGCCGGCCCAGGGCTCGTCTCGCAATACCGTCAAGACCCATCATCTCGGCCACCAGGGCGCCAGCCGCGTACCAAGGTCGGGAGTACAGGCAACAAGGCGCAGATGAAGCTCAACACGGGGGCCTGGTAGGCCTTGCGCCAACCCGCAGGCCAGAGGCGCGCGCCGCCGGGCAGCAGCTCCAAGGTGATACCGCCGGCCGCTACCAGCAAGTAGCCGGCCAGCCCCCAGCCGAGGCTGAGAAGGAAGAGCCGCACCAGGCGCGTTGGCGCGCGCGCTGCGCCCGGGTTGACGCCATAGACGAGTACGCCACCGAGCAGGATCAGGCTCATGCTGAGCAGGAAGATGCCCCAGTCCACGTAGCGTGGTCGATCGATGCCTCCCGTGGACCAGACCGGGGCCAGGATGGACGCCGGCTCCACCGACAGTTCCAAGGGCTCGCTCAGCGTCAGGTTGTCCTGTACGGCGCTCAGCTCCAGGACGCCTTCCCGCTCGGCACGGATGCTGGCTTCGGCCCGCCCATTCTCGACGGTCACCGTCACATCCTGCAAGAAGGCGTTGTCGGAGCGAACGAATCGCCGAAAGGTGATACGGGTTCCGTCCGAGACTGGATTGCCGTTGCGGTCGGCAATCGGGCTGGTGCGCACGCGAAACGTAGCGCCCAAGGGCACACCCTGGGTCAGCGACCATCCCACCGGCTCCAACTGCAGGCGCTGTTCGGCGTCGGGCAGCAGCCGCTCGTCCAGATCGTAGCCCGCTCCCGGGATAGAGACGGGACTCGCCCCGTCTGCCCCAGCATCACCGAACAGCGCCCGGATGGCTACCTGGACGAAGGGGCGCGAGGGGGCGTACAGGGCGTAGAAGGCCTCCAGCCCGGCGATCTCGGTCGTGTCCAGATGGTAGGGAGCTTCCAAGGCGAAGACCACACGCCTCTGGCCCTCCGGCGATGCCGGCCGTGCCTTGAGGAAGAGGCGAAGCGCGTCGCCAGAGGCGGCCTCCACAGCGTTCAGATCCCGCATGCAGAAGACCAGCCAATCCGCACCCGTGATCAGGCGGTCCGTCTCGCGCCAGGGCCGATCACCGCGCTGACGCTTCTCGAAGGCCAGGGTGCTCTCTGGTCGGACCAGGCCTTGCTCCTGCAACCACAGCTTCATGTCCCGGAAGGTGATCGCGGCCACGTCTTCCTCATCCCTCAAGCGAGCCAGACCCGCGCCCTTGGGTCCGTAGATCTGCCGGGTGCCGTCGAGCAGCCATAGCGGATCCGGTCGCAGACGCAGTTCGCAGTTCGGGCAGTCCCGCCGCTCCCTGGCGTCGACCACCCAAACGATCTTATCTCCCGGCTGAGGGGATCGAAGACCGGTGCCCTCCGAAGGGCTGACCCGGGTCAGCGCCGCGCGCGCCACCTGGTCGGAGGTCTCACTGGAGAGGCTGTCATCATCGGGCGGCTCCCGGTCGACCAGCACGGCCTCAAGGACGGGGGCCGGCCCATGTTGCCGCAACTTCAAACGCAGCACCTGCAGCAGCGCCTCGTCGACACGGCGCCGGAGCTCGGCATCGCTGGCATATTGATCGGTCAGCCACTGGATGCCGGCGCCGATCTCCTGCGCGGCGACAGTGGGCCCAACACCCTGCCCATCGGCAGTGTCCAGTCCGCTGAGATCCAAGAGGTCATGGCCAGCGACCAAGGCCTCGCGGATCACGCGCCGCGATCCCAGTTCCGTAGCCTCTCCGGTCGACGCATAGGCGCGAAAGGCCGGCAGTCCGAGCCCTGGCGACACGCGCAGGCCGCCGCCGGCTCGCCATTCGGCCAGACCATCGGCCTGGCCCTCGAGGTAGCGCAAGCCGCTGCCATCCAAGGCGAAGGGACGCTCGGGCTGGCTCTGGATGCCCCGATAGCGTACCCGGGAACTGCGCAAGGCATCAGCGCTGGCCGCAGGATCCTCCGCCGAATGCGTGGTCACGGCGAGAAACGGCACCAGGTCGGTGCGCGCCAGCTGTTCGAAGGGCCGCTCCACCACGGCGATGGCGTCGGCCTGACTGCGGTCCGCCGCACCTGCACCAGGGAAGCTGCCCACGGCCGCGGCCACCTTGCCGCCGCTACCTTGGTGCAACCCACGAATGAACTCCCGACCAAAGCGACCCACCCACGCCGGAGAACCGCCGAAGCTGGCGATGCCCAGGTCGCCGGTGCCCGCCGCCCGGGGACCAGGATGCACGTCGAGGTCCGGCCCCAGGAGAAGGTTGACGCCCATCGCCGCCAGTCGACGGCCGGCTGCATCGCCGGCCCGTCCCGCCAACTGAGGATCCCATGTCGCGCCGATGCTCATCTGGCTTGGCATCGGCGGCAGTCCCAAATCGGCCGGCAGGCCGGGTAAGCCATCGCCGCCGGGGCTCAGGGAGATGAACAGCGGCACGAAGTTGGCGTGAGACTGCGCGAAACGCGTCTGCAAGGCGTTCGCCATGCGAGCCACCTGGGCCGGGGCGTCGGCACCCGACGTGAAATTGCCGCTCGCCGCATCCAGAATCACGCCGCCGACGTGCCGCTCCACCACCAATCGCACGATGGCAGCCTGGTCATCAGCGCTGGATCCGGCAAACGGAACCAAGAGAAGCTGCCCAACCCTCTCGTCCGGGCTCATGGCCTGAGCAAGGGCGGCCGCCGCACGGTCCACGGTCGCGGCATCCTGCGCGAATGCGGGGCCGGGCGCCGCGGTCGCCAACATCAGGAGACAACAGGAAGTCAACAGCGCGCGGACGAACGCGTGAAGACCTAGGGACCGCGAGGACACTCGGCCGTCAGGACTACCCCCGGCGATGTAGCCGGACAGAAACCGCTTCGGGCGACAGACCACCGCCTGCTCAAGCGTTCCGACCGTGACCGTGAGGACTACCTGACAAGACCAGCCCTGAATGCCCCCGCGCGGTGGCCCTTCGCCCGTCAGTGCGCGCGACGTCCCAGGCGCGTTGCTCCGAGATACCATCGTACGTGTCGACCGACAGTCAACGCGGCGGAGGCGTCATTGCAGGCGATACGCCAAGCGTAGGGCTGACAACCGCCGTCGGCGTTGCCTTCCAGTCATCCGGGATGGGCACCACCGGTCCACCAGGCCACAAGGGTGTCTGGGATCCGATCACCGCAGCCATGGCGAAGACGAGGTTGTATGTAGCATGAGCGGCCATCGCGGTCAGGGTATTGGCACGCTGCCGCACCAAGCCGAAGATCAAGGCGATGGCCAGGATCTGCACCAGCGCCAGACTGACGCCGTACTGGGTGTGGATGACGGCGAAGAGCAGGCTGGTCAGCACGATGCCAAATCGCGGCTGCATTGCGCCGCGAAACAGGGTCTCTTCGCCCAGCCCCGCCGCGAGTCCGATGGTCAAAGCACCGATAACACCGGTCTTCACGATGGGCCCGAACATCATCTCCGACAACTGCTCGATGCCTTCCTGGGACCCCGGCATGAACCGGTTCCACAGCTCCTGAACGACCAAGGCCATGCCGATTCCGGCGACCACCGCGCCAAGGTACCATCGCCAGGAAAAGCGCCGTGTCCAGCCCAGTCGGTGCAGGGCTTCGCCAGGCGAACGCGTGAAGAAGAGGCCCACACCGAGAAAGGCCAATGCCACGAAGCCCAACTGCTGGGCCCAAAGTCCGCCGACCGTCGTGCCCTCTTCAATCAGCTGCTGCAGTCCGGCGTCTTCACCCGCAGCCAGCAAGCTCAGCATGTCCTCGACCAAGAAAGCGGTGAAGGCGGAGAACAGCACCAGCATCAGGGCTCCATGCAGAGCGATCGTATGCACGAGCCGGTTCGGGTCGATGGGGATCAATCGCGCCAGGAGACGGCGCGGCCACGGGAGGATGAACAGAAGCGCAACAACTGCAACCCAGAATGTCCAGATGCCGATCAGAGGGAAGGAGCCGAGGAACGCAGCGACGAGCGCCCGATCTCTCTCCGGGTCGCCGCCGAGTCCGGGCGCAGGAGGAAGGCTGCCGGCAACGCCGCCCAAGGGAATCAACGCAAGTGCAGCCCCGCCCAACGCGATCAGCAGCCACAACGCCGCCAGGACGAAGGCGCCCAAGTAACGCCAGACGGCGTCCTCCTGCCGATCGGCGAGATGAGCCAGGCCCATTGCCAGCCCGATCAAGGTGAGGCCGATGAAGATGCCCATGGTGGATAGACCCTTCGTGGATTGCGGTGGTC
Source organism: Anaerolineae bacterium (assembly GCA_044228875.1). GTDB lineage: Bacteria > Chloroflexota > Anaerolineae > Epilineales > Epilineaceae > Epilinea. Next base: position 7,157 of record JBGAUA010000154.1, read on the forward strand.
CCGATTGTGGCTCTGATCGGTGGGGAGCGAACTTCGGCGCCCCGAACCGCGTCAGAACCCGTCGAACAGGCCAGTCTGACGCGTTGCCGACTGCTCAGCCTTGATGGAGTAGTTGCGTTCCAGATGCTCGTACGCACGCCTTGTGGCCACGCGGCCGCGAGGGGTGCGGTCCAGGAAGCCCAGTTGCAGGAGATAGGGCTCCACCACGTCCTCGATGGTGCCAGGGTCTTCGGCCAGAGAGGCGGCGATGGTGTCCAGGCCCACGGGCCCGCCGTCGAACTTGTCGATGAGGGCCGCCAGCACCCGGCGGTCCAGCTCGTCCAGGCCCAGGGCGTCGATCTCCAGGAGGCGCAGGGCGGCGGCGGCCACGGCCTCGTCGATGGTCCCACCAGCATGCACCTCGGCGTAGTCGCGCACGCGGCGCAAGAGGCGCAGGCCCACGCGGGGCGTGCCGCGAGCCCGGGCGGCGATGGCCGCCGCCCCCCCCGGCTCGATGCCCACGCCCAGCACCCCGGCCCCACGGCTGACGATCTGCAGCATGGCCGCCTCGTCGTAGAAATCCAGTCGATGCACGGCCCCGAAGCGGTCCCGTAGCGGAGCGGTCAGCATGGCCGGCCGCGTGGTCGCGCCCACGATGGTAAAGCGCGGCAGGCTGAGGCGGATACTCCGGGCTGCCGGCCCCTTGCCCACCACGATGTCCAGGGCGAAGTCCTCCATGGCCGAGTAGAGCACTTCCTCCACGTCGGCTCGCAGGCGGTGCACCTCGTCGATGAAGAGGATGTCGCCAGGCCCCAGGTTGGTCAGGATGGCGGCCAGGTCGCCGGCGCGCTCCACCGCCGGGCCGGCCGTGGTCTTGATCTTGACGCCCATCTCCTGGGCGATGATGAAACTGAGCGTGGTCTTGCCCAGGCCCGGGGGGCCGTAGAAGAGGACGTGGTCCAGAGGCTCGGCGCGAGCGCGGGCGGCGGCGATCATCATCTCCAGGTTGCCGCGCAGACGGTCCTGGCCGATGTACTCGGCCAGGCTGCGGGGCCTGAGGCTCTGCTCGGGCGCGTCCTCGACCAGGCGCTGCGGCGCCAGGGCGCCCTCGCGCTCGGCGGGAGCGGGGGTGGAGGCGGGGGCTGCCGGGGGGCGCGGACGATCGATGGGCATGGGGGGAACTATACCATCGGGGGATCGGAGGACCCTCGGACGCTGCGGCGTCCCGCCACCCTGGCGCGGCTTGCAGCGCAGGCCGCAGGGGTCCTCATCGCATCCGACAACCTATCGACTGATCGGGCACCGGGACAGGCGGTGCGGCGCGCCACGCTGCCTTGCGACCCAGCGCCACGCAACCTATCCTCGCGACCCCACCCATGACC
>JBGAUA010000155.1:0-8474 GCA_044228875.1 Anaerolineae bacterium
CGGGCCGTGGAACGGGTTTTCGACCGACTCGCGTGACGTCAGCGAGGATGCGCCGGCCATGGCGTCGGGCTCGGCGAGCATCACGCTTCATGGCGCCGACGGCGGCAGGAACGAGCGTGGGCGTCCAGCGCCCCTGCCGCCACCGCGACGGACGATGTCGCCCTAGGCCTGCGCCTGCCGTCGCCGCATCCCGATCATCGCCCCCGCCGCGCCCAGGCCGATGGCCATCAGCAGCCAGGTCGCCGGCTCCGGCACTTCCGGCGGCGGCTCGGGCCCGTCGTCCTCGTCATCGCCGCCCGGAGCGGCCACGGTACGCATGGCCGGCCCGCTGTCCTGCGTGCCGCCCGGCGTCTGTTCGGGGCCTGGGGTCGCCGTCACATCGGCCACCGTGGGGCGCGGCGTGGCCGTCACGGGGGTGGCGGTGGGGCCCGGCGTGACCGTCGGCTGCCAGGGCAGGCCGTCTTCGAGCACCGAGAAACCCCCATCCTCCAGACCCACCCACATGTAGCCCGTGGTGGGGTCCACGGCGAAGGCGGTGATGGCGTTGCCCGCCAGGCCGCTGGTCCAGGGTGTCAGCTCGATCCAATCCCGGGCCGCCTCGTCCCATACCGCCGCGCCGCCCACCGCCGAATCCACCTTCCAGTCGCCCGACGGGGAGACCTCGCGCATCGCTTCCTGCTCCGCGAAGTGCCCGCGGCTGGTTCCGGCCCACATGCGGCCGCGACTGTCGGCGAGCAGGGCCGACACCCAGCCCGATCCGGCGGCTCCATCCCAGGCCGGCTGCTCCCAGACCTGGCCCTGCGCCGCCACCTGCCGGTTCACCACGGCGTCCATCAGGGGGAACTTCTCGGTCAGCTCCGTCACCGCGCCCTGGTAGGTGCCGGCCCAGGCCATGCCGTCGCCGTCGATGGCGATGCTGACCACGTCGCCGGTGAGGTCCTTCTCGCGGGTGTCGGTGCCGACCAGGGTGAGCAGGCCACCCTGGCCGCCGCGCCAGCTGACCAGGCCGGCGGCATCCGCCATGGTCACCCCGCCGCCCTCGCGGCTCTGATCGGCGCTGAAGGCATCGGAATAGCTGTTCGCCATCCACAGGACGGCGCCGCGCGCGGTCATGGCCGGCACCGTGTTCCCGGCCAGGGCGTCGTCCCGGTCGCCCTGTTGGCGCAGGGTCTCCCAGACACCGGTCTCCGGCTCGTAGACCAGGACGCCGCGTCCGCTGTTGGGGTTGGCGCCCAGCTTGCGCAGGCCGGTGCCCGTGCCCATCCACACCCGACGGTCGGCTCCCACGGCCACGCTGCCCAGGTTGGCGTCGCCGAGTTCCGGCTCGTCGCGGGAGCGCAACGTGAGGTCCCAGCTCCAGGTGCGCAGGTTCAGGCGGCTGACGCCACCTTCCACGTAATCCTTGAGCGTCCCGTCGTAGCGATCCTTGGCCGCCGTCACCCACAGCTCCGGCGTGCCATCCGGCGCCTGTCGGAGCGCGAGACCGGTGATCGTGTCACCAGCCAGCTTGCCGCCCGTGTTGTCATAGGTGTACTGGTGCCAGAACCGCGGCTGGCCAGGATCGCGACGCAGCAGACCCTGCTCGAAAGTGCCCGCCCAGAGCGTGCCGTCATCGGTGAACAGCATGGCCGTGATATCGTTGGCGGCCGGAGCCGGCCCGGAGGATCGCAAGGACGGCCGGGCCTGGCCGGCGGCGTCGACGGGGATGATGCCCGCGCCGCCGATGCCGTCCTCCAGACCGCTGCCGTTGGCCCCGGCGTAGACCTGGCCGCCGACCTCGGCGAAGCTCGTCAACACGGCGCTCGGCCAGCTCTGGTCCGCGTCGAAGGTCTCCCAGGCCTGCCCGTCCCAGCGCGCCAGGTAGGCGCCGCGCCCGCTGTTCTCACCGCAGGCCGCCCAGGTTTCGCCGGCCAGCGCGGTCAGCGCCCAGACGTAGTCCTCGCACAGGCCGTCGCGCTTGCGGAAGCCGCGCCATTCGGCGTCCCCGTCCCAGACGACCACGCCCCTGGACCAGGTACCCATCCAGAGACGGCCGTCCGGCGCCATGGACAGGCGCATGATCTTGTCGGAAGGCGGGCCGCTCGGATCGCTCGCCAAGGGGTCGGCGGCGGCGATGTGCCGCCAGCCGCCCCGGGACGGATCGTAGACCGACAGCGCCGGCTGGGGATCGGAGCTCGGGCTGACCTTGACGGCGGTAAGCTTGCCGCGGCCGTGGGCCAGATACACCTTGCCGTCCGCGCCCGCCGCGATGTCCTGCACATGCCCCGCGCCCGGTCCGTCCAAGGGCTCGGTGGCCGACGGGTCCAGGTCGACGGCGGCGACCTCCCGAAAGTCGGAAGCGCCGACATCCAGAACCGCGACGCCCTCGGGCGTACCAGCCCATACAGCGCCCGCCGCGTCGACCGCGATGGACGTGACCATCACGTCGGGCAACCCTTCGTTGACGCCGAAGGACTGCCAGGACCCCCCCAGGCCGACGGGCACCCTGCTGACGCCTTCGGAGGTGGCGAGCCAGGCATTGGCGCGAGCGTCGAAAGCCAGGTCGTGGACGACGTTGCTGAGCAGGCCCGGCTGCTGCGGGAAGAGGTACTGCTCGAAGGTTCCGCGTCCCAGATCCCAGACCATCAGGCCGCCGCCTTCGGTGCCCGACCAGAGCTGGCCGGTGGCACCGGGCGGGCCGCCCAGGGCGAGGATCTCGTCGCCGCCGGCATAGGTCCGCCAGCGCCCGGCGTCCAGCATCGGGTCGGCTGCGCTCGCCTCGCGCCGACCGGGCAGCAGGCTCCAGAGCAGCGACGAGAGCAAAAGGACGGGCAGCAGGACGCGTCGAGGGCCGATGCCGCGCCACGCGGCGAGGCGCGACCGACCTTCGACCGCCAGGGTCGACTGGATGCGCGGCGAAAGTGAGCGCCAGTTCATCGGCGGATGGCTCCTGTAAGCGCGGGTAGCCGCGGTGGGCTGCGCCGCGAGCGGCGGCTGGATACGGCACCAGCACCGGCAAGGCACCCGATAACCGGCGCAGATCGTGGCGTCCCCACCGTCAAGCCGGCGACAAGGAGGACGCCTTTCGGCGAGTATAGCGCCCGGCCCGAGACCTCAGCAAACGCTCAGGAAGGCAGATGTGGCCGACGCGGACCATGTCGCGAACAAGCCCGGACGGGCCGATCTCATGTCAGGGCAGGACCACGAAGCGCGGCTCCTGGGCGCTGGGGACCCGGGGGAGGTAGACCGTATGGGGAAGCCGGCGGAAGAGGCGGTCCGTGCCGATAGGCCCGGTGCCCGGACGATCCGGTTCCGTCGGACGCGGCGGGGCGAGCAGGAAGAGCCCCTCGGAGGCGGAACCGAACCAGGCGCGGTCGCCGTCGATGAGCAGCGCCGTCATCTGCTCCGACGGCAGGCCGCCGGCATGCGACCGCTCGGCGTGCCAGCTCCCGTCCACCAGGATGCGAACGCCGTCATGCGCGGTGCCGGCCCACAAGCGACCGCCGACGTCCAGGGCGAGGGTTCGTACCGCGTCAGCATAGGCGAAGCGATGGTGCCGCACCTGGCCGTCGGGCGACAGTTCCTCGACGATGCCGTCCGGTCGGCGATCCGGATCGAAGACGCCGTTGGCGTAGGCCATGCCGCCCAGCCAGACGCGCCCGCCCGGCTGCACCACCACCGAGCGGAGGTCGATCAGCGGCCGGGTCTGCGTGCCGCCGTCCTTCACCGCCGGCGTCAGGCCTTCGGCGGCACCGATGCGGCGCCAGGTGCCTGCGTCGAGGTCGAAGATGTTCAGGCCGCCGCCCAGGTTGAGGCGCGCCCCGCCCGGCCTTGAGTCGATGTAGTAGAAGTACGCGGTCGCCACGTAGACCTTGCCCTCGGCCACCGCCAGATCGCTGATGTTGTCGCTCGTCAGGTCACCGAAGGTGACCTTGCGCTCCACCTTGCGGTCCTGGAGGTTGAGCACGGCCAGCCCCGCCCCCCGGTAGGTCAACTCCTTCGGGCCGCGGTCGGTCGCGCCGGTGCCCACCCAGAGCTTGCCTCGGCCGTCGAGGGCCAAGGCGGAAAGGTGGTTGCCGGGCAGGCCGTCGCTGGTGCTCAGTCGCGTCCAGATCTGGCCGTCGAAACGGCTCAGTCCGCCGTCGGTCCACTGGTTGCGCTTGGTGTCGAAGTGGGTCTGTCGGGTCGCCACCCACACGATGCCGCCCGGCTCGATGACGATGTCGGCGATGCTGTCCGAGCCGAGACCGCCTCCGGTGGAGGCTTGTGTGTGATGGCGCCATACCCCGGAACGGTCTCGCACGGCGATGCCGCCGCGGGCCGTGCCCACCCACAGCTGCTCGCCGACCGGATCCTTGGCCAGAGCGGTCACCTCGTTCTCCGGCAGGCTGGCGCCGGCGGCGGGAGGAGCGCGGAAGACGCGCACCGTCTGGCGATCACCCTGCAGGCGGGTCAGGCCGAGGCCGGTGGTCTGGCCGTCGCCGCTCAGTCGGGCGGCCCCGAACCAGACCCCGGCGTCGTCGTCGGGCAGGATGGCGTTGACCAGGTCCGACGGCAAGCCGTCGGTCGATCGCAGGAGGTACCAGGCGTCGTCGTCGGCCTTGGCCGGGGTGCCGCGCGCGTCGAGCACGTTGACGCCCCGACCCTGGCCGCTGAAGGTTGCCGTCCCCATCCACAGCGCATCGTCCGGACCGATGGCCAGAGCGCTCACGTAGTCGGATTGGATGCAGCGCTGGCTGTTGCCGCAATCACGGTACTGGGTCCATTTGACGCCGTCGTAGGCCGCGAGGCCGCGGCCCCAGGTGCCGGCCCAGAGGGCTTCGGGTCCGGCGGCCAGGTGCCGGACGCTGTCCGAGAGGCTGGAATCGCCGGCGCTGTCATGGCGTGTCCAGCCGGTGGCCGTGCGCACCGCCACACCGCCGCCCGCCCAGACCCAATGCCCGGGCTCAGGGTCGCCGCCGGCGTCGGTCTGGCCGGCTTGCCAACGGTGGAAGGGCTCCGAAGCCAGCCACATCGCGCCGCGCCAGAAAGCCAGATCGCGGATGTTGTCCGACGGGAGACCGCTGGCCTGCCGGAAGGCCGACCATTGCGTGAGGTCCGGCGTGTAGGCCACGCCGCCTCCGACCCAGGCTCCTGGCTCGCTGCCGCCCTCCACCGTCGCCTGCGGATCCCAGACCTGCTCGCCGGCAACCCACAGGCGGTCACGATCATCGATCGCCAGGGCGGTCAACGACGGGGTGGCCACGCCGGCGTCCACCACGCTGAAGCGGTCGCGAGACGCGTCGTAGACGGCCAGACCGGCACAGGTCGCGGCATACCAGCGGGAGCGCCAGCGGATGAGATCGCGCACCTTGTTGCAGGGCAGGCCGTCCTGCGGGGCCAGGTACTGGCGGATCACCTGTCCGTCGCGCTTCCAGCGGAGCAGGCCGCCGCCCTGGCTCCCGGTCCACAGCTCGCCGTCTCCGGCGACCATTGCCCGCAGGTCCTCGCCGTTGGCGAAGCTGCTCCAGTCGCCGACCAGCCGCCAATCGGAGGAGGGAGGGTCCTCGGCCGAAACCGCGCCGGCGGCCGAAGGGCCGGCGATCAGCAGCGCGAAGACCAAGGGCGGCAGGACCAGGCGGCGGGCGATGGACTTCCACGGGCTGGTCGCGTGCGGACGATGGCGGTGATGGTTCATGGGCCGGGCTCCAGAGCGTGCCTTCAAGGATGGACTCGCCCCGTTCGACCGACGGCAGGATCGAACAGGGCCATCCTTTGAGAACGGATCGCCGACCGGGGCGTTACCGGCAAATCTTCAGCTCGCACGCCCATCGGCGCGCCGGATCGCGACGACCCGGCGCCCGACGGCTCACCGCGACCACCTGCGATCAGTTCTGGTCGACCTCGCAGGTCCAGAAGGACCAGTCCTGCGACAGGCTGCGGCCGCTGTCAGGCGCACCACCGGCCGCGGCATCGAAGTCCGCCTGGTCCAGGAACACGCTGCTGGGGGAATTCGGGCAGAGCAGGTAGCCGCGCGGGCTGGTGTCGATGAGGCGCAGCTCGTAGGGCGGAGGATCGGTGAGCACGATGCTGTTGGAGAGGTCCAACTGGGCAGCGCTGGCACGCTTCAGCCGACCGGTCCACAGCACTCGCGAATCGTCGGTCGGATCCAACACCGCGACGAGCAGCGGCTCCAAGGGCTGCGACGTCGCGGCCATCGCGTCCGCCCCCGAGAACACGCCGTCGCAGCCGGTACAGCGGTACGCGCCCTTTCCCACGGTATCCGGAAATGCCCTGAGACGCAGTCGCCATACACGGTCAGGCTCCGGCGTCGGCACCGCCGGGGGATCGCCCGGAGTCGCCTGCGCGGGCGCCGCGGCAACCACGCCAGCCGCGAGATCGCGCTGGACGGCGCGCCAGTCTACCTGATAAACGGCTCGACCGAAACCAACTCCGGCGCCCACAAGCAGCGCCAGGGCCACATAGCGGCGCAGGCTGCGCCACCCGGAAATCGTGTCAATCATCACCCACCTCGCGGAACTCAGCAATCGATGCGCAGAAATCTGGCCAAATCGCTCGCCCGGGCAATCGGCTCGCCCGCCGAACGTGTCGCTTGTGTTAACGGTGCATGCGACCAAGACGATACGGCATAACAAAAAAGAGACCGTGCCGGGCGGTCGGCCGCGGTCCGGCGAGATCGCCGCGATTGCCAGCGGCGGCCAGCCGGGTTACCCTAAGGACCTCGGGCGGCGTGTCGTCGGCGGATTCGCCGCGTTCAGCCGTTCGCCCGGCACCGCGGATCCTTCCGGCCGCCATTTGCGGCGGTCGGAGCCGCCACCGCCGCGATCCGCGAGTCCTAAGCGCCGCGCGCAAGGAGACGAGAGACGATGGACAGCATGACCCTGTTGCCAAATGAAGGTCTGCGCCCCCGTGGCTTCCTGGGCCTTGCGGCCGCCACCCTTCGGGGTGCCTTCCTCAGCCTGCCCGGGCTTCTGGCCCTGGCCGCTGCCTGGGCCCTGGTGGTCGGCCTGGCCGGTCTGGTCGCCGCGGTGCCGGTGCTGGTGGCCGGCAGCCTCAGCCGCGACATGGCCACGGTGGTCGGCGCGCTCATGGCCTTGGTCTGCCTGCCCTTCCTGGTCATCTGGCTGTCGGCCGGCTGGAGCGCCCTGCTTTCCTGGATCGGCAGCCGCACCCTGCGAGCGCCGCTCGGCCTGGGAGAAGCCCTGGGTCTCGGCGTGCGGCGCGCCCTGCCGGTGCTGGGCACCGCCTTCGGCATCAAGCTGCTGGGTGCCCTGAGCCTCATGCCGGCAGCCTTTCTGGCCATGGCCGTCGGCCTCCTGGCGGGTCAGGAGACCCTGCCGGGCGGGCCTTGGGCCGCGGGCCTGCTGTGGGCCGCCGCGCTGATGGCCGCCATCGCCGCGCTCGGCGGCCTCTACATCTGCCTCCGCCTGGTCCTGGCGCCTTGGGCGGCCCTCCTGGAAGAGGCCGGCCCCTTCGAGGCCATCGGCCGCGCCTGGGAGCTGAGCCGAGGCCACACCGGGAGGCTGCTGGGCTACATCCTGCTGGCCCTCGGTCTGGTGGCCTTGGCCGTGGATGGCCTGGCCCGGCTGTGGCAGGGCGACGAACGGGCCGCGCTGGCGGCGCTGGTCGAACGCCTGCCGTCGGTATCGCGCTTCGCCGCCCTGCCGACCTCGGCCCTCGGCGACCCGGAGCCGCTCCTGTGGCTGGCGCTGGCGGCCGGTATCGTGCTCGGGGCGGTGACGCTGGTTCACGCGGGCATGTCCGCATTCTATGGCGACGTGCTGTGCCGCAGGACCGACTTCGGCGCGATCAGCCTGCCTGAGCTCGCCCCGGATGCGGGTGACCCGGATGTGGGTGATCCGGATGTGGGTGATCCGGTTGCGGGTGATCCTGCCCCGGTGCACCTTCCCCTGGACCTGGCAGCGGACGGAGCCACACCGACATGGTGGGATGCGCCGCAGGCGCTTCCAGAAGCCGACGAGACGTCGGCAGTTGGAGCGCAGCAGGACAGAACCTGGCCCGCGACGCTCCCGGAAGATCCGGAGCCGCCGGACGAGACCGCGGACGACGACAGCCGCCCTGTGGACCCCCAGTTGGATCTCGCCTCCCTGCAGGGCATCAGTCTGGCCGAGGGACGCTCCGATGAACCCGCCTTGCCGCGTCGACGCAGCCGCTTCAGCTGGCTGTGGTCATGGCTGCCTGAGCCGGAGACCACGGCCGACGACGACTAGACCGACCCCCAGGACGGGGGCAACGTCGATCGTGAGGGCGACGATCACCGACGCCTGATCACCCGGCGGGGTTGCTTCCGCACTGCTCCCGCCCCGCCCTGCCCCACCCTGCCCTACCCTACCGCACCCTCCGCGACCCAGCGCGCCGCGCCGTGGACCAGCCGCCAGAGCTGGTCCATTCCCGTCCCCAGATCACTCAGATCCACCCATTCGTCGAGCCGGTGGGCGCAGCCGCCCTCGGCCAGGTGGATGGTGACCGCCGGC
>JBGAUA010000156.1:0-8436 GCA_044228875.1 Anaerolineae bacterium
TCCCGGACCACCGTAACTACGACTTCGGGTTCCGGTTGGTGATTTCGTCCCCCATCTCTCCTGTGCCGCTGGCCTCTGGTGCCGCGTAGCGGCGATGACGTTGACGTGGCCCTGGTCGTGGCCGTTGGGGGAGCGAGCGGAGCGAGCGTTAAGCGCAGGTGGTGGAATTGGAGATGGGACCCTCACCGCCCATCGAGTGGGTCCACCCCTAGGTGGTGCGGGTGGACGTGGCGGATTGCTGTGCCCGGATGGCCGCCGATGAAGCTCGAAGCGAGAGGCCCTGGAATGGTCGGAGGCCACGATCGGGCAGCGCCTCGATCGAAACCATCGAGGCGCAGGGCCGCGACTACCGGCTCCCGGTGGTGTACGAAATGTGCAACTGAGTCGAAGCCGCACATCGTTCGCGATCCGGCTCGCCTGGGTTGAGAACCGGTGCGGATCGTGGAGCCGTATCGATTGCCGGCGATACCGATCCTGGCCGCGGCGGCTTCGTGAACCCGGCACCGGAGGTGAATCATGATCACGCCAGCGACTGACGAACTGTACCGCCTCCACATCCAGCCTCTGCCGCCAGCGCAGCGACTCCAACTCCTGGCGCGTTTGGCCCAGGAGCTGGCCGAGCAAGAGCCGCTTGCCGTGGAGCCGGCGCGCAGCCTGCTGGAGCTTGAAGGGCTGGGCGCTGAGATCTGGGAAGGCATCGATGCCCAGGGATACGTCACTGCATTGCGGTCGGAGTGGGATCATCGTCCATGACACGACTTGACGAAGCGCTCATGGGACCCGGCACACCCATCGGCTACTCTCAAGATCCATTGTGGTGCGATACTAGTCCCCTTGGACAAGGGATCCGTTGAGAGGAGAGGGCTGAACCATGGCGCTCAAAGCTTATCAGGCCATCTATGACAACGGTAGCCTGGTGTGGGAGAACGACGATCGACCAGCGGATCAGCGCCTACGCGTGATGGTCATCGTGCTGGATGCGCTCGACACCCACCATGATCACGCCGAGGACGCCGACTGGCATCGCCTCAGCCTCAGCCGCTTGCAAGCGGCGTTTGGCGACGACGAACCGGAATACACCCTGGGGGACATCGCTTTCCAATGATGAAGCCGGGAGACATCTTCCTGGCGTCTGTGCCCCAGGCCGATGGAAGTCACAAGCTCCGGCCGGTGCTGGCGCTTTGCCAACTCCCCGGGCCTTACGGCGAAAGGCCCGTCTGCGGAATCAGCAGTCAACTCCATCAGCGGGTTGAAGGCTGGGACGAGATCCTCGACCCTGGCACTGAAATCGATGCCCAGACCGGCCTTCATCGTCGATCGATTGTGCGGCTCAGCTTCCTCAGCGTGGTAGCCAAGGACACCATTGCCGGGGGGATCGGCCGGATGAACGCAGCCAAGCACACCACTGTGCTTGCACGTCTCGTGGCACATCTGTCTACACCGGCCGCATGACGCTGCCCGTTCAGCAGCCTGCAAGCCCCCGCCAAGCCTTTTGTGCGGTCTTCGCGGATACCGAGGCGGCGCTCGGCTCGGCAACGGATGCAGAGCGGGCCTTGGCGGCGGAAGCCTGGTCGGCCTTCGGGCCGGAGTTCGCGGACCTGCGTGTGCGCTTGGGCCTGCACCACGGCAAGGCGGAGGAGCGCGGCGGCGTCCACTTCGGCCCGGCCCTCAACCGCACCGCGCGGCTCATGTCGTCGTGCTGGGCGGTCCCGGCATTCGCCCTTGCGACGCTGACGTCCGGATAGACGTAGTAACGCAACAGGCGGGCCGCCCTGGAGCGACCCGCCTGCATGGTGTCGTGCTTGTTGGATCTCGGCGCCGCCTCCGCCCTGCGGTCGCGTGCGTCGGGTCGCGTCGGAACGCGCCCTTCCGCCGCCACCCCGATCAGGCCGGCATGCCGCGCTCTTTGTCGAAGTCGAAGTCCCAGTAACCGGGGCCCTTGGTGAAGTAGTCGGCGTTGACCTGGGTCATGTGCTGCTGGTCGGCCGGCACCTCGAACTCGGGGAAGATGGCCTCCGGCGGGCAGACCGGCACGCAGGCGCCGCAGTCGATGCAGACGTCCGGGTCGATGTAGAAGAGGGGGAACTCGGTGTTGCCCTTGGGGGAGGGCACGATGCAGTCGACGGGGCAGACCTCGACGCAGTCGCCCTCGCGGGTGCAGAGTTCGGTGATCGTGTAGGTCATGGCGATGACTCCTGAGGAAGCGATCGGAGTGGTTGGAAGGATGAGGTCGCATCCCGGAGCGTCGTGGACGAGCCAGATGCGATGGCCACAGTATAACCCAAAGCGGTGGGCGGTTGGAAGCCTTGGGACAGGACGGCCTCAGCCATCCGCCCACACCCCGCCTTCCACCCCTTGTCGCACCTCCGTGACGCGGTTGTCATGGTCTACCATGACCACCGTCGGCTGCCAGAGGCGGGCCTCGGCGTCCTCGAACTGGCCGTAGGCCATGATGATCACCAGGTCGTTCGCGGCCACCAGGCGGGCCGCCGCACCGTTCAGTTGGATGGTTCCGCTGCCGGCCGGCGCGGGAATGGCGTAGGTCTCCAAGCGGGCGCCGTTGTCGATGTCCACCACCTGGACTCTCTCGTGCGGCAGAATGCCGGCGGCGTCCAACAGGTCCTGGGCGATGCTGATGGAACCGATGTAATGCACATCGGCGCCCGTGACGCGGGCGCGGTGGATCTTGGCGGTGAGCAGGGTGCGCAGCATGGAAGGTCGCTCCTCGAGCACAATGACAGGAAAGGCTCCGGTTACCCGGGCCCGCTGGTTTGGATGCCCTCGGGCGACGGAATCACACCTGCCGCCTCCAGGACGATGTTGTCGATGAGGCGTGTGCGGCCGATGTTGACGGCCATGGACAGGACGGCGCCAGGCACCGCCCGCTCCAGCTCCAGCAGGCTGTCCGGATGGGCCACGCTGACGTATTCCGTGTGTGCCAGCGGCTCTTCGGCCAAGGTGGCGCGCAGGGTGGCCCGCAGGGACTCCGCGTCCGCCTCGCCCGCGAGCCAGGCCCTCCGGGCCGCGCTGAGCGCGCGGTAGAGCACGGCGGCCGCGCTGCGTTCCACCGCGCTCAGGCGGCTGTTGCGGCTGGACATGGCCAGGCCGTCCGCCTCGCGCAGGGTGGGACAGCCGATCACCTCCGTGGGCAGGTTGAGGTCGCGGGCCATGCCGCGGATGACCGCCAGCTGCTGGGCGTCCTTCTGCCCGAAGTAGGCCCGCTGGGGTTGGAAGAGGTTGAAGAGCTTGAGCACCACGGTGGCCACGCCTCTGAAATGCCCTGGGCGCTTTTCGCCCTCCAGGGGAGCGGCGATGGCCCCCGGGATCACCCAGGTGTCGAAGCCGGGCGGGTACATATCCGCCGGCTCGGGCAGGAAGACGAGGTCGCAGCCGGCTCCCGCCAGCAGCGCCAGGTCCCGCGGGATGTCGCGGGGGTAGGCCGCCAGGTCGGCGGGGTTGTTGAACTGCGCCGGGTTGGCGAAGATGCTGGCCGCGACCAGGGCGTTCTCCGCCTTGGCCCGGCGAACCAGAGAGAGATGGCCCTCGTGGAGGTAGCCCATGGTGGGTACCAGGCCGAGGGTTGCCGGATGGGCGGCGCGCCAGTCGCGGAGCGCGGCGGGGGTCTGGACGCTGTTCATCGGCCGGCCGTCTCCGCTGCCGGCCAATCCACTTCGGCCCGCTCGCCACCGGATTCCAGTCGCCGCACCGCCTCCAGCAGCCAGGCGTTTACCGGCGCGTCCAGGCCCAGGGCGGAGGCCCGCGCCACGACGGCGCCGCAGATGGCGTCGATCTCGGTGGGGGCGCCGCGGTCCAGGTCCTGCAGCATGGAGGAGCGGTTGGCGGCGGTGCGCTCGGCCACCTCGGCCACCAGGTCGGCGCCGTCGGCGCGGAGTTGGATGCCCAGGGCGGCGGCGACGGCGACGGCCTCACGGGCGGCGGCCTCGGCCAGGGCGCGCAGGCGCGTGTCCGCCAGCAAGGCGCCGTTGGGCAGGCCGGTCAGGGCGGTGAGGGGGTTGATGGCGCAACTGACGGCCAGCTTGCGCCAGATGAGGGCGTCCACGTCGGGGCTGACGGCGCAGGGCAGTCCGGCGGCTTCGAAGCGCCGGGCGATGTCGTCGGCGCTGGGCCCCGGACCGCGGCTGGGGCCCAGCCAGGTAGCGCCCAGGCCGCCGGCACGCAGCCGCGCCGGACCCCGGCCGGTGGCGCCCACGGAGGTGACGCCCCCGAGGACGCGGTCGGGGTCGCCGGCGGCGGCCTGCAGCAGCTCGCGGTGCCCCAGGCCGTTCTGCAGGCTGAGGACGCGGCCGCCAGCGCCGGCGGCCGCGGCGGCGAGGGGGGCCACGGCGGCGGTCTGACGGCTCTTGACCAGCACCAGCACCAGGTCGAAAGCGCCGCGCCGGTCGTCTCGGCTGCTCAGATCCCGCGGGTCGCGCCGACCCACGGGACGGTCAGGATCGTAGGGGCCTTGCGGGTCTGTGGACAGCGGGCGGGGCACAAGGCCCAGAGCCGCGGCCAGAGCGTCGCGCGTCAGGGCGTCCACCGTGGCCTGGCCGACGCGCCCGTCGGCCTCCTCCAGGACGATGCCGCCTGCGGCGATGGCCTCCACGGCCGCCGCCCAGTCCCCGGCGAGAGTGACCGCGGCCAGGGGCGCGTCATCCGCGCGAGCCACGGCCAGGCGGAAGCCGATGAGCTTGGCCAGGGCGCCGGTGCCCAGGATGAGGACGCGCAGGGGCGCAAAGGTCATGGTGGCTCGCCTGCCCTAGGCGATCAGCCGGCGCCCGCCCTCGGGCGCCGGGCGACGGCGGTCGCGGTCACGCTCGGCAAGCAGCTCCTGGAAGGCCGCCAGCTCCTCCTCGGGCATGGGGTAGGTATGCTCGGGGGCGGGGAAGCGGCGGGCCTTCACGTCGGCGGCGTAGGCGGCGATGGCCTCGCCCGTTGCCCGGCCCAGCTCGGCGTAATGGCGGACGAAGCGGGGGGACAGGCCGGCATGGAGCCCCAGCATGTCGTGGTAGACGAGCACCTGACCGCTGGCGCCCAGGCCGGCGCCGATGCCGATGGTGGGCACGCGCACGCGGTCGGTGATGGCCTGGGCCACGGGCTCGGGCACGCTCTCCAGGACGATGGAGAATACGCCGGCGTCCTCCAGGGCCACGGCGTCGTCGATGAGGTCGACCGCGGCGCGGGCGGTCTTGCCCTGCACCCGCCAGCCGCCGAGGGTGTTGACGCTCTGGGGCGTCAGGCCGATATGGCCCTGCACGGGGATGCCGGCGGTCACGATGCGGCGCGCGGTGGCGGCCATGCTGCGCCCGCCCTCGATCTTGACGGCGTCCATGCCGGCCTCCTGCACGTAGCGCCCGGCGCTGCGCAAGGCCTGCGCCTCGTCCACCTGGTAGGTCATGAAGGGGAGGTCGCCCACCAACAGGGCGAAGCGGGAGCCGCGACGCACGGCGCGGGCATGGTGCAGCATCTCGTCGAGGGTCACGGACAGGGTGTTCTCGTGGCCCAGCACCACCATGGCCAGGGAATCGCCCACGAGGATCATGTCCACGCCGGCCTCGTCCACCAGGCGGGCGGAGGGGAAGTCGTAGGCGGTGAGCATTGTTATGGGCTCACCCTTGTCCCGCCGCGCCTGGATGGTGCGCACGGTGACCTTGCGCCGCTCAGCGGCGGGGGCGGCGTCTTGCGGTAGCGTGCTCATGGCTGCGCTCCTTGGTTGGGGTCCGGCAAGGGGGTCCGGCTTGGGGGCTGGTGCGAAAACAACCTGTCGTCAGCGTCTGCGGCGATCGCCGCCTCTCGACTGCCGCCCCGGCGCCCCGCGGCGTCCCGGCCCACGGGGGGTCCGGGCGCCTGGAGGCCGGCGGGGCCGAGGCATGTGGGCCTCGCCGGTTATTGTAGCGCAGGCCCTTGACGGTGCACCCGCCTCCATCCTATCCTTGCGCCCATGCCCGAACGACCTGGCCGCCTGGTCTACTCCACGGACGCCGCCGCCCGCCAGCGGGCGGATGCCGCCAAGGCTCCGCCCAAGCCGCCCTGGCTGGCCGGCCCGCCCCTGCCGCCGGAGAAGCAGACGGTGTCGATCCGTCGTGAGGTCAAGGGCCGCGGCGGCAAGACGGCGACCCTGGTCTACGACCTGCGCGTGTCGGAAGCGGACTTCAAGGACCTGGCCCGCCGTCTGCGCGAGGCCTGCGGTAGCGGCGGCTCGGCCAAGGAGGGCCAGATCCTCATCCAGGGCGACCACCGTGACAAGGCGGCGGCCTTCCTGCAGGGGCTGGGCTTCAAGACGAAGTTCACGGGGGGGTAGAAACCACCCGTGCCCCCCACGACCCCCGCCGAGCGCGCCGCCTTCCTGCGCCGCGAGCTGGCGCGGCACAGCCAGGCCTACTACGTGCTGGACGCGCCGGTGGTCACGGACGCGGAGTACGATGCCCTGATGGAGGGCTTGCGTCGCCTGGAGGCGGAGCATCCGGAACTGGTCACGCCGGACTCGCCGACGCAGCGGGTGGGGGGCGTGGCGGCCGAGGGCTTTGCCAAGGTGCGGCATGCGATGCCGATGCTGAGCCTCGACAACGCTTTCGCCGAGGAGGACATCCGGGCCTGGCTTGAGCGCATGCTGCGCCGCCTGCCGGAGGGCACGACGGAGGCGGATCTGGGCTTCGTGGTGGAGCCGAAGATCGACGGCCTTGCGGTGGCCCTGCGTTACGAGGACGGGCTGCTGACGCGCGGCGCCACCCGCGGCGATGGCACGGTGGGCGAGGACATCACGGCGAACGTGCGGACGATCGGTAGCATCCCGCTGCGCCTGGGGGCGCCGGAGGGGCGATCGACAGCGGCGCCGGTGCCGGGCATCCCTCCGCTCCTGGAGCTGCGCGGCGAGGTGTACTTTCCGCTGGACGCCTTCGCGGCCCTGAACGAGCGGCAACTGGCGGCGGGGCTGCCGGCCTACATCAACGCCCGCAATACGGCCGCCGGTAGCCTGCGGCAGCTGGACCCGGCGGCGACGGCAGCGCGCCCGCTGCGTTTCTGGGCCTACGGGGTGCCGGACCCGGAGGCCCTGGGCGTAGCCACGCATTGGGCGATGCTGGAGGCCCTGCGGGCCCTGGGCCTGCCGGTGAGCCCGGATGCGCGGCGCTTCGACGCCCTGGAGCCGGCGATGGCCTACGCGCGGGACTGGCTGGCGCGGCGGGGGCAGCTGAACTACCTGGCGGACGGCATGGTCTTCAAGGTGGACGACTTGAACCGCCAGGCGGAGCTGGGCGCGGTGAGCCACCACCCACGCTGGGCGATCGCCTACAAGACGGCGGAGAGCGAGGCGACGACGCGGCTGTTGGCCATCGCGGTGACGGTGGGGCGCACGGGGCGGCTGGTGCCGCATGCCACCTTGGAGCCGGTGTTCATCGGCGGCGTGACGGTGAGCCAGGCGACCTTGCACAACGAGGACTATGTGCGGGAGCGGGACATCCGGGTGGGCGACACGGTGCTGATCAAGCGCGCGGGGGAGGTGATCCCGCAGGTGATCCGCGTGCTGCCGGAGCTGCGCCCGCCGGACGCGGCGCCCTGGGAGATGCCGGCGGTATGCCCGGCCTGCGGCGAGACGGTGCTGCGCGAGGAGGGGGCGGCGGACACCTTCTGCGTCAATGCGGCCTGCCCGCGGCAGCTGGTGCGGCGGGTGGAGCACTTCGTGAGCCGCGGGGCGATGGACATCGAGGGCCTGGGCAAGAAGCTGGCGGCGCAGCTGGTGGAGGCGGGTCTGGTGCAGGACGTGGCGGACCTCTTCCACCTGACGGCGGCGGACTTTGAGGGCCGTGAGGGCTTTGCGGAGAAGCGCACGGAGAACCTGCTGGCGGCCATCGCCGAGGCGAAGGGCCGCTCTCTGCGCCGCCTGCTGGTGGCCTTGGGCATCCGCCACGTGGGCGACTCGGTGGCCCAGGCCCTGGCGGCCCGCTTCGGCAGCCTGGACGCCCTGGCGGCGGCCGACGCGGACAGCCTGCAGACGGTGGAGGGGATAGGCCCGGAGATCGCCACCTCCCTCACGGCCTGGTTCGCCCTGCCGCATAACGCGGCGCTGGTGGAACGGCTGCGCGCGGTGGGGCTGCGACTGGCGGACCCGGACTGGGTGCCGCCGACGGACGCGGGCGCGGGCGCGCAGGGTGCCGGCGGCGATGCCGACACGCGACCGCTGGCGGGGCTGACCTTCGTCATCACGGGCACCCTGCCCACGATGAGCCGCGAGGAGGCAAAGGCCTACATCGAGGCGGCCGGCGGCAAGGTGACGGATTCGGTGAGCAAGAAGACGAGCTGCCTGCTCGCGGGCGAAGCAGCAGGCTCGAAGCTGGCGAAGGCGCAGGCGCTTGGGGTGCGGGTGGTGGATGAGGCGGGGCTTAGGGGGTGGGTGGGGGGGCGGCGGGATTGAGGCGCAAGTGGACTGGAGCGGCGGTC
>JBGAUA010000157.1:0-8374 GCA_044228875.1 Anaerolineae bacterium
CAGGCGCGGGTCTGGCGTTGGGACGGTGGGTCACTGACGCAACAGGATCTTCCGACGACGACGACGCTGCTCTCGTCGTCATCGTACCGTCCGGCGGAGGTCGTGTCGGCGAGGCGGTCCCTGCACGATGCCGTGGCGGGCCCGGCCGGGCTTGCGCCGGCCGACATGGCTCGGTTCCACCGCGGCCCTGAGCCGCGCCGAGGTCCCTGGTCGGTCTGCATGCATCGCCCCGACGCGCGCACCGTGAGTTACAGCCAGCTTCGCGCCGGCGGATGGGGGCTCAGCTTCCGCTATGCCGCCGGCGCGCCCTGCCGTGCGGCCTTGGGTCCGGCCCTGCTCCTGGACTCGCGACGATGAGCAGGGCCGGCCGCGCCGTCCTGCCCTTGGCCCTGGCCCTATGGGCGGCGGCGGCCATGGCGCACTCCGGCGGCGCCGCTGCACCGGATGATCCGGCGGTCGCGTCGCGTGTCGAGCTGCCGATCGGTGGCCCGCCCCTGACCGGGCCGGTGGGCGATGGGCGGCGGACCTTGTGGACGATGACCGGCATCGCCCTGGGCACCCTGGCCAGCGAGGACCTGGCGCTCATCGGCGGCGGCATGCTGGCCGCCCGCGGGCATCTCGGTCTGTCGGAGGCCATTCTGGCCGGCTTTGTCGGCATTCTCGGCGGCGACCTGCTGCTGTACGCGGCGGGCCGCTGGCTGGCGGGGTCCTTGCTGCGCCGCGCGCCCATGCGCTGGATCATTTCGCCGCGGGATCTGGCGCGCGGACGCGAGTGGTTCACCCATCACAAGGGCCTGTCGGCCATCCTGGGCAGCCGCTTCGTCCCGGGGCTGCGGCTGCCCACCTATGTCGCGGCCGGAGCCCTCCACGCCCCCTTCGGCAAGGTCTTCGGGCTTCTGGCCCTGGCCGCGGGGATCTGGGTGCCTCTGGTGGTCACTGCCAGCATGGTTGTCGGTCACCGCTTGCAGTCGGTCGTCGACCGCTATGAACGACTGGCCCTGCCGCTGTTCCTGGGCGCCCTGGTCCTCGTCTGGTCGGTCATGACGCTGGCCGTGCCGGCCTTGACCTGGGAAGGGCGTCGTCGCCTGTGGGGCCGCTGGCTGCGGCTGCGTCACTGGGAGTATTGGCCGATGTGGCGCTTCTATCCTCCAGTGGTGGCCCACGTGCTCTGGCTGGGCTTCCGTCACCGGAGCCTGACGCTGTTCACGCTGGCCAACCCGGCCCTGCCGGCCGGCGGCCTCATCGGCGAGAGCAAGGACGAGATCTATCGCGGCCTGGCGGCGGGCGCCGGCGACGTCCTCCTGGCCCACGCGCTGATTGCGCCGGGGGCCACCCTCGAGCGTGTAGGTGCCGTCCGCGACTGGATGACGGCCGCGGACCAGGCCTTTCCCATCGTCCTCAAGCCGGACGTCGGGCAGCGGGGTACGGGGGTCCGGATCGTCGCGGACCTGGCGCAGGCGGCCGATTACTTCCAGGCGATCACCGTGCCGGTCATCGCCCAGGAGTTTGCCCCTGGGCGCGAGTTCGGCGTCTTCTACATCCGCCACCCGGACGAGGAGCGGGGCCGGATCTTCTCCATCACCGACAAGCGGCCCACCACGGTGACCGGCGACGGCGTCCGAACCTTGGGGCAGCTGATCCTGATGGACGAGCGGGCGCTCTGCATGGCCCATCGTTTCGAGCGGGCCCACGCGGAGCGGCTCTACGAGGTGCTGCCCGCCGGTGAAGTGGTCGAACTGGTGGACCTCGGCACCCACCGCTTGGGGGCGGAGTTCAAGGACGGGAGCGCCATCGGCACGCCCGAGCTTGAGTCGGCCATCGACCGCATCAGCCGCGCCTACCATGGCTTCTGCTTCGGGCGTTATGACCTACGCGCACCGGACCTCGCGGCCTTTCGCGCCGGGCACGGCTTCAAGATCGTCGAACTCAACGGCGTGACGGCCGAAGCCACCCATATCTATGATCGCCGCCACTCGGTCTTTCATGCCTGGGGCATCCTGCGCGAGCAATGGCGCCAGGCCTTCGCGGTTGGCGCAGGCTGGCGATCCCGGGGACAGCAACCATTGGGACTGCGGGCGCTCCTGCGCCAGGTGCTCGCCTACGAGGCGGCGGAGTGATTCTCATCGCGATCGGCCACGGGCCGATCGAAGCACGATGGGTCCGAAGGCCGAGCCCTATTCACCCGGACGGTCGTGCATCCGGCGGGTGACGTAGATGACGCGGCCCTCGCGGCGCACGCGCCGATAGCCCAGCAGATGGAAGATGTCCATGGGATAGAGCCGGGCCACCCGGGTGTCGATCCGCAGGGTGCCGCGGTGCTCGGGGTCGCGGCTGACGCCGGGCAGCAGCTTGACCGCCCAACCGAGGCGACGCCGACGCAGTCGCGCGGATACCGCGAGCCAGATGGGCTTGACCGGTCGGGTCATGAAGAAGCCGTCTTCGCCCTGGCCTTGGTAGAGGGGCATGAGGATATGGCCGTCCTCCGGCGCCCTCACCGCCCCACGGCGATCGTCGGCGAGATGCTCACTGCTGTGCACCGACTGGAAGTTCACGTAGCCCGGGCGCATCCGGAAGCCATCGTCGCCGCGGATGCCGTGGCGATAGCGCACTTCGACGATCCAGGGAACCGAGCCGCGCGCGCGGCGGAGGTGCGCGTGATGGCGCTCGGCTTCGTCCTCGGTCATCGCCGGCAGGCAGCCGGCATGGCGCAGGGCCAGCCAGATGACGGCCTCCACGTTGTCCACGGCCTCGGCTGAGGCATGTTGCCCGCCTTCCACGCCCAAGGTCACCACGCCACGCCCGTGGTAATGGTCGAAGAGGGCGCCGTCGATCTGCTCTTCCAGGCCCAGCACCAAGGGCAGCGGAAACGCTGCGGCGAACTCGCGGTTGACCAGGGTGTCGGCGAACAACATGAAGGGCGCGCTGTGCGAGGAGGTGCTGTGACAGTCCACGATGTAGACGCGGCCCTTGGCTTCCCGCAGTACGGGGTCCAAGGCCGCCGCCAACTCCACCTGCTCGCGATCCTCCGCGCCGGCGGTGCCGGCGGCCACCCGCTCCCGCGCGGCGGCCAGCTGAGCGGCTGACCAGTTGCGGTTGAGGTCCCGGTCGATGAAACGCTTACCGCTGGCCAGGGCCTGACGGTTGCCGGCGACCGCCACCAGACGGCCGGCAAAGGGCGGTCGCGTTTCGGCCAGCGCAGCGAGCACGCGTCGCGCGGCGTGAACGCCGGCCGGTTCGTTGCCGTGAACGCCCGCGATGATGACCAGCGTGGGACCCGGCGCGTCCACGGCGTCAGGCATCGGCCACCACTCACCCAGAATGCGATCCGGGGCGGGAAGCATGGCCGGCGGGACTGGATTCAGGATCGCCGGAGGAAGCTGCGGGTCGGGGGCGCTTGCGACGAGATCGAGCATGACGGTTGTCCTTCGCAGGACCGATTGTAGCCCGCCCGGCGCGCCAGGACCAACATGGGGCCGACCAGGCCGGCGCCGGACGGCGTGGAACGCCGCTAGGGTCGGGGGCGTGCGGATGGGCTATACTCGCCCGATCACGAGCCCGGACGCCCGGGGTCGGCTCCGCAGGTCCACCCCAGGCGCCGCGTCCGGCCGTCGCGACACCCGTCCCAACCGGCGATCAGCGAGATCCGCATGCCCACCCTTGGCCGTCAGTCGACAGCCTTCGATCCTGCCGTAGACCTCGGCCCCGCCCACCTGTCGGTGGAGGCGCTCACCCTGCGCTATGGCTCGGCGGCGGCAAGGGCCCTGGAGGATGTGAGCTTCAGCGTTCCGGAGGGGACGCGCGTGGCCGTGGTAGGGCCTAACGGCGCCGGGAAGTCCACGCTCTTCAAGGCCATGGTCGGGCTGCTGCGACCTGAGACGGGGCGTGTGCTCGTGCATGGCCTGCCCTTCGGCCACGACAAGGACTGTGTGGCCTACGTGCCGCAGCGCGAAGAGGTGGACTGGCGCTTCCCGCTGTCGGTGCAGGACGTGGTGCTGATGGGGCGCTATGCCCGGCTGGGCTGGTTCAGGCGGCCGGGGCGCTCCGATCGGGCGGCCGCGATGGACTGCCTGGAGCGCCTGGGCATCGCCAGCCTGGCCCAGCGCCCCATCGGCGACCTCTCCGGCGGCCAGCAGCAACGGGTCTTCCTGGCCCGCGCCCTGGCGCAGGAGCCGCATATCCTGCTCCTGGACGAGCCCTTCGCCGGGGTGGACGTGACCAGCCAGGAGCTCGTGCTGGACCTCCTGGATGACTTGCGGCGGCGGCGGGTCACGGTCATCGTGGCCACCCATGACCTGCAGCTGGCGGCGGAGCGCTTCGACCAGGTGCTGTTGCTCAACCGCCGGCTGCTTGCCTTCGGTCCGGCCGAAGCGGTGTTCAACGCCGAGCAGGTGAAGGCGGCCTTTGGCCGCCAGGCGCTGGTGATGGAGGGCCTGCTGTTGGTGGATCACGGCGTCCCGGCGCCGCGTGCCGGCGCCCTGTTCGTCGACGGCGGCGCGGACCACGCCGCATCCGCCACACCGGGCAGCGGGGCGGACGCCCGCGACCGGGCGCGGGGGCGCCTCTGATGCCGGACGCGGCTCTCGTCGAATGGTTCGCCGCGCCGCTGCGCTACGGCTTCATGCAGCGTGGCCTCTTGGCCTCCGTGCTGGTGGGCGCGGTCTGCGCGGTCATCGGCTGCTACGTGGTCCTGCGCGGCATGGCCTTCCTGGGCGACGCGATGGCCCATGCCATTCTGCCTGGCGTGGCGGTGGCCTACCTCTGGGGCGCCAACCTGCTGCTGGGCGCGGCGGTGGCCGCGGTGGCGGTAGCCCTGCTCATCGGCGCGGTGTCGCGGCAGGGGCGCATCAAGGAGGACACGGCCATCGGCATCCTCTTCGCGGGCGCCTTGTCGCTTGGAATCGCGCTGATCAGCAGCAGCCGCGGCTACGCGGTGGACCTGAGCCACATCCTCTTCGGCGATGTGCTGGGGGTCTCGCGCGGCGATCTGCTCCTGATCGGCGCCCTGGGCGCGGCGGTTGTCGGCACGATCGTCCTCCTGTACAAGGAGCTGTTGGTGGTCAGCTTCGATCCGGTCCTGGCGGCCACTTTGCGCCTGCCGGTCGAGCCGCTGCGCATCCTCATCCTGCTGCTCCTGGCCGTTACCATCGTCGCCTCGCTGCCGGCGGTGGGGGTGGGCCTGGTGGCGGCCATGCTGGTCACCCCGCCGGCGACGGCATCCCTGCTCACCAGGCGCCTGCCCCCGATGATGCTGATCTCCGCCGTCCTGGGCGCAGCCTCGGGCTTCACGGGCATCTATCTCAGCTACTACCTCGACGTGGCTTCGGGCGCGGCGGTGGTCCTGGTGGCCACGGGGCTCTTCGGCGCCGTGTACCTGTTCCATCCGCGCGGCGGCCTGCTGCCCACGTGGTGGTCCGGTCGACCCGCCCGGTTCCGACGCGCGGCCGGATCACGCTGACCGCAGAAATCAAGGGAGTCCGCCATGTCATGCCGTGACGCCGCCGCCATGGTGGCCCTCGCCGCGCTCCTGGCGGCCTGCGGGCCAACCGCCGGACGAATGACGCCGATCCCGCCGCCGGTGGCAGGATCGGCGACCAAGGTTGAGAGCGTACCCCTGCGGGTGCTGGCGGCCGAGTCCTTCCTGGCCGACATCGTTCGCGGGGTAGCGGGTGACCGCGCGCCGGTGGACAGTCTCGTTCCCGTCGGCGTGGACCCCCACGCCTTCCAGCCGACCCCCGCCGATCTGCGACGCGTCGCCGACGCGGACATCCTGGTCGTCAACGGTGCCGGACTGGAGACCTTCCTGAGCGACCTGCTGACCGCTGCGGGCGAGGACAAGCCGGTCATCGAAGCAGCAGCGGGCATTCCCCTGCGACACCTGGATGAAGGGACGGAAGACGAGGCGCCACAGGGCCACGCCGCGGGCGATCCGCACCTGTGGCTGGATCCGCTGCTCGTGCGACGCTACGTCGCGAACATCGCCACGGGCCTGACCGCGGCCGATCCGGACGGCGCCGCGACCTACGCCGCCAACGCCCGCGCCTACCAGGGCGAGCTGACGGCTCTGGACGCGGAGATTCGCGCCTTGTTGGCCGCTGTCCCCGCGGAGCGGCGGCTGCTGGTGACCAACCACGAGAGCCTGGGCTACTTCGCCGACCGCTATGACCTGCGGGTGGTGGGTGCTGTTGTGCCCGGCTTCAGCACCAGCGCGGAACCTTCGGCCCGGCAGCTGGCGCAGCTGGTGGACCAGATCGTGGCCACGGGTACGCCGGCCATCTTCCTGGAGTCGGGGGTCAATCCCCAGCTGGCCCGGCAGCTCGCCCTGGAAACAGGCGCGCGGGTGGTCACCGACCTGCACACGGAATCGCTGACCGGCGCCGACGGTCCGGCCCCGGGCTACCTGTCGATGATGCGCCACAACGCGAGGGTGATCGCGACGGGGTTGGCGGGGGAGCGGTAGCCCGTGACCGACCACGGATCGCCCACCGAACTGCTCTGGTTTCGCCAGGACCTGCGCCTGGCCGGCAACCCGGCGCTCGCGGCGGCGCTCGCCCGCGGTGGGCCTTTGATCCCCGTCTATATCCATGCTCCCGAGGAGGAGGGCGACTGGCCACCGGGCGCGGCGTCATGCTGGTGGCTCGCCGGCTCGCTGGCGGCGCTGGATGCCGACCTGCGCGCGCGTGGCTCGCGGTTGACCGTCCTGCGCGGGCCGACGGCGGACGCCCTGCGGCGGCTGGCGGCCATGACCGGCGCGACGGCCGTTTCCTGGAACCGCCGCTACGAGCCGGCAGCCGCCGCGCGTGACGCGGCGCTCGCGACCTCGCTGCCGGCCGATGGCCTCCACGTCCGGATCCACGCCGCCGCGTTGTTGGCCGAGCCCTGGACGGTGGCCACCCAGGCCGGTCGGCCGTTCCAGGTGTTCACCCCCTTTTGGCGCGCGCAGCTGCGGCAGCTGGACCCGCCGCTGCCCGACCCGGCCCCGGAATGGATCCCCGGGCCAGAGGATTGGCCTGCCACGCTGCCGCTGGACAGTCTGGGTCTGCTGCCGGTGGTTCCTTGGGACCGGGCGATGCGGGCTTGCTGGCAACCCGGCGAGTCCGGCGCCCATGCCGCCTTGGAGCGCTTCCTGGCGACGGCCTTCGCCGGCTACGGGGAGGGTCGCGACCGGCCCGCCGAGAACGGCACCTCGCGGCTCTCACCCCATCTGCATTGGGGCGAGATCTCGCCGGCCCAGGTCTGGCACGCCGCGGCCGAGGCGGCGGCGCGGCAAGGCCAAGGCCCTCAGGACTGGCGCGCGTCGCCCTTCATCACCGAGCTGGGCTGGCGCGAGTTCGCCTACCATCTGCTTCACCACTTCCCGCATACGCCAGCGCAGCCGTTGCGGCCGGAGTTCGCGCGCTTTCCCTGGGCGGAGGATCCGGCGGCCCTTGAGGCCTGGCGGCGCGGGCGCACGGGCATCCCCTTGGTGGACGCGGGCATGCGCCAGCTCTGGGCGACCGGCTGGATGCACAACCGCGTGCGCATGGTGGTCGCATCCTTCCTGGTCAAGCAGCTGCGGCAGCCCTGGCAGGAGGGCGCCCGCTGGTTCTGGGACACCCTGGTGGATGCGGACCTGGCGGCCAACTCCCTGGGTTGGCAGTGGTCAGCGGGCTCGGGGGCCGACGCGGCGCCCTACTTCCGCATCTTCAACCCGGTGACCCAGGGCCGCCGCTTCGACCCGGACGGGTCCTACGTCAAGCGCTGGCTGCCCGAACTGCTGGACCTGCCGGAGGCCATCATCCATGCGCCTTGGACCTCGCCGTTGGGAGCGAAGGCGGCGTATCCCGAGCCGATCGTTGATCTGGGCGCGGCGCGCCGCGCGGCGCTGGCGGCCTACGGGGTGATGCGGGGCGGGCGTTCGTCGTAGTCGTCGGCGGGTCAGTCCCAGCCCAGCCCCGCCACCACGTCGAGGCCCAGCCCGTCCCGCCGCCCTGCCGCCGCCGCGAAATGCCCCGCTGCAGCGATCATCGCCGCGTTGTCGGTGCAGAGCTCCAGGGGTGGGGCGAAGACCGGCCGGTCGATCGCCGATGCCAGGGCGGCGCGCAAGGGGCCGTTGGCCGCGACGCCGCCGGCCAGCAGGAGCACGCGGGCCTCGGGATGCCGATCCAAGGCCCGACGCGCCCGTCCCACCAGGGCCCTGACGACCGCCGCCTGGAAGCCGGCCGCCAGAATGGACACCTCCAGCTCCCTACCGCCGGCGCGGGCGGCCTCCACGCGGCGGCGCATGGCGGTCTTCAGACCACTGAAGCTGAAGTCCAGCGCTTGGCTGGTGTCGGCCACGGGAAAGGGCGCGGCCGCGGCCAGGGCGGCCACCGTATCCAAGGAGCCCTCTGTGTCC
>JBGAUA010000158.1:0-8359 GCA_044228875.1 Anaerolineae bacterium
CTCCGCTGCGCTGCGCCGGGCGCTGCCCGGGGGCAGGTGCCCGACCGGGCGCTCCCAGAGACCGCCGCTGGAGTTCTTCTTCATGGCCGGCCGGCCCGTGCGGCTCAACGGGCTGGGCATCTTCCGCCTCTCGGTGGCCAAGAACGGCCGTCGGCGGATGAAGTTCAAGGCCGCCGGCAACCTGTTGGAGCGGGTCAACCGCCGCGACTACGCCGGCGAGATCCAGAAGGTGGAGGCCGCCAAGTACCTCCCAGAGGACTACAAGGCCCTCTGGGCCGCCGCCCATCCCGAGGATCCCCTGGAGCTCGGCGCCGCCTGACGCAGGGGCGGCCAGGGGCCGCGGGACAGGACAGGTCCGATGGTGAACAGCAGGAGGGCGGCCCGTCTGGGGCCGCCCTCCTGCTTGTGCTACCCGGGGCTGTATGGTGCAGCCCACATGAACCGGCGTTTCACCCGCCGGGGTTCACGGGGACAACCGCGCCGCCCCTCAAGGCTGCAACACCACCGGAATGCTGTTCAGCAGGATCTCGTGCCCATCGCTGGCCGCTTCGTCGAACAGCTCCACCGTGCCCACCTGCGTCTGGGCGACGCTGTAGTTCAGGTTGAAGGCGAAGCTGCCCACGCAGCCCGTGCCGCAGCTGGCCGTCACGTGGCCGTTGGCGATGGTGCTCGCCCCCGCGTCCTTCAGCCGCCAGCTGAACTGGGCCTCGAAGACGTTGGCGCAGCCGCTCACCTTGAAGCCCGGCTTCAGCCAGGCCCCCACGTTGGGCGCCGTGCCAAAGATGAAGTTGGAGGACTTCAGCAGTGGGCTGTTGGGCGCCGAGCAGGGGCCGGAGGCCGGGATGCCCGGCACCGCCGTCGCGCCCGGGGTGGCGGCCGGGATCGTCAGGCATTGTCCCGCGTAGATCAGGTTGGGGTTGACGATGCCGTTGGCCGCCGCGATGGCCTGCGTCGTCACGCCGTAGAGCAGGGCGATGCGGTACAAGGTCTCGCCCTGCTTGATGCAATGCGTCTTCTGGGCGACAGGCGACCGCAGGCCGGCGGCATGGCCCAGGGGGGCCTGGGCGGCGGCCAGCAGCAGCAGACAGAGGGAGAGGAAGAGGGGGCGGAGGGCGCGCATGACAGAGCTCCTTTGCGGTAAACCGGACCTCAGCACCAGTCGGGGTCGAGGTGGCCGGACGACGATGCGGGGACCGAACGATATCACAGGTGCTGGATCAAGGACGCAGCGCCGCCTTCAGCAAGATGCCGGCCGCCAGCGGAATACCGCCTCGCGCCGCACCCTGGACAGTCCCAGGCCGTGGGTGTACCCTGCCTGGGACCGCCTGTGGTCGCCCTTTGCCTATTTCCGAGGAGATCTCCATGCAGACGATGATGCAGCGCGTGGTCGGTGCCATGAAGCTGGACGCCGCCACCTACGAAGAGGTGGAGCACGATCCCGATGCCACGCGGCAAGCCGCCATGCTGGTCGCCGCCGTCGCCCTGATCGGCGGTCTGATCAGTGGAGCCATGCATTCCGACAACTTCGCCCCCAGCCTCTTGGGCCAGATTGCCAGCACCCTCGTCGGTTGGCTGGTCTGGGCCGTTGTGACCTGGCTGATCGGCACCAAGGTCTTCAACGGTCAGGCCACCTTGCCGGAGATGCTGCGCGTCATCGGCTTCGCCTATGCCCCCAGCCTCTTTTCCGCCATCCCCTGCGTCAACTTCTTCGTCTTCTTCTGGCTGCTGGCCACCGGCTTCGTCGCCGTGCGCGCCGGACTTGACCTGGACAACACCAAGACCGCCATCACCATCGTCCTCGGCGTAGCGGCTGTCTTCGGCGTGATGATGGCCATCCTCATTCCACTGGGTATCGGCGCCGCCCTCTTTGGCGGTGCCATGCAGGGCCTGCCTGCCACGCCCTGATCCAACGATCAGGCGGAGCCGGTGGCAGGGCTTGACACCGGCTCCGCCCCCCGTCTAGCGTTGCAGCATGGAACCACGGCTGTTGGATCTGACTCCCCTTGGGCGCGCCATCGATTCGCTCGACCTCGCGCTGCGTCTGCATAGCGCAAGCCGCGGTGGGGTCGATGAAGCGGACCTCCTGCGCGATGGCGTCATCCAGCGCTTCGAGTACGGCTTCGAGCTGGCTTGGAAGCTGCTGCAACGCATGCAGGATCGCATCACATGAAGCCCCAACTCCCCGCTGATCAGCTGCGACAGGTGCTAGCCGTGCTGGTTGCCCGTCTACCGACCGTGCCGGTCATGGTCTTCGGCTCGCGGGCCCGCGGCGACGCCCGCCCGTCGTCCGACCTGGATCTCCTGATCGACGGGGAGCAGCCACTCGACGAAATCACCTTGGCCCATCTGCAGCAGGACTTCGTTGAATCCGATCTGCCGTTTCGCGTCGAGGTGCTCGACGGCTCTCGAATAGATGCCGGATTCCGCAGCCGTATTGCGCCGGACATGTTGTTGCTGGCGGGTGCCGTAGCCGTCCATCATCGTCAGGTCGTGTAATCCGCGTTGATCGCCACGTAGTCCGCCGTCAGGTCGCAGGTCCACACCGTCTCGCACGCCGTTCCCAGGCCCAGGTCCAGCTGGATGGCCACATCCGCGCCGCCCAGGATGGCCGCCGCGTTCTCTTCCGAGTAGGCCGCCGCGACGCCCCCGGACACCAGGGTCAGCCAGTCGCCGCCCACGCCGCCATCCCCGTCGCCCGTGGCGATGGCCAGGCGCACGCCATTCCCGTCCAGGGCCGCCCCCGAGCGCGCCGCCGCCGCCAGGATGCGCCCCCAATTGGGGTCGCCGCCGGCCAGCGCCGTCTTGACCAGGGGCGAGGTGGCGATGGTCCGCGCCGCCGCCAGGGCGTCCGCCCCATTCGCCGCTCCTCGCACCTCGATGGCCGCCAACCGCCGGGCGCCTTCGCCGTCGCGCACGATGGCCAGGGCCAGGCGCCGGCAGACCGCCAGCAATCCCGCGGCGAAGGCCGCGCGGTCCGCCGCGTCCGCCAGACCCACGCCCGTCGCGCCGTTGGCCAGCAGCAGCAGGGTGTCGTTGGTGCTGGTGTCGCCGTCCACCGTGATGCGGTTGAAGCTGGCGGCGGCCGCGGCGCGCAGCAGCCCGTCCAGCTCCGCCGCGTCCACCGCCGCGTCCGTGGTGACGATGGCCAGCATCGTGGCCATGTCCGGGTGGATCATGCCCGCGCCCTTGGCCGCGCCCCCGATGCGCACCGTGCCGCCGGAGAGCGCGACGGTCACCGCCGCCTCCTTGGGCCGCGTGTCCGTGGTCATCATCGCCCGCGCCAGCTCCGCGCCGCCGTCGGGGCGCAGCCGCGCCGCCGCGCCCGCGACGCCCGCGCGCACCTTGGCCATGTCCAATCGCCGCCCGATGACCCCGGTGGACAGCACCAGCACCTGCGCCGCCCGGCAGCCCAGGGCCTCGGCCGCCGCCGCCTGCATCGCCCGCGCGTCGTCCATCCCCGCCGCGCCCGTGCAGGCGTTGGCGATGCCCGCGTTGATCACCACCCCGCGCAGATCGCTCGCGTCCTCCCGCAGCAGCGCGCGGTCCAGCAGCACCGGCGCTGCCGGTAGGGCGCATTGCGTGAAGATCCCCGCCGCCGTCATCGGGCGGTCCGAACCCAGCAGGGCCAGATCGTCGCGGCCGGAAGCCTTGAGGCCGCAGGCCGTCGCACCGGCGGCGAAGCCCAGCGGCGTGGTCACCGTACCGTCAGGTAGAAAGATCATGGAAGCTTCCTCAGAAACGTCATCCGGCAGGACCAAGGAATTCAACGGTCACTACCGCCCGTTATCCAATCTGCTGTGCAATCACACACCCCACCCGATTCGTAGGGCACCCCCTCGCCCGCACCGCGGGAGAGGGGGCCGGGGGGTGAGGGTCAATCCCGTTTGAACCAGCCATGGTCCGGCGCCGTCAGGGCCTGCGCCTCCTCGGAGGCGCCGCGCAGCATCGCCTGCACCTTCATCGGCAGGCCGAAGAGGCGGATGAAGCCGCCGGCGTCCTTCTGGTCGTAGACGTCGTCCTCGCCGAAGGTGGCCAGGTCTTCACGGTACAGGCTCTCGGCGCTGACGCGACCGATGACCGTCACCGCCCCCTTGCACAGGCGCAGGCGGACCCGTCCGGCGACGCGCGTCTGGGTGCTGGCGACGAAGGCCTGCAGGGCCTCGCGCAGCGGGTGGAACCACTGGCCGTAGTAGATCAGTTCCGCGAAGCGCAGGGCCACCTGGGCCTTGTAATGCGCCGTGTCGCGGTCCAGACAGAGCGATTCCAGGGCCCGGTGCGCGGCCACCAGCACCGTGCCGCCCGGCGTCTCGTAGACGCCGCGGCTCTTGATGCCCACCAGTCGGTTCTCCACCAGGTCCACGCGGCCCACGCCGTGGCGGGCCGCGCGCGTGTTCAGGTCCGCGATGAGCGCCGCTGGGCTCAGGGCCACGCCGTCGATGGCCACCGGCCGCCCGCCGGCGAAGTCCAGGCTCAGCTCCTCCGGCTCGTCAGGCGCCTGACGGGGGTCCACCGTCCACTGGAACATGTCCGGCTCCGGCTCCGTGTCCGGGTTCTCCAGCGGCCCGCCCTCGTGCGACAGATGCCACAGGTTGCGGTCGCGGCTGTAGAGGCTGGTGCGCTTCCAGACGATCTCCAGCCCCGCGCGCTCGGCATAGGCCAGGGCGTCCTCCCGGCTGCGGATGTCCCATTCGCGCCAGGGGGCGATGACCTTCAGCCGCGGGGCCAGGGCCTGGAAGGTGAGCTCGAAGCGCACCTGGTCGTTGCCCTTGCCCGTGCAGCCGTGGGCCAGGGCGTCGGCGCCCACGGCCTGGGCCAGGGCTACCTGCCGTGCGGCGATGAGGGGCCGGGCGATGGCGGTGCCCAGGAGGTAGTCATGCTCATAGACCGCGCCGGCCTGCAGCATGGGAAAGAGGAAGTCCCGCGCGAAGGCCTCGCGCAGGTCTTCGATGACGCAGTCGGCGGCGCCGCTGGCCAGGGCCCGCGCCCGCAGGCCGCTCAGCTCGTCGCCCTGGCCCAGGTCGGCGCAGAAGCAGATGACCTCCGCCCCGTAATGCTCGCGCAGCCAGGGCACGATGATGGAGGTGTCCAGGCCGCCGCTGTAGGCCAGGACGACCCGGCGCACCGACGTTGACGATGTCATGAGGCGTCTCCTATTCAGCCAGGATCGTCCGCAGACGGGCGATCTGGTCGCGAACGCTGTCCATGCCTGCGCCGCCCGGCACGCGGCGGGCGGCCACGGAGGCGGCGGGGCTCAGGCTGGCGGCATCGGCCGCCTGGAACAAGGGATGGGCCGCCGCCAGCTCGTCGGCCCCGAGGTCGGCGGGCGTGCGCCCTTCGGCCTGCAGCCGGCCGACCAGCCGGCCGACCGCGTGGTGCGCCTGGCGGAAGGGCAGGCCGCGCCGCACCAGGATCTCGGCCAGGTCCAGGGCGACGGTCCAGGGTGAGGGCGGCGGGGGATGCAAGCGGGCCGAGGCCAGCATGCCGCCCAGGGCTTCGAGGGCGCCGGCGAGGGTGTCGTCGGCGCTGAAGAGCGCCTCCTTGTCCTCCTGCAGGTCCCGGTTGTAGGCCAAGGGCAGGCCCTTCTGGATGCCCAGCAGGGTCACGAGGTCGCCGGTGGCCCGGGCCGCGCGGCCGCGGGCCAGCTCGGCGATGTCGGGGTTCTTCTTCTGCGGCAGGGCCGAGGAGCCGGTGGTGAAGCGGTCGGCGTAGGTGGCCCAGCCGAACTCCGTGGTGGCCCAGAGCACCAGCTCTTCGGCCAGGCGGCTGAGGTGAGCCATGGCCTGGGCGCAGCAGAAGCCGTACTCGGCGGCGAAGTCGCGGCTCGCCACGGCGTCGAGGGAGTTCTGGAAGGCGGCGTCGAAGCCCAGTTCTCGGGCCACCGCGGCCGGGTCCAGGGGCAGCGAGCTGCCGGCCGCCGCGCCTGCCCCCAGCGGCGACACGTTCAGGCGCCGCAGGGCGTCTGCGAAGCGGTCCGCGTCGCGCAGCAGCATCCACGCGTAGGCCAGCAGGTGGTGGGCCAGGGGGATGGCCTGGGCCTGCTGCAGGTGGGTGTAACAGGCGGCCAGCCGCTCGCCGGCGGCCTCGGCCTGGTCGGTCAGCAGGCCGGCGAAGGCTCGCAGCTGGCCGATGCGCTCCCCCCCGGCCCGGCGGAGGTAGAGTCGCAGGTCCAGGCAGACCTGGTCGTTGCGCGAGCGGCCGGTGTGCAGCTGCCCGGCGGCCTCGCCGATCAGCTCGCCCAGGCGCCGCTCGACGGCGGAATGCAGGTCCTCGTCCTGGGGCAGAAAGCGGAAGTCACCGGCTTCGGCCTCGGCCTGGATGGCTTCCAGGCCGCCGAGGATGCGCGCGACGGCGTCGGCCGGCAAGATCCCCTGGCGCCCCAGCATGCGGGCGTGGGCCAGGGAGCCGCGCAGGTCCTCGGCCAGCATGCGGCGGTCGGCATGGCTGACGGTGAAGCGCCACAGGGTCTCGTCCGGCGCGTCGCCGAAGCGGCCTCCCCAGAGGCTCATCGCTCTCCCTCGCGGGCCGCGGATGGCGCAAGTGCGGCAGCGCGGTGCTGCGCCTGGGCCAAGGCCAGGGCGGCCGCGAGGCGCTGCCGCTCCAGCTCTTCGGCCAGGCCGCCGCCGGTGATGTCCATCCACAGGGCGATCTCGTCGCAGGCGTCGATGAGCGGGCAGGCCTGGCAGTCCTTGAAGATCTTCTCCGGAAAGACGGACTTGTCGGTGATGCTGAAGCCTTGCCGCTCGAAGAAGCGGACGGCCCGCGTGAGGGTGAAGAGGGTGGCGATGCCGCGGCGCTGGGCCTCCAGGACGAGGGCGCCGAGCACGCGTCCGCCCCAGCCGGCGCTGCGCAGGCCGGGCTCCACCACCAGGGAGCGCACCTCGGCGAGCAAGGGCGAGTAGCTCCACAGGGAGCCGCAGGCGACCACGCGGCCTTCCTCGTCCTGGCCGACGATCCAATCACCGAGCGAGGCCCGGATGCTCTCCGCCGAGCGCGGCAGCACATCGCCGCTGGTCACGTGCCGGGCGATGAGGTCCGCCAGGACGGGCACGTCATCGGGCGCGGCGGGGCGGACGGCCCCGGCGCTCAATCCAGCTCCCTGAGGCAGGCCGCCAGGATGTCGACGGCCTGGTCCGCCTCGGCCTCGTTGACCACGAGGGGCGGGCAGAGGCGGATGACGCGCTCACCGGCGTTGATGACGAGCAGCCCGCGCTCTTGGGCGGCTGCCAGCACGGGCTTGACGGGGCGGTCGAGCTCGAGGCCGAGGAAGAGCCCGGAGCCGCGCAGGTCCACGACCCGCGGGCTGCCGATGTCCAGCAGTCGCTCGCGGAGATGCCCGCCGACGCGCCGCACCTGGGCCAGGAACTCGGGGCGTCGGATATGGTCGAAGACGGTGCAGGCCGCGGCCGCCACGAGGGGGCCGCAGGCGAAGGTGCTGCCGTGATCGCCGGGGCCGATGGCCGACGCCACGCGCTCGGTGACGAGCGCGGCCCCGATGGGCAGCCCGCCGGCCAGGGGCTTGGCGAGGGTCATGATGTCGGGCGTCACGCCGTAGGCCTCGTGGGCCCACAGGTGGCCGATGCGGCCGAGGCCACATTGCACCTCGTCGAAGATGAGGATGGCGTCATGCTGGTCGCAGAGATCGCGCAGGCCCTTGAGGAACGAGGATGTGGCGCCGAGCACGCCGCCCTCGCCCTGCACGGGCTCGACGATGACGGCACAGGTGGCAGGCCCGATGGCCTCGCGGGCGGCTTCGAGGTCGTTGAAGGGCGCGAAGCGGACGCCGGGCACGAGGGGCGCGAAGGGCTCGCGGTAGGCGGCTTTCCAGGTGGCGGCGACGGCGCCCATGGTGCGGCCGTGGAAGCCGCCGATGAAGGCGAGGATCTCGACCTTGTGCTCCCCATGGTTCTGCCGCGCCCACTTGCGCGCGAACTTGAACGCGGCTTCGTTGGCCTCGGCCCCGGTGTTGCCGAAGAAGACGCGGTCGGCGAAGGAATGGGTGACGAGGCGGGCGGCGAGATCGGTCTGGGGATGGGTATGGTACAGGTTGGACACATGGGTGAGCCGCCCGGCCTGCTCGCGCACGGTGGCGACCCATTCGGGGTGGGAATGTCCGAGCGCCATGACGGCGATGCCGGCCCCGAAGTCGAGGTAACGGCGGCCGGAGTCATCGTACAACCAGACGCCGTCGCCGTGGTCGATGACCAAAGGGCCGCGGGCGTAGGTGGGGACGAGGAGGGAGTCGGCGAGAGCGGCGGTGTTCTCGTTTATGGGGGCGGTTGGAAGGGTCATGGCGGTGGGGCTCTGGTGGGGGCGATCGGCTGGCGATCGGCGGGCGGTGGTTGGGCGGTGGATGGGCGGT
>JBGAUA010000159.1:0-8312 GCA_044228875.1 Anaerolineae bacterium
GCGTGTTTCGCCGGTACCTCCACGTAATAGCCGAGAAGGTTGTTGTGGCGGATTTTGAGGGTCGCAATGCCGGTGTCCTGGACGTAATGCGCCTCCAACTCGGCAACCAGCTTGCGGCTTTCGTCCCGCAGCCGGCGCAGGTCATCCAGTCGGGCGCTGGCGTTCCGATCCTTGTGGGTGAGCAGCGCCCCGCCCAGCTTCAGGAAGACCAGCGGCGCCCGGTTCATCCGGATGGATCGATGTCCAGGCGCAGGACGGAGACGGCGCCGGCTGATTCCAGTGCCGCCTTGACGGCCGCCAGCCGCGCCTCGTCCACGAGGGCGATGATCGCCCCGCCGCCACCGGAGCCGGTGAGCTTGGCCCCCCAGGCGCCGGCCTCCCGCGCGGCCGCCACCAGGGTGTCCAGCTGCGGCGTGGACACCCGCATGGCCTGCAGGGCCAGGTGGTTGCCGTTCATCAGTTGACCCAGCCAGCGCGGGCTGCCCTCGGCCAGGGCGCGCACCGCGTCGTCGGCCAGCCGACCCACGCGGTCGAACCATTCGGCATAGGTGTGGGGATGCTCCGCCTGCCGGGCGCGGACGCCGGCCACCATCTCCGCGGTGGCGCCGCGCGCGCCGGTGTCGGCCACGAGCAGGGTCACGCGGCAGCCCACGGTCAGCGGCTGCGCCCGACCCTCTTGGAAGCGGATGGGCGCGCCGTAGGCGCAGACGGCGGTGTCGATGCCGCTGGCCCGGCCATGCACGCAGCGCTCCGACTCCAGGGCCAGCTCGGCGATGGTCTGGGGATCCCAGGCCTCCTCCGAACCGGCGGCGCGGCCCAGGGCGGTCACCACGGCGACGGCGACGGCGGCGCTGGAGCCCAGGCCCCGCCCGGCGGGGATGGCGCTGTCCAGGACGACCCGCCAGGGGGTCCGCTCGGTGCGCCCGGCATGGCGCAGGGCCGCCCGCGCCGCCACGGCCAAGGGTTCCGTGGCCCCGGCGGTGGCCAGGTCGGCCTCCACCAGACGCGGTCCGCCCGCGCCTTCGAAGCGGCTGCTCAGCTTGAGGCTGCCCTCGTCCGCCAGCACGGTGGCCGTCACCCGCAGCTGCGGCACAGGCAGGGCGATGGCCGGCCGGCCGTAGACGACGGCATGCTCGCCGATGAGGATGGCCTGGGCCGGCGCCGAGGCCTGGGCCAGGAGGCTCGCGCCTTGGGGGTCGGACATGGCGGGAGTATATCGCAGTTGCCGGAGCGGGCAACCCGCTCTGCGGCGCCGGGCCTCCGCCCGCGGCCGGACGCGAGCCCCGGCCCTCAGCGCGGGGTGGCCTCCGCAGCGCAATGCGCGCAGCCGCGCCGCTCGGCCTCGACGATGGCCTGATCGGCGCTCCAGAACTGGTTGGCCACGCCGATGCGCGCCGCCAGCCCGCCGCGCTCCAGCATGCGCTGGACAGGATCGGTGGCGCCGGCGAGCATCAGGGTGGTCCCTTCCTTCGCCAGCCGCGCCTGCAGGTCGGCCATCGCCTGCAGGCCGGAGGTGTCGATGAGCGGCACGCCGCGCATGGAGAGGATGAGGGCGTGGGTGTCGCCCAGGTGGGTGAGGGCCTCGGTGAAGGCGCCGGTGGCGCCGAAGAAGAGCGGCCCGCCGAGGTAGGCCACCCGCACGTGGCGGCAGCGCCCGGCGTTCTGGATGCCGCGCCGGCGCAGCTTCTCCGGGTCCACCTCGCGCACCTCGATGCGCATGCCGGCGATCTCGTTGAGGAAGACGGCCGCGGAGATGAGGGCCCCGATGAGGATGGCCTCGGTGAGGTCCAGGGCGATGGTGGCCACGAGGGTCAGGCTGAAGGTGAGCATGGCGGTCTTGAAGCGCCGCCCGAAGATGAAGTGGATGGACTCCCATTCGTTCATGCGCCAGGCGGTGACGATGAGCACGCCGGCCAGGGCCGCCAGGGGAATGCGGCCCATCCAGGGGCCGAGGGCGAACATGGAGGCCAGGAGGAAGAGGGCGTGGAAGACCGACACCAGGCGGGTGCGGCCGCCGGCCTTGATGCCCACGCTGCTGCGGGCGATGGCCGCGGTGGCGGGCACGCCGCCGAAGAAGGGGATGACCAGGTTGCCCAGGCCCTGGGCCACCAGCTCCTGGTTGGCGTGCAGGCGGATCCCCGTCATGTTGGCCGCCACGGCGCCGCAGAGCAGGCTCTCCACGGCGCCCAGGGCGGTGATGGTCAGGGTGGGGGACACGAAGGCGCGCCACTCCCCCCAGGGGATGGCGCCGAGGCTGAGGCGATCCTGCAGCAGCAATGTGCCGGGAATGGCGCCGACGACGTCCACCGGCCAACGCAGGACGGCGTTGAGGGCGGTGGCCAGGATGATGCCCAGAAGGGATGCCGGGAAGCGGGCGTTGAGGGGTTTGGGCCACAGGAGCATCGCGGCCATCACCAAGGTGCCCAGGACGGCGGCATGCCAGTCCGGATGCAGGCCCCCGCGCAGGTAGCCCAGGGCCTTGAGCGCCGTGGACTCCGCCTTGGGGGTCGCGAGCCCCAGCAGGTTGTCGACCTGGCCGATGGCGATGATGAGGGCGATGCCGGAAGTGAAGCCGGTGATGACCGGCGCGGGGATGAAGGCGATGAAGCGGCCCAGCTTGAGCAGGCCGATGGCCAGCAGCAGCAGGCCGGACAGGGCCCCCGCCACCCAGACGCCCTGCAGGCCGTGCCGCCCCGCCAGCACGATGAGCACGGCGCTCATGGCCCCGGTGGGCCCCGAGATCTGGTAGGGCGCGCCCGACAGCAGCCCGATGACCAGCCCGGCGATAACGGCGGTCACCAGCCCCGCGGCGGCCGTGGCCCCGGAAGCCACGCCGAAGGCCAGGGCGAGGGGCAGGGCCACCGCGCCGACGGTCAGACCGGCCAGCAGGTCCTGGCCCAGGCGGACCCAGGTGTAGCCGCGGAACTCGTCGCGGTAGAGGGCGGGTAGACGGATGCGGGGCATGGGACGATGCTCCAGGATGCTCGGCCGGTCAGGCTTGGAGATGCGCGGGCCGCGGCGGCGTCAGGAGCTCGGCTTGGGACGCTGCCGCTCGCGCTCGGCCAGGTACAGGGTGTAGTTGCAGTCAGGGTAGTCCCAAAGGCGCCCGCCCTCAAGCTCCACGATGCGGGTGGCCACGGTGTCCAGGAAGTAGCGGTCATGCGACACGACGAACACGGTGCCGCTGTACTCGGACAGGGCATCCTCGAGCACCTCGGCCGAGGCGATGTCGAAGTGGTTGGTGGGCTCGTCCAACAGCAGGAAGTTGGGCGCCTCGAGCATGAGCCGCGCCATCTGCAGCCGCGAGCGCTCGCCGCCGGAGAGGCGCGAGATGGGGCGCGTCGCCATGGCCTGGTCGAAGAGGAAGCGGCCGAGGAAGCCCAGCGCGGCCCCTTCGCTCAGGGCGCGCACGCGGCGGATCTCGTCGAGGGGCGTGCGGCTGCCATCGAGATCCTCGTGCTCCTGGGCGTAATGGCCCACTTGGATGGTCGGCCCGAGGTTGACCGAGCCGCTGTCGGGCGCGATCTGGCCGAGGATGGTCTTGAGGAGGACGCTCTTGCCGCTGCCGTTGCCGCCCACGAGGCCCACGCGCTCGCCGCGCCACAGGGTG
This sequence comes from Anaerolineae bacterium, assembly GCA_044228875.1. GTDB lineage: Bacteria > Chloroflexota > Anaerolineae > Epilineales > Epilineaceae > Epilinea. The sequence continues at coordinate 3,611 of JBGAUA010000159.1, forward strand.
AGGTCGAGGTCCTGGAAGAGGGTCTTGTCGCCGAAGGCCTTGGACAGCCCCTTCACCTGCAGCACGCGGTCGCCGCCGCGCTCGGCCTGGAAGGCGAGGCCCATTCCGCGCCGATCGGAGGCGGGCCGATCGGTGCGCGGCATGCGCTCCATGCGCCGCTCGATGTTGCGGGCGCGACGGATCATCTTCTCGTTCTGCCCGCCGCTGCTCCAGGCGATGATCCGCCGCCGGGCGGCGTCCAGGCGCTGCAGCTCCTTCTCCTCCATGCCCCAGGCCTTCTCGGCCCGCGCCCGGCGCTCGGCCCGCTCGGCCACGTACTCGGTGTAGCCGCCCTCATACTGGGTGGCCACGCCATGGTCCAGCTCCAGGATGCCGTCGGCCACGAGGTCCAGCAGGTAGCGGTCATGGGAGATGAGGACGACGGTGCCGTCGAAGCGCTGCAGGGTGCGCTCCAGGTCCTCCTTGGCGGCCAGGTCGAGGTGGTTGTCGGGCTCGTCCAGCAGCAGGAGGTCGGGCGCCTCCACGAGCACCTTGGCCAGGCCGAGCAGCTTCTTCTGCCCGCCGGAGAGCACGGACACGGGCAGGTCCAGGTCCGCGTCGCCGAAGCCCAGGCCGCGCAGGGCCGCGCGCAGCCGCCCGGCGAAGGCCGGGCCGCCGGCCGCGGCGTAGGCCTCGGTGGCCCGCGCGTGGGCGTCGATGGTGTTCTGCAGCCGCCGCGCGTCCTCGTAGACCTCCGGCCGGCCCATCCGCTCCTCCAGCGCCGCCAGCTCCTCGGCCATGGCCCGGATGGCGGGCCCGGCGGTCATGGCCTCCTCCAGCACGCTGCGCCGGGGATCCAGCTCGGGATCCTGCGCCAGGCGGGCCACGCGCTGGCCGGGGTAGCGGTAGATGCCGCCCCCGTCGGGCTGGTCCTCCCCGGCCAGGATGCGCATGAGGGTGGACTTGCCGGAACCGTTAGGCCCCACGAGGCCGATGACGGTGCCGTCCTGGAAGGCGGCCGACACGCCGCGCAGCACGTCGTTGGCGCCGAAATGGCGGGTGATGGCGTCGAGGTTGAGGATGATCATGGGGGGGAATGATAGCCTTTCCCGGCCGCCCCACCGTTGACCGACCGGTGCCGGTCCGTGCCGACCGGCGGGGCTCCGCCACGCCCGCACCACGCCGATTGGCCACGATGGCCCGCCAGCCATTATCCTACCGGCCCGATCCTCCCAAAACGATCGTGGGCGCCGCGATCGCGCCGAACCCTCCACCGACCTTCGCACCCCCCACAGGTATTTCCTTGTCCCAACGCGAGACCGGCGCCGGCCACACCCGGTGGCCTGATGGGCGCATGAATCCGATCGCCACGATCTACGGCCGCAAGGCCGCCACCGGCCTCAACTGGACCACCTTCGTTGCGATGACGGTGTACCACATCGGTGCCGTCGCGGCCCTGTTCACCATCGACTCAGGGGCCATCCTGGCGGCCGCCGTCCTCTGGTGGATCACGGGCAGCCTGGGCATCGGCATGGGCTACCACCGCCTGCACACGCACCGCGGGTTCAAGACGTTCCGTCTGTTCGACTACTTCCTCGCCGTGTGCGGCACGCTGACGCTCGAGGGCGGCCCGATCTTCTGGGTGGCCACGCACCGCATCCATCACCAGCTCTCCGATCAGGAGGGCGATCCGCACACGCCGCAGGAAGGCGGGTGGTGGGCGCATATCGGCTGGATCATGTTCGGCGAGGCGATGCACCACGACACGCAGATCCTGCAGCGCTACGTGCCCGACCTGAGCAAGGACAGGTTCCACGTGTGGCTCACGACCTGGCATTGGGTCCCGCAGCTGGTGGTGGGCCTGGCCCTGCTCGCCTTCGGGGGCCTGCCCTACGTGCTCTGGGGCGTCTTCTTTCGCACCACCTTCGGCCTGCACGCCACGTGGCTGGTGAACTCAGCCACGCACATGTGGGGCTACAGGAACTTCCGCACCCGCGACGAATCGCGCAACCTGTGGTGGGTGGGACTGCTCGCCTGGGGCGAAGGCTGGCACAACAACCATCACGCGCATCCGGTGTCGATGCGCCACGGCCTGGCGTGGTATGAGGTGGACATCAACTACCTGCAGATCAAGCTGCTCGAGAAGCTCGGCCTCGCGTGGGACCTGAAGGTGGCCCGCCTGCCGAAGGACGCCGCGGAGATCGTGGCGCAGGAATCGGCCGACGCGGTGGACATCAGCGACGCGGCGCCGGTGGTCTAGCGCCGGGGAGAGCGCTGGTGCAGGGCGGCTGGGGGGCTCAGGTCTCACGGCCATGATGCTGGCAAGAAGATCGTCGGGTGGAAGCGACAGGTCGTCGGGGACCCCGCCCGGCGACTAAAGTCGCGGGCTACACAAACGAAGTCCGCTGAAGCGGACTGGAGCGCATCCGGGAGATGCGCGATGGCGGGGATTGCGGGCGGGGTGTGGCGCATGGTTGTCGTAATGATGGCGCGTGGAGGGTAGACGGGGGTGCGTAGGGGCGGTAGGCTGGGGAAACATGGAGGCAACACCCATGGCCAACTATTTGTCCCTGTTCATTCATCTGGTTTGGGCGACGGACGGTCGTCGACCGCTGCTCGGGCCGGACATCGAGCCCCAGGTCTACCAGGTCATTCTGGCGAAATGTCGGGCGTTGGGCTGCCCCGCCATCGCGATCGGAGGCATGCTTGATCATGTGCACCTGCTGGCGGAACTCCATCCGACCCGGACCATTGCAGAGCTGGCGAAGGAGATCAAGGGCGCCTCGTCCCACGCCGCCACGAGAGCCTTTGGGGCCGGGCAGGCCTTTCGGTGGCAGACCGGATATGGCGCCTTCTCGACCAGTCGCCCCGATGTCCCGCGAGTGAAGGCCTACATCCGACGACAGAAGGAGCACCATGCCTCCGGCACCCTGCTTCCTTCGCTCGAATACCCCACGCCGCCTTCCCCGATCTCTCCCCCTGACCAGCCCTAGGGTCTCCCCTGGCCCCAGTCCGTTTCAACGGACTTCGTCTGTGTAGCCCGCGACTTCAGTCGCCGGGGCGTTCGTGCGCATCCCGCCCGAGTCGCCCACCGCCACCACCGGTGGCTGGCACCTATTCTCCACCCCCACCTGCAACCACCACCTTCGGCTTCCGCTTCCGCCGAACCTGCCCCCCGGCATTCTTCATCGGTCGCCCGGGGCCGATATGGCGCACGCGCCGTGGACGCGGCGCCGGCAGCTCCAGAGGGTCGTCGGGGAACTCGGCGTCCCAGGCTTCCTTGTACTGGGCGTCGGTCCAATGCCCGGCCGGGGCGTTGATCATGGTGCCGCTGAACTTCTGCTTGTTCAGCACCTGCAGCAGCAGCCCCTTGTCGGCCACGAAGTTGAGCCGCAGCTCGCCGTAGCGGTCGGCGGTGAGGCGCAGGCGGCCGAGGCCGGGGAGGACCACTGGCGATCCCAGACGCAGGTAGAAGGCGACGCCGTCGCCCACCTCGCCCAAGGCCATGCGGGCGGAATTGGGGTTGAGCCCGGAGCTGCGGGCCATCCAGTCGCAGAGCTCGCGGAGCTGCACGTTCCCACCCTGGTCCACGCGGGGGCCGTAGCGGGAGACGGCTTGGAAGAGCTTGGCCATGGGGGCGGTCCTTTCTTCAGGCGGAACGGCGGCGGCGGGGCTCGCGCGCCACTTGCAGGGCGGGCGACGGTCCGCAATCAGGCGCTGCGGGGTCGGCGATCAGGCGTTGGCGGTCCGGCGCCCAGGGATTTCGGAGTCAAGCACGGATCCATGTTACCACGTAACAGCGATCCATGTTACCAGGTAACACCGATCGATGTTACCTGGTAACACCAATCCACGTTACATAGTAACATGGATCCCTAATTGAACACAAAGAGGGAAGGTGAGAGCCGCGATCCGCCTGAGTTCCGAGCAGCTTCTCGGGGGGCGCCGATGGTGTGCCCCCAGGGTATGCGCGGCCGCGGGCCGTAAGCGTTGCGGCGTCACTGCCGCGTTGCGGATCGGCCGCTGCGACACGACTTGATCGCCATCCCGATGCCCAGCATGCGGCGGGGGCGCCCCTGTTGATGGGATCTCACACCGATGGCATCATCACCGCGGACACAATCAGTCGAGAAGGGTGGGTTGCCCGCGAGGTGACGGGAGGACGACATGGCCTACAACTTGGAGCTGGGTGACCGCATTCGTCGCGGCCTGGCCCGACGCATGGATGTGACGGAGAAGAAGATGTTCGGCGGATTGGCCTTCATGGTTCGCGGCCACATGGCCTGCGGGGTGATCGGCGACGAGCTGATGCTGCGGGTGGACCCGGAACGGGAGCCGGAGCTGCTCCAGCGCCATGGCGTCCGTCCGATGAACTTCACGGGGCGGCGGATGAAGGGCTTCTTGCAGGTGGCCGCGGGCGGCATCGCGGATGACGAGACCCTGGCGGGGTGGCTGGCGGAGGCGCTGGCGAGGGCGGAGGGGCTGCCGGCGAAGTGAGGGGTGGCGGGGTTGGTGGCTGGACGGTGGGGCGTTTCCGGGCGGTGTACGCCATGGCGGGTTTGCCGGTCGGGACGGTGGGGGATTACCGACGAAGTTCAAACCCGCCCCTACGAAAACCGCACCGACGTGGATCGCCACCGGCCCGCTTGGCCCCCATGGCACAGCGCCGTACAATGCACCCTCGCCCCCGCCCCCACCAACCATCTCGCCGCCCCCCCGTCCG
>JBGAUA010000015.1:0-36053 GCA_044228875.1 Anaerolineae bacterium
CTCCGGAACCATGCCCAGGGATGCCGCGTCCAGGCTGCTCGGATCCGTCCCCAGCACCGCCAGGATGCCGGCGATGCCGCCTTCGGCGCCACGCAGCGCATGCAACTCCGACCGCAGTTGGCCGCAACCAAACGGGATGCCGTTCGTGCGGGCCGGCGACTCGCCGCCCGCAAGGAGGTTGCGGAGGGCCGCGTTGGACGACTCGCTCGTCCCCAAGCTGTCCACCAGGGACTCGCCCGGGCGCGGCGCTCGGCCCAGAAGTGCGGCCGCCGTCGGATTGGCATAGCTCAAGCGGCCGCGGTCGTCCGTCAGCAGCAAACCGACCGGCACGCGCCTGAGGGCCTCCTCGTAGCCAAGGACCCTGGCCAGCAGGACCGGATCCGAGGGGCCGACGGCGGGATGCGCCGGCTGCTCCAGGCGATCCAATCGCGCCGAAACCGCCGCCACGGCATCCGCCAGGCGGCCGATCTGCGCGGCCTGCTCCGCCATCGTCCGGGTCAAGGCGGGTTCAGCGGCCGCGGGCGGCGCTGGATCGACCGGCGCCCGCACGGCAGGATCGGACGGCGCCCGCAGTCCACCGAAAAACTCCGGAAGGCCCGGAAGCAGACCCAGCTCCCAGTTGCGCTGCAGCGCGTGGGCCGCCATGCCGATGCCGATCGTCAGGAGCCCCATGCGCCCCCAGACGGGGGCGAAATCCACGCCCGCCGCGTCCATCGGATAGAGCACGTCCAACACGCTGGCCACCAGCAGGCCGCCCACGATACCGAAGGACCAGACGCTGGCGGGACGCCGCGCGACCAGGCCCCAGGCCAGGCCCAGAGCCAGAAGCGACTGCCAGGCGTCCCAGGCGCGGGCCGCGGCCAAGGGCGGGGTTGCCGCCGGGCGGGCCTGCATGGCCCGGGCCCACTCCGGCGCCCAGCCCAGATAGACAGGAAGCACCACCGCGAAGGCCAGCACCATTCCCAGGCGCCAGCGCCTACCGCCCCCCGGGCCGGTGGCTCGTCCCAGAGCCAACCAGCCGACGGTGGCCAGACTCGTGGTCTGCAGGAGGCGGTCGAAGGGACCCAGCCATTGCGAGCGGGGTATGCCTATGAAGGCGGTCATGCCGAGCCAGACCCACCAGACACCCAGGCAGAACAACAGCCCGGTAGCCAGTCCGGCCAGTTGGTCCATCCCTCCCGCCTGCCGCGCGGCCGCGCGTCGCGCCAGGACGAGGGTAGCTCCCAGAAGCGCCGGCAGGAGCAGGCGATCCCAGCTGTGGGCGATGATATCGATAGGCAGTTCGAACAATTCGGCCGCCTGTGAACGCGAGAAGTCAGACGAGAATATCGGGTAGATAGCCTGATGATGCCGCGGCTGACGACGTGCCGCCTTGCCCGGTCGACCGAGATCACTGCAAACGCATCATGACCGGTCGCCGATCTCGGGCCATTGTATCACAGACCAGCCCCCACATCTCGTGTCTAAGGCGGCGCGAGCACCGTCCATGTGGGGCCACGGCGCGCCATCGCCGTTCACCGGCGGATTTCACAGTCTGGTGTTGACCGACGTCTCCGGCGCGGAGAGGGGCGGCCACCTACAGGTGACCGCCCCTCTCGCGTGAGGTGTTGCGTGGCTGGTGCGAGCGAAGGTCTGGCGCTCAGGAGCGCCGCCGCTCCATCAACCGACCGGCGCCGCCCATGGCCGCCAGGCCGGCGGCCAGCAAGGCGCCCAGAGCCAAGGCTCCGCCGCCCGTCTCCGGCAGGGTGTTGGCCGGCTGTGGAGCGGTCGCGGGAGCGGCCTGCATCCGGTCTTCGTCGTCGTCCCGCTCCCCGTCATGGTCCGTCGATTCGTCTCGGGAGGCGATCTCGGTGGCGACTGCGGCGGCCTGGTCGCGCGCGTCCTTGGGCAGGGTCGCCAGCGCCGCGTCCAGCGCCGTCGCCACGTCGCTCGCGCCGCCGGTGGCCTGAGCGCTGGCCAAGGCCTTCTGCAAGGCGGCCACGACCGCTGGGTCCAGTTCGCTGCCGGAGAGGCCCGCGATCAGCTCGGCCGCGGCATCTTCCATGCTGCTGTCGTCTGCCGCGTCGTCTGCTTCGTCGTCGCCGGCAGGGTCGGCCTCGTCACCGTCGTCGGCGGCGTCGTGGTCGGCATCGCCCGCTTCGGCTGTGGCTTCGTCTTCGGTCGACGCAGCTGTTTCGTCGTCACTGGATTCGGTGACCATGGCCTCGGTCGCCAGGGGCTCGGCCGTGGCCGTGGCCACAGCCGTGGCCGTGTCCGTGGCGACCGCGACATCGCCCTCGTCCTGAAGCGCGAAGTCCACGTCGCTCAGGGTGGCGCCTTCCACCTCCAGGTCCTTGTAGGCCGTGAAGTCCTTCACCGCCACCCAGTCCTTCTCCAGGACCACGGTGACGTCGTAGCTGCCGTCGGCCAGTTCGTCGAAGCTGAACTTGCCGTTCCTGTCCGTCTCCGCCGTGCGCTTCAGCTTGCCGGAGAGCTTGACCGTCACGTCCTCGAGGCCCTTCTCGCCGGCGTCGCGGATGCCGTCGCCGTCTTCGTCCGCGAAGACGCGGCCCTCGATGGTCCCCTTGTCATCCGTGGCCGCTCGGACAGCGGGATGAACCGCCACGAGGCCCAACGCGACAGCCGTCACCGACGCAAATACCCACTGCTTCATGTGAACACTCCGTTTTCTCCAAAGAGGATGCTGTGAAACGAACCAAGGTAACGAGGTCAGAGAGCCTTGTCCTCAGAGGGCAAGGCCGCCGATGCGCCCGGTGGGTCGGACGCGGCCAGGCGAAGGCCGAGGATGTGGACGTCTTCGATGGGGACCGACGAGGGCGCGCCGGTCAGGAGGTCGACGGCGGAAAGCGACTTGGGGAAGGCGATCACCTCGCGGATGTTCGACTCCCCGGCCAGGATGGCCACGGTGCGATCCAAGCCCCAGGCGATGCCGCCGTGCGGCGGCGCGCCGAAATCGAAGGCCCTGAGCAGATGCCCGAACTGGGCCTCGGTCTGTTCGGCCGAAAGCCCCAGCAGCGCGAAGACCCGCTGCTGGATCGTCCGGTCGTGGATGCGGATGGATCCGCCGCCCAGCTCGTAGCCGTTGCAGATGACGTCGTAGGCCATCGCCCGCACCTGACCGGGGTCGGAATCCAGGAGAGCCAGGTCTCGCGGATCGGGGGCGGTGAAGGGATGATGGACCGAGTCCCAGCGGCCTTGGTCCTCGTTCCATTCGAAGAGCGGCGGCTCCACCAGCCAGGCGAAACAGAGCTCGCCTTCGGGGACCAGGTCCAGGCGACGGGCCAGTTCCTGGCGCAGGCGTCCCAGGCACTTGGCCACCAGCGACGCTTTCCCGGCGACGATGAAGACGGTGTGTCCCGCCTGGGCGCCGGTCAACGCGAAGATGGCGCTCTGCTCCTCGGCGGTCAGGGCCTTGGCCACGGAGCCGCGGCTCTCGCCGCCGGCATCGTGGGTGAGCCAGGCCAGCCCGGCCGCTCCCAGTTCCTTCATCAGCGCTTCGAGTTCGTCGATTTCGCGGCGGGTGAAGGTCTGCGGCGCGACCACTGCCTTCACCCGGCCACTGTCGGCCAGGACGGAGGCGAAGACCCGGAAGTCCGTCCCGGCCAGGGCCGGGGCCAGATCGATGAGCTCAAGGCCGAAGCGCAGGTCGGGCTTGTCCGAGCCGTAGCGCTCCATGGCGTCGTTGTAGCGGATGTGTGGGAAGGGCTCATGACGGATGCGCAAGTGGGGTGTCACCGTCTTCACCAAGTCCAGGAACAGCTGCTCGTTCAGGGCCATGATGTCCGGAGCCTCGACGAATGAGAGCTCCATGTCTACCTGGGTGAACTCCAGTTCGCGATCCGCCCTGAGGTCCTCGTCGCGGAAGCAGCGCGCGATCTGGTAGTAACGGTCCATGCCGGCCACCATCAGCAGCTGCTTGAGCTGCTGCGGGCTCTGCGGCAGGGCATAGAACTTGCCCGGATGAACCCGGCTGGGCACCAGGAAGTCCCGCGCGCCCTCCGGCGTGGCCTTCATCAGGATGGGTGTCTCCACCTCCACGAAGTCCTGGTCGTTCAGGAAGGCGCGAATGAAGGTCGCCACCTGATGGCGCAGGAGCAGGTTGCTGCGCATGCGCGCGCGCCGCAGGTCCAGATAGCGGTAGCGGAGGCGCTGGCTGTCGTCCACGTTGAGCTCGCGGGCCACCTCGAACGGCGGCACCTGCGAGGGGTTGAGCACATCGAGAGCCAGGACCAGGACCTCCACGTCGCCGGTGGTCATGTCCACGTTCGCCTGACCTTCCGGACGGGCGCGAACCAGGCCTTCCACGGCCACCACCCACTCAGCCGCCAGGCCCGCGCCGGCGGCAGAAGCCGCGGGCGCCATCTGCGGGTCCAGCACCACCTGGGTCAAGCCATAGCGATCGCGGAGATCGACGAACGCGAAGCCGCCGTGGTTGCGCACGCGGTTGACCCAACCGGCGAGTCGGACGGTTTGACCGATGTGGGCGGCGCGAAGCTGGCCGCAGGTGTGGCTGCGAAGCATCCTGAAGGCTCCAGGAGGAAATGGTGATGAGCGTTCGGACGCAACAGGGGCCCTGGTGGGGCCCCTGCTGGGGGCACCACCGACGTGGCTTACGCGCTCACCTCGGTGGTGCCCAAGGTACGACGGTTACATCCCATGAGACACCACCTCCTTTCCCAAAGGATTGCGGATGAATCCGTTTGTGCGAAGAGGGACTGGCCGGGTTGTGAAGGCGTGTCTCAGACGGGAAGTTACTATTACATTATGAGTGTCTTCGGGCCGCTTGTCAAGCCTTCGCTTCATCAGACGCCAAGGCTGGACTCATCCGGCCAGACGAACATGACGCAGCAGGCTTCCTGTACTTGCCCGGCGTTGGACGCGGCCATTATACTCGCGCGCGACATACAGTGCCATCACCCTGTTCCCAGGAGGAGACCCACCATGAACCCGTCTCGATTGCCCGGGCTGCTGCTCGGACTCATCTTGCTGACCGGCCTTGCCGCCTGCTCCCGTCCCACCCCCGCTTCAGCGCCGGGCGACGACCCCGCGGCCACCGAGGTTCTGCCGCCCCCCAGCGCGCCGGAAAGCGGCGATGGTGGCGGCGCGTCCGACGTCTCGGACGCCTACCCGGACCCGGACGAGCCCACCGAGGCGCCCACCCCCTATCCCGGCCCCACCACCGCGCCCTGAACCGCGCATGGATGGATCGACCGACGTCGCATCCAGTTGCGAAGGCGGCCGGCTTCGGCCCGATGCCCTGCCGGCACCCGCTTTCCAACGCGCCGTGCTCGCCCTCATCGGCGACGTGGAAGGGGCCGAGGCTCGCAGCCTCGGCCCTTTCCAGATCCAGTTGGACCACGCCGGATCCCGTTGGCAGTTGCGACTGGACGAGCTCTTCAAGCGCTACCGCCACGGCGAGATTGAAGTGGCCGACGCCGCGGAGGAGATCAAGGCCGCGGCACGGTTGCCCGGCGCCCGCCTGGCAGCGGCAGGGCCCTTCCCGCGGCTTGCGCGAACGGCCGCACTGGATCCGAGCACCCTCGCGCTGCCCTGCGCCTTCGATCCAGAACTGGCCATCTTCTTCGTATGGGAGCTTCCCCACAGCCACATTCCGCTGACGGCGCTGGATCTCCACCGCGATTTCGCCGGCGATCTCGAGCGACTGCGTCGTTCGGCCTTCGACGGGCTCGCCGAAAAGACCACCCGGATTCCGGCAGAGAGCCAAGGTGAGGGCGCCCGGCGGGCCTTGGGCTACGTCAGCGGCGACGGCTTCGACGCCGCGCGATCCCTGCTGCCGGAGCTGCTCCTGGCAATGGCCGAGTGGGTGCCGGGCCGCCTGCACTTCATCATTCCCACCCGCGACCTCCTGATGGTCATGGGCGACGAGGATCCGTCCTTCCCCGCCGATGGCGAGGCGCATGCGCGAGCCCTCTTCGCCGGCGCGGGCGAGGAGCGCCTGTCGCCGCGGCTCTATACCTGCACCGAGCAGGGACCGCGAATCGTCCTGCCGGCTGGCGCATGAGCAGCTACGACGCCATCGTCGTAGGGCTGGGCGCGGCGGGCAGCGCCACCGCCTGGCAACTGGCGGCCCGGGGTCTCAGGGTCCTGGGCTTCGACCGCTTCCGGCCACCGCATGACCGCGGCTCCAGCCACGGCCGCTCGCGGATCATCCGCCAGGCCTACTGGGAAGGCCCCGCCTACGTCCCCCTGGTGCTGGACGCCTACGAGCGCTGGCGCCGGTTGGAACGGGCCAGTGGTATCGATCTCCTCAGGATCACCGGCGGGTTGATGATCGGCCCGATCGACGGCACGGTATTCGCCGGTAGCCAGACCAGCGCCCGCGCCCATGATCTGCCTCACGAGATCCTGGAAGCCGCCGATCTGCGGCGCCGCTTCCCCGCCTTCGCCCTGAGCGCTGGTGAGGCGGCACTGTTCGAACCCCTCGCCGGCGTGTTGCGACCCGAGCTGGCGGTGGCGGCGATGCTGGGTCGCGCGGCGGTGGCCGGAGCCCAGCTCCGCTTCGACGAAACCGTCCTGGACTGGGCAACCAGCGACCAAGGCGGCGTACGGGTCCGCACCGAATCCGGAACCTTCGAAGCCGCCAGGCTGGTGCTGGCCGCCGGTTCCTGGCTGAGCCAATTGCAGCCATCGGACAGCCCGACCCTGGCCGTCGATCGGATGGTGGTGGCCTGGTTCGGGCGTCCCGACGGCGAGCGGATCTCCGTCGGGCCGACGGACCAACAGCCCATCTGGGTTCGGCAGCTGCCCGACGGCCGCGAGCTGTACGGACTACCGGAGATCGAGCCGGGGGAAGGGATGAAGGCCGCCTTCCACAACGTGAGGACGGCCTCCGATCCGGCCACGGCAGACCCGCCGGCCCAGCCGGCGGAGCTGGCGGCGATCGCCGAGGCGCTCACGCGCTACTGCCCTGGCCTGGCCGGCCGGCTGTTGAACGCATCCACCTGCCGCTACACATCGACCCTCGACGGGCACTTCCTCGTCGATCGATTGGCAGACCGGCCACAGGTCGTGTTGGTCTCGGCCTGCAGCGGACACGGATTCAAGTTCGCGCCGACAATCGGCGCGGCGGCGGCGGACCTGGCGATACAGGGACGGTCGGACCTGCCGATCGGCGGCTTTTCCCTGGCACGCCTGTCCGCGGCTCGCGACGCCTGAACACCGTTTGTCAGCGGAGGGTGGCCGCCAGCCAACTGCCTCCAAGTAGCAGCAGGCCCAAGACGGCAGCCGTCCACTGGCCGCCTCGTCGGCCCCAGCGGCGCTCGACGAGGCCGAAGCAGGCTCCAAGGGGGATGCCGGCTACCAGCCCCAGGCTATGCGCCAGGACGTCTGTGTCCGGTGCGGTGCCCATGAGCGCGAGCAGGCCCAACCCAGCGAGCACCGGCAGCCAAAGGCGCTCGCCGGCCCAGCCGGCCCGACGCCGGCGGTCCAGCGCCAGACCCGCCAGAAGTCCCACGGCGCCGAAGACCGCCGTAGATGCCCCGATGCTGCTTCCCGCCAGGGGGCGAAGGAAGGCGGTCACGAAGTTCCCCCCCATGCCGGACAGCAGGATGGCCAAGATGGCCAGACCAGGGCCCAGGGCCGTGCCTACGGCTACGGTCAGCAAGCCCCCGGCGATCGCGTTGGACAGGACATGGCTCAGGTCGGCGTGCAGGGTCAGGGCGGTGACCGTGCGCCAGGGCTGGCCGCCCAGGATCAGGCCGGCTTCGGCTCGCCCCGCCTGTAACCACCATGAGTCGGGGCGCGCGTCGCCGGTCACGACGAAGAAGAGCAGGAGCGCCAAGGCCCAGCCGAGGCCGAGCCAGATCCCCCCGCCGTGGCGGGAGGCGGCGGGCAACGCCGGGAGCGCCGCGTTCTCCGCGAGCCATGCCGACAACTGGGCCGCCGCCCGCTCGGCTTCATCGGCCGGCACCAGGATCAGGCGCGACCCGTCGGCTTCTCGTCCCCATTGAAAGCCGATGCCTTCGGCCTCCAGCACCAGGGCCCAGTCGCGCGGATCGGCGCTGATCGGCAGGCGCAGGGCCAACAGCGGCGGCGCTTCGTCGGGTGGATCGTGGACCATGATGGCGGGAACCCTATGCGCCTGGAGGCCCATGAACCAAAACAGGTCCGGAATTACACCATGTCGCGGGTCTATAATGAACGGGTGGATGTCAAGACACAGGCCGGGCTCCAATCGCCGCCAGCACCTGAGCGGTGGGTGGGTGAGCGGGTTGCCTGGCTCCGGCGTTGGTTGCCTGTGGCCATCGCCTTGACCGTCGTCCTACACCAGGCCTGGTCAGCGCGATCCTACGAGGACTGGAGCCCGTTCGCTCGCTTCGCGGCCGGCATGCTGTTCTACGGCTTCGCCGGACCCGCCGTCACCTGGTGGACTCTGGACTGGATCGCACGCAGCATCGCCGCCCGCGAGGCCTTGACCGCGGCCAACCAGGAGTTGACGCAGCTGGATGCGCTCAAGGACGAGTTCGTTCGCCTGGTCAGCCACGAGCTACGAGCGCCGTTGACGAATATCAACGCCTCGGTGGAACTGCTCATCGGCCAGGCGGCGGATGCCGGTCAGCGCCGCAAGTTGGAGATCATCGGCCACGAGGCCAGCCGATTGACCCGCCTGGTGCAGAGCGTCCTGGACGTCAGCCGCATGCAGGCGGGGCGCCTGGAGCTGATGCCGGCGCCGGTGGCCACCGCCCACCTCTGCGCCGAGGCGGTGCGCCGCTTCGCCGACGCGGACCATCCCTTCAGCATCGAGGTGACGCCCGGCACACCGCCCGTGCTGGCCGACCTGGATCGCGCGGTGCAGGTGCTCGGCAACCTGTTGGACAATGCCGCCAAGTACTCGCGGCCCGGCAGCCGCATCGACGTGGCGGCGGGCTCTCTCCCGCCGATGGATCCGGCGGCGCCGGCGGCTGCCGGCGGCCGCCTGGTGCTCTTCTCGGTGGCGGACCGGGGCGTCGGCATCCCCGCGGAGGAGCTGCCGCGCATCTTCGAGCGTTTCCATCGGGTCGAACGGCATGACGCCCGCGAGACCTATGGCCATGGCCTCGGCCTGTACATCGCGCGCATGATCATCGAGGGTCACGGCGGGCGCATCTGGGTGCAGAGCACGCCGGGGGCCGGATCGACCTTCCTCTTCACCCTTCCCGCAGCTCCGGAGGAGCCATGAACGACAATCCTGTGCCGACCGAGGGAAATAGCGTCGCCGGCGGCATCCGCCCGGTGCGAGTCCAGGTCATCGACGACGATACGAACCTCACCCGCCTCCTGGGCGAGTCCCTGGAGACTGCCGGCTATGAGGTGATCAGCGCCTCCAATGGTCTGGAAGGCATCAAGCAGCTGTACGCATCGCGTCCGGACCTGGTGATACTGGACGTGATGATGCCGCGCATGGACGGCTGGGAGACCCTGCGGCGGGTGCGCGAGATGTCGGACGTTCCGGTGATCATGCTCACTGCGCGCGACGCCGAGGCGGACCGCTTACGCGGTTTCGAGATGGGGGCGGACGACTACGTGACCAAGCCTTTCTCCCTGGCGGAGATGAACGCCCGGGTACGGGCTATCCTGGCGCGGGCGGCCCGCACCGGATCGGACGGCACGCCGCCGCCGATGGTGGTCGGCGACCTGGTCATCGACTTCGCCTCTCGGCGTGTGCTCAAGCGCGGCGAGGTGTTGCAGTTGACGCCGACCGAGTACCGCCTTCTGGCGGCCTTGGCGGAAAGTGCCGGCCGCACCCTCAGCCACGAGCAGCTCCTGGAGAAGGTCTGGGGCGCGGAGTACGTCGAGGAGGCCGGCTACGTCAAGCGCTACATCTGGTATCTGCGTCAGAAGGTGGAGGACGATCCTTCCGCGCCGATCTATGTGGAGACCGTACGGGGATTCGGCTATCGGCTGGCCAAATAGCACAGCGCAGGCCGGTTCCTCAGGTCGCAGGGTTCAGGCGGACGAGGCCCGCCAGGCCGTCCGAGGCCCAATCTGCCGTCAGGTCCAGATGCAAGGGGGTGACTGAAACCCAGCCTTCGGCCAGGGCCGCAAAGTCGGTCCCCGGATCGGTGACGCCGCCGGGATCCTCGCCGCCGATCCAGTAATACGGTCGACCACGGGGATCCTGGCGGGTCACGAGGACGTCACGGTAGACGCGCTGGCCCTGGCGTGTGAGCTTTACACCGCGGATTGCCGCTGCGGGGAGCGGGGGGACATTGAGGTTTAGCAGCAGGCCCGGCGGCAGACCCTGTTCCAGGATCCAGGCAGCGACCGCGGCTGCCGTCGCCGCCGCGGGCCCGTAGCCGATATCCGGCGCGTGCTCGGTGGATACCGCCAGGCCCGCGACGCCGAAGATGCAGGCCTCCATGGCCGCTGTGACCGTACCGGAATAGGTGACATCATGACCGAGGTTGGCATGTGGGTTGATGCCGGACACCACCAGGTCCACGGGCTGGTCAAGCAGGCCCAGCAGGGCCAGCGCGACGGCGTCCGATGGCGCGCCCGTGCAGGCCAGCGCTGGTTGGCCGTCGGCCAGTTGCGCCTCGTGCACCCGCAGGGGCTTGTGCAGGGTCTTGACATGACCGGAGGCGGACCAGTTGCGCTCCGGCGCCAGCACCGAGACGCGGCCCAGCGGGCGCAGCGCCGCGGCCAGGGCGGCCAGACCAGGAGCGCCGACACCATCGTCGTTGGTGACCAGGAGATGGGGCATGGGTGGGGCCATTGTACACCCCGCGCCGTGGCTGATCGCTCCACTCGGCCCAGGGGCAGATGCGGGGTCAGGCGGACGCCGCGATGAGCGGCGCCGGGATCCTGGCCGTCTCTTGCCTTGCCGCGGCCCTGGTCATGGCCTTGCATGCCCGGGCCGCGGAACGGCGCTTCGGCCTTCCGCGAGCACGGCGGGTGGCCGCGGACCTGGAGGACGGCCAGGTGCCGGCGGCGATCCTGGTCTCCCACCGCCTGCGATTGAGCGGCCGGCCGGATCTCATCCTCGCCCGCGGAACGTCCCGGATTCCGGTGGAGATCAAGCCCACCAGGCGATTCGGAAGCCCATTGCCCGCCGACTGCCTGCAGCTGGCGGCCTACTGCCTGCTGGTGGAGGAGGTCACCGGTCGCGCGCCCGAGCACGGCATCCTATGCTACGCTGACGAAAGCTGGGAACTGCCGTATGACGACCGTACCCGGGAATGGGTGCTGCAAAGTCTGGCCGCGATGGATGAGGTCGAGGCCGCCGGTGGCACGCGTCGCAGCCACCAACAGCCCAACCGCTGCCGGTCCTGCGGTCTGGCGAAGGTCTGCGACGAGCGCCTTTGAGGCCAGCTGACGGAATCCGCAGGCGAGGCGCCGGCCATCCGACCCCATCCCGGCAGCATGGACCGCGCCGCAGCGAGCGACGGGCTACGCCCGGCATTCCGCCTCGCCGACGCGAAGCGCGCCTCAGCCCCGTGGTGGGTCGTGAGGCAAGCGGCCGGTGGCAGGGCGGAAGTAGGCGAAAGGGGTCTCAGCCACGAAGTTGGCCACCCGCGAGGTGTAGATGTCGGCGTGACCCTCTGCCTGATGGGCCAGATGGCTCTTGTCGTTGCCCGCGCGCAGCAGCAGTCCCCAGCGGGGGTTGTTGAGCCGGCCCGAGGCGACGGCCAGGGGAGCGATCTGCTCGTCCAAGGCCAGCAGTTGCTCCCTGAGGCCGGCCATCCGCGAGCGCAGATCGGCCGGATCCGCCGGAGGCGCCGTGGTGTAGACGGGGCGGGTCTCCAGGCGCAGGCAATGGAGGCGGATCTGGGAGTACTCCAACTCCAAGGCGTTCTTGCGCGCCATCAACTGGTCCAGACGCATCTGGTCGAGCAGGAACGCGGCCATGGCCCGTCGATCCTCCTCGAGTTCGCGCAGGATCAAGGCCGTGCGCCAGCGACGGACGCCCTTTGAGACGTGGACGTCGCCGTACATGTGGTCTCCCACGTAGAGGATCTCCGCGCCGGACAGTCCCAGCATCTCTTCGACCAGCGTCGCGTTGCCGCCCAGGAAGACGCCCCGCAGGCCGGCGCTGGCGCGGACCGGCATGAGGCGCCCCTCCGCGTCCAGCACCTGGAACAGGGGCATGCTCTCCCAGAAAAAGGCCGGCTTGCGTGCGCTGACGATCACCAGGTCGAAGAGGTCGCGCCAACCAAGGCCGACCGGCAGGAAGCGGTCGAAGGCGTAGCTCATCATGGCCTGGGTGTAGGACCACTCCGAGTTGGTGATCAGCACCACCCGCTTTCCGGCGGCCCGCTGGTCCATGAGCGCCAGGGGGGTTTCCGGATCGAGGGCGACGAAGCGATCCGGGTCGGCAATGATGTCCGCCTTGAGCTGCCCCTCCATGTGGGCGGCGTCCAGATGCTGCCGAACCTTGTCGTACAGCTCGCCGTAGCCCAGCCCCGGCGGCAGCAGACCAGCGTCCAGGAGGTCCACCAGCTGGGCGTACATGGCCGCTTCGGACAAGGAGAACAGCGTGTTCAGGAAGATCCAACGGCTGTCGGCGAGATCCACCAAAGTGTCGGCGTAGGCCAGCCGTTGGGCATCCAGCTCGAGCATGCGCGTGCCATGGGCCGCCAGCTTGACGTAGCCGAACTGGTTGGCCTTGACGAGGTTGCCCAGCTCCCGGTCGATGATCAGGCCGCGGATCACTGCCTGCGGATCGAAGGCCAGGTCCGCCACGGGCCAGCCTAGTTCGGCCAGGCGGTCGCGAAGGTGACGGTAGGCGCAATGCTCCCATGCGTCCACGTGGTAGTGGATAAGGGTGTAGTCCATGTCATAGCCGACGGCCCGCACGGAGCGCAGGTTGAGGGTCCGATTGCAGAAGACCCCGCGTTCGGGTGGCATGCTGGTGGCCGGAGCGGGGCTGGGAATGCGTTCGAGTGCGATGGCCTGTTCAAGGTTCATGGTCGCAAGTATAGACACCTGCTCCGCCGCCGCCCGCGCCCGCGCTTTGCGGGTGCCGCGCCCGAGATCGATGTGCCCGGACAGGTGTCCTCGGCGGTCGGTCAGCGGAGGGTCAGACGTCGGACAGGCGGCGGCCCGGGAGCGGCGACGGAGCGGACCGGCGGCGGTCAAACAAGGCCGCCGCACAGGGGGTACACTGGTGCCATGCTCGACAACGAGCGATGACACCCGCAGACAGAGACACGGTACGCCAGCGGCGACCAGGAGCGAAACACCATGAAGCGCACGATCCAGACCCTGACGGCGACGATGACGGCGGCGGTGGCCTTCCTGGCCATCACGCAGGGGGCGCAGGCCAGCAACGCGAACGACTACCGCGCCGCGATGCGGGAGTTCGCGCCGGTGATCGAGTCCTGGGCGGCGGAAGCCGACGTGACCCTTGCGGCGGCCACCCTGAAGCCCGAAGCGGCCTGCGAGGCGGCCATGGGCGAGATGGCCCGGCGCGGCGAGTCCATCCGGGCGGATCTGGCCGGCATGGGCGTCGAGGCCCCGATGGCGGTCCGCCACAGCCATCTGGCGGTCACGGCCAGCCTGGCGAACATGGCCCAGCAGGCGGCGACCGCTTGCGGCCGCGAGATCGAGGCCCAGCAGGCCGCCGCCGACAGCTACCACGCCTTCACCGCCCCGATGAAGCGCATCCGCCTCTTCGTCCGCTGATACAACCCATGCCGGGGCCGGGGGGCAGACGCATCCCGGTCCTGGCGTGACCCACCCGGAACCCGTACCGGGAGATTCGCCGCGAGGCGACCTACGGGTGTTGTGTGACCAGCCCCGGACGGCGTTCGCCTTCCGGGGCTGGCGCATTTCCCAGCCCCGGAACATAATTCGAACGGTGAGCGTCGGGGCACCCGTCGGGCCATGAGCCTTCAGTTCCTGCGCCCCTGGACCTTGGCTGCGCTGCTGGTGTTGCCCTGGGCCCTATGGGCCGGCTGGATCGATCGGCGGCTGCCCAAGATCCGCCGTCGTTGGAGCCTGGCCTTGCGCGCCTTGAGCCTCACCCTGGTGGTCGTGGCCATGGCTCGTCCCCAGCTTGTCCGCACGGTGGACCTGCGCAGCGCCGCTCTGATCCTGGACCGCTCAGACAGTGTCGCTGCTACCGAGCAGGCCCGAGCAGAGGTCTTTGCCGTCGCGGTGGCGGCGGCCTCCCGACCGGATCGCCAGTTGGCGGTGGTCAGCCTGGCCGAGCGGGCGATGGTGGAGCGCAGCGCTCGTGACGGCGCTCTGGAACCGCTGCGGGCGGTGTTGTCGCGCGGTCGGACCGACCTGGGGGCGGGGCTTCGCCTGGGCGTCGGGGTTCTGCCGGCGGAGAGCAGCCGCCGGCTGCTGCTGCTCTCGGACGGGCGGCACAATCAAGGGGCATTGGAGCCGGCCGTGGACCTGGCCTTGGCGGCGGGAATCCCCATCGACGTCCTGCCCCTGGCGGCCGCTGTGGACCCGGAGGAGATGTTGGTGGAGGGTCTGGAGCTGCCGCCCGCCAGCCGCGTGGGGCAGAGCTTCGAGGTGACGGCGCGACTGCGGGCGCAGCGTGCCGGGCGGGCCCGGTTGCAGATCTATCGCGGGGGCCAGGCCTTGCTGGATCGCACAGTGGACCTCGCCGCAGGCCAGACCCGACTGGGTGTCACGGTGACGGTGGACCGACCGGGGGTGGAGCGCTTCAAAGCGGTGCTGCATCCGCAGCGTGATGGTTGGATGGAGAACAACGAAGCGGATGGTGTATCGCTGGTGGCCGGCGCGCCGAGGCTGCTGCTGGTGACCGTGGACCCGGCGCGGGCGGCGCCGGTGGCCGCCGCCTTGCGCCAGGGCGGGAGGACCGTCGACATCCTGCCGCCCGATTCCTTGCCGACCACCCTGCTGGGTCTGGCCGGCTACCAAGCCGTTGTCATCGTCGACACGCCGGCCTACCGGGTGGCGCCGGCGGCCATGCTGGCCCTGCAGGCGGCCGTGCGAGACCTGGGCAAAGGCCTGTTGATGATCGGCGGCGAGGACGGCTTCGGTGCCGGAGGCTGGCGGAACACGCCGGTGGAGCGGGCCTTGCCGGTGGAGATGGCGGTGCGCGACACGGAGCGCCGGCCGGGCATCGCCCTGAGTTTCGTCATCGATCAGAGCGGCAGCATGGGTCAGGCCCTGGACACCATGGCAGCGGTCACGAAGCTGGCCCTGGCCAAGGAGGCGGTGCTGCAGGCCGCGGCGCTGCTGCGATCCGAGGACGAGGTGGCGGTGATCGCTTTCGACGACAGCGCGCACGCGATCTGGCCCCGGGGGCCTCTGGGTGAGGTGCGGCAGTTGGCGGCAGCCGTCGCCGCCATCCCTGTGGGTGGAGGCACCAACGTGCAGGCCGGATTGGATGCGGCCCTGAGCGACCTTGAGCACTCTGACGCCCCGCTCAAACACATCCTGCTGCTCACCGACGGCTGGTCCGACAGCAGCGGCTACGCACCGCTGCTGCGGCGCTTGCGGGACGCCGATATCACCTTGTCCATCGTGGCCTCCGGCCGTGACAGCGCGCCCTTCCTGTCGTCTCTGGCCGCTGAGGGCGGCGGCCGCCACTACCTGGTCGAGGATGCGGCCCAGATACCCCAGATCTTCGTCGAAGAAACGCTGTCCCGTATGGCAAGCTATACCGTGGAGGAGCCCTTCCGCCCGCAGCCCGGCGCTCCGAGGGCGATCCTCGCCGGCATCGATGCCGCCGCTTTGCCCCGACTGGACGGCTACAACGCCACCACGGCGCGCAGCGGCGCCACTGTCGCTTTGGCAACACAGCGGGATGATCCCCTCCTGGCGCATTGGACCTACGGCCTGGGCCGCGCGGTGGCCTGGACCAGCGACCTCAAGGGACAGTGGGCCGGCGCCTGGATGAACTGGCCGCCGCTGGGTTCCTTCATCCTGCGGCTGGTCGACTGGACGCTCCCGCCGCCGGACGACGAGGGCCTGCGACCGGAGATCGATCTGGCCGGCGGTCGGGCGCGGCTGCGGCTGCTGGTGGCCGGCGACGCGGTCGCGGCGGGGAACCTCGCGGTGGAAGTGGCCCTGGCAGACGGAGATGGCGAGGCGCGCCTGCTGCCCCTGCGGCAGGTGGCCGCAGGCCGCTTCGAGGCCGACGCGGAGTTGCCCGACCAGGGCGCCTACGTGCTGCGCTTCACGGCGCGCGCGGGCGAGGATGCCGTGGGCACGGTCCTGGCAGGTCTGGTCGTGCCCTACAGTCCGGAATACGCCGACCCGGGCCTGGAGCCGACGGACCCGCGCTTGTTGCAGCTGGCGGAGCGAACAGGGGGGCGGGTGCTAAGCCGCGCGGAACAGGTCTTCGATCCGGTGCGCGGCGCGCGCGCCGCGAGCGAGGTCTGGCCCCTCCTCCTGGCCCTGGCGGCCCTGATCTTCCCCGTGGATGTGGCCGTCCGCCGACTGGGCTTCGGCGTATGGAACCGCCCGATCTGGCTGCGTGGGCTCCTCCGGGACCGCCGGCGGCCGATCGCGAGCATCCTGGTCGAGGCCCCGAAGGCCGAATTGCGCTCGGCCTCACCGTCGCCGATGCTCGAGCCGAAACCGCCCGCTGTTGACGGCGATGCCGCGGATGTCCGCCGCGACGCGGACGGCGGCGGCATCGAGGATGCGTCGGCGATCGAGGGCACGATGGCGCGGCTCAGGGCGGCAAAGCGGCGGGCGAGGCGGGGCTGACGGGCCAGCAGCTTCTCACCTGGCAGAGAATCACGGAAAAGACGGATACGGTGACCTGACCGCTTCGACGGCGAGCGCCGCGGCCTACCGCACCACGACCAGCTCCGCGAAGCGCGCCAGCGTCTTCTCTCCGACCCCCGACACCTCGAGCAGATCCCTCACGCTGCGGAAGGGCCCCTTGGCCTGCCGCTGCGCCAGGATCCGTGCGGCCAGCGCCGGACCCACGCCGGGGAGCGATTCCAATTCCGGGGCGCCGGCGGTGTTGATGTCGATCAGCGGGTCACCGGCCATGGTGGGCGGGACACCGGGATCTGGGGCGATGACGGATCCACCGGATGTCCCCGGATCCGGCATCGCCGGAGCCAACGCCCCCACGGCCGGCGATGAGGCCGCACCCGATGGTCGCGTCGGCTCGCCGTGCGCCGGCACGTGCAACTGCTGCCCATCGGCAACGGGCGCGGCCAGATTGATCGCCTCGCCGTCCGCCTCGGCGCTGAAGCCGCCGACGGCCGCTACCGCCTCCGCGACGCGGGCGCCGGGAGGCAGGCGAACCAGGCCCGCCCTGGCCACCGCGCCGGTGACGTGGACCTGCCACGACGGGGAGGTGGCGGTAGCCACTGGAGTGGGCGATGGCGCCGGGAGGATCCGCACCGCCGTCGTCGGCGGTGCGGCGCGGCGCCAGGCCAGAAGGCCGCTGAGGGTCAAGCCCGCCAGGAGGGTCAGAAGGTGGGCGCGAAGCGCGGCCGAGCGGGACGGGTCGCTGATGTCCATGTCGAAAGCCTAGGCGGTCGGCAGGCCCTTGTCGAGCGTCTCGGCGCCATCCTGGCGACAGGTTCGCGCCCTTGACCGACGCCCGAACCACCCTTCCCCGACGGTTTGCCGATCATTGGCCCACGCGCACGGAGTTCCTCTGAAAGTCGATGTAGAATGCACTTGAGCCGCACCCGGGGGGGGATAACATAAGCAGGATTGTCCTGTTTGTGTTGCCAGGCTGCCATAGCCATTTCATTTGGAGACCCCCCATGCACGTCTTTTCCTCGGATGCGATGGCGGACGGATCGTCGACCGCACTCGCCGTCGCGTCCCGCGCGCGCCGGACGCTCCATTGGCCCGCCGCCCTGGCCCTGCTCCTGGTCATGATCGCCTGGAGCCCGCCCTCGCAGGCCGCGCCACAGACCCCGCCCGAAGGCGGGCACGATCTGGTGGCCGAATGGACCGGGACGGACGCCGCCAGCCGGGTCGTGGCCGGCCCGGACGGCTTGATCCATGTGCTCGGCGGCGTCTACGTGCGCCACATGCGCCCCGACGGCTCCATCGACGGCTCTACGCGGGTGGAGAACATCAAGGAACTGGCTGTAGGGCCGACCGGCGACCTCTTCGGTGCCAAGGAACGCGAGGTCATGCAGCTGCGTCGCGGCGCTGGGACCGTCGTCTGGCGCAAGGTGTTGCCCAGCAACCAGCACCAGGTCATCGGCGAGCGCCCGCCCTACCTGTCGGCCATCGCCTGGGACGGCTCGATCGACCGCCTCCAGGTGCTCTACGACCAGTGGGACGATGCGGAGAACGCCACCCTGCTGGACACCTACGACACATACGGCGACAAGCGCCGCGGCCAGCCCTTGACCGACAAGACCCATAGTTATTGGGACATGGAGGCCCGCGCCGGCGAGTTCTTCCTCTTCGACCGTTCCATCAACATGGTCGAGGTCTTCCGTGACGGGAGCCTGGTGGACCTGGTAACCCTGCCCGCCCTCGCTGAGCGCATCAGCGTGGGTCCGGATGGCAGCATCTACTTCATCCACGAGCGGCAGTACGTGATCCGCGCGGACCGCCAGGGGCGCCCCCTGGAGGTCTGGGACGCCACCGACGTGACCCCGGGCATCCAGTCGTCGATCAGCGACGTCGCCGTCGACGATGTGGGACGGGTCTATGTGACCGATCCGCGCAAGGCCACCGTCCGCGTCTACGCCCCGGCCCCCGGCCACGCCAACCCGGAGCAGCCGCCCACCTCGCCGCTCTTCTGCGAGACGGCGCCGGACAAGTGGGCCGCGCCCGCTTACCTGCGGTTGGGAGAGAAGACCAAGGTGACCTTGCGCCTGGGCGGCAACTGCCCCTCGGCTTCCGAGAAGGCCGACATCGTCCTGGTGGTCGACCGCTCCAACTCGATGACCGACAGCGGCAAGATCGGCAATGCGCGCCTGGCGGTGGCCGACTTCATCGACATCGTCATGCCCAAGGACCAGCCGGATCAGCGGGTGTTCAAGGTGGGCATGGTGATGTTCCAGAACCAGCCGCAGCTGCTGGCGCCTCTCAGTTTCGACCGCAACGCCGTGCTCAGTCAGATCTCCAAGCTGGAGCCGGCCGGCGGGACGAACATCGCCGACGGCCTGGAAATGGGCCTGAGCGAGGTGCTGGGCCCGGAGCATCGCGCCGACGCCAAGCCCATCATCGTGGTCATGACCGACGGCGTGCCGTTCAACAACACCCGCATGTTCACCGTGGACGTCGCCGACCGGCTGCGGGACGCCGGCATCACCGTGTATTCCGTCGGCCTGGGACAGGATGTTGATCCCAACCTCCTCCGCCTGGTAGCACGCCGTCCGGAGCTGTACTACTTCGCTCCCACCGCTTCCGAACTGGCGGACGTCTTCAAGGGTATCGCCCGGCGCATCTCAGCCTCGGTGCTGCTCAAGTCGGTGACGATCACCGATCATGTACCCAAGAACATGGCCTACATCGAGGGGTCCGCCCAGCCATCCGCCGCCTGGGACGCCGCGTCCCGAACGCTCGTCTGGCGTTTCGCGCCGGTGCCCTTCAGCGGAGTGGAGATGAGCTTCTGGGTGGAGCCGCTGGAGGTGGGCACGCATCCCACGAACATCCGGGCGGACTACGACGGCACGGACGGGCTGGATCAGCCCAACAGCGGCGTCTTCCCCGTGCCCTCGGTCATCGTCATCGCTCCGCCGCGGACGCCCACGGCCACGGTGCCCACGCCGACCGGCACGGCCACGGTCATCCCGCCCACGCCGACGGTCACCCCCACGCCGACCGACCCGCCGCCGCCGGTCAAGCCGCGGCCCATCTTCATCCCCATCATCTTCAACGACAAGTGCATCGAGCGGCATACGGACGTGATCCTGGTCCTGGACGCTTCCACCACCATGCGCGGGCGGATGGTCGACGGACGGATCAAGCTGGACGGGGCCAAGGACGCGGCGCGGGCTTTCATCGGCCAGCTGGCACTGGAGAGGGACAACCTGGGCTTCTTCGATCAGGCGGCCGTCGTCTGGTACAACGAGACGGCGCGTACTGAACAGGGGCTGACCAACGATCGCGCCGCGCTCTTGGCGGCGATCGACCGCATCCCGGCGCCCCGCGAGGGGTCGCGTATCGACCTCGGCCTGCAGTTCGCGCATCAGCAGCTGATCCTCGGATCCAAGATGCGGGCGGGCAACACGCCGGCCGTGGTCCTGCTCTCCGACGGCGAGCCCAACCACACCACCTTGGAGGCCGTGTATGCCGCGGCCGACGCCATCAAGCGCACACGTGCGCTGGTCTTTACCGTCGGCTTCAAGGACGTCTACTACCGCGAAGCGGTGCTGCGCCACATCGCCACATCGCCCGACCGCTACTATTTCGCACCCCGCGCGGAGGACCTGGCAGGCATCTACCGCCAGATCGCCGGGCGGCTGGTCTGCCATTAGTCGCGCATGTGCGGCAAGCTCACCCGCCAGAGCATGAAACTGCGGCTGGAGCGCGGCGCATTTCCATAGCAGAGACGGGATTCAGAACAGGGGGCGCCCGTCATGGGCGCCCCCTGTTCTGTGTATAATGCGCTCAGGTCGTCGGTCCGCACCGGCGCCTGGCGCCCTGTCCGACATGGCTGCGCGCCCCTGATCCAGGCCGTCCAGCCCCCGGAGCCGATCCATGAAGTCGCCGATCCATTGGTGCAGGGCACTCCCGCTCGCGGCCCTGGTCCTCGCCGCCAGCGCCTGCCGCAAGGACGTTCCGACGCCGGACCGGTCGCTGGACCAGGGGGTCCTCACCGCATTGCGGCCGCCGGTGGAGTTCCGCGTCCGCGAAGCGGCCGCCGGGCAGGCCCTGGGCGAAGGCGAATCCCTTGACCTGAGCCCCGGCGCCAACGTCATCACCGGCTCGGGCGGCCATGCCGAATCGACCTGGTCGACGTTCATGGCTCTGGATATGGCCAGCGGCACGGACCTGCTGCTGAGCAAGGTCGTGTCCGCGGCCGCAGAGGCCACCATGGACCAGGCCAGCGGCACGGTCCGCTACCGGCTCCTCGGCGACGGCACTTCGGCGCTTGTCGGCATCCAGGCCGCGAACCTGGCGATGATCCAGGTCAGGAAGGCGCCGGCGGACGTCATCATCAGCCTCATGCCCGGACCGGATCCGGCGGTCTGGGTGGCGGTGGTCAAGGGGACCGCCGAGTTGCAGCGCGGCGCTGATACCCTGCGGGTCAAGGGTGGGCAGGTGGCGGCGTTCACCGCCACAGGGGCCACGCCGCCGCTGATGGACCTGGATCGCGAAGCGCTGAGCGATTGGTATGATGACTTCGCCAGCGGTGACGACCCGCGATCGTCGCCGACCGACTACCTCTTCCGCTGTGCGATCAGCGGCACGAGCGTCCAGCTGCGCCAGACGCCGGCCGGCGCCGCCGCCGCCGGCCGGCTCGAGGAGGACGCGGTTGTCCGCGCGGCAGGACGCAGCGCCGCTGGCGACTGGGTCTACGTGGTGACCGACGAAGGGTCGGAAGGTTGGCTGGCCGTGGCCGACCTTGGCTGCAACGGACCGGTGGCCAATCTGGCCGAGGCCGGCGGAACCGCGACGCCGGCAGCGACCGCTTCGGCCACCGGCCTGCCCGCCCGACCGTTGGCGGTGCTCACAAGCAGCCCCACGCCGCGGCGCACGCCAACGGTTGCGTTGCTGACGCCGACCGCCAGCCCCACCCTGATCGGGCCGGTCATCAACCTGTCCGCCGACAAGACAGATCTGGCCGCCGGCGAATGCACCACCTTGCGCTGGACGGTCAAGGGCGTGCGCTCCTATGCGTTGAACGGCGTCGGCAAGGCCGGTGACGAGGGCTCGGAGAAGGTCTGCCCCAAGCAGGACACCACCTACAAGCTCACCGCCGTCTTGCCCGATGGCAGTGAAGTGAGCCAGGATGTGCGGATCAAGGTCCGCGCCACCGCCACCGTCGTCCCGACGCCGGCCGCTTCGACCGCGCCGTCCTCGACCACCGAGGCCACGGCGACATCCAGGCCTACCGCGGGGCCAACCCTGCCGCCCACGGCAATCAGCCTGCCCACGGATACGCCCGCCGCCGAGAAGCCAACCGACGAACCCACCTCGGAGCCCCAGTCCTCGGCGACGCCATGAGGATCGCAGGGGTGGGTGGTCGGACCTTGCCCCCGGCCGCGTCGCCATCGCGTGTATCTGCGTGCGCCGGCATGCGAATATCGTTCAATGCGCCTTGTTGGCGTCGATCGGCACTGGACAAGGGCCGATCGACGTGGTAAAAATAACGTTTAGAACCCTAGGTCTTGTCCCTCTTGGCTTGGAAGCATCTCCCTATCATGACAAGCACGATCTATCAGCCATCGCTGGTTCCATCCACCGATACTGAAACCCCTGGCGCCGTCGGCGCATTGGCCCAGGGGTCGCAGTTGGCGGCCCTCGCCGAAATCGCCCGCGCCGCCAGCGGGGCAGTGGACCGCATGGCTTTCCTGCCGGTGGTGGCGCGCGCGGTCGTGGGCATGTTCGAGGCCGCGGCTTGCGAAATCTGGCTGAACGAACAAGGCCCCGTGCTGGCCGCCACCTACCGCGCGCCGGAAGCGCGGGTGGAGACAGGCCCGGCCCGGGACGCCCTGGAAGACGCCCTCAGCGGCGTGCCGGTGCTGGCCGGCGACTGGTACTTGCAGCCCATCCCCGGCCATCCCCGCCCCGGCGGCGTGCTCGCGGTGCTGCGGCCCGGCGCCTGGAGCCGCGATGAGGTCGCCCTTCTTGAGACCGTATCCTCCATGCTGGACCTGGGCATGGAGGTAGCCGTGGCCGGTCGTATGGACGACCAGTCACGCGATCAGTTCCTGGCCCTCATCGGCCATGACCTGCGCTCCCCCCTTTCGATGGTACGGGTGGGCGCGCAGCTGGCCAGCCGCAACCTGGACGCCGGCGACCTGCAGAGCGTGCAGCAAGCCCTCAAGATCATCGAGGCCCAGAGCACGCGCCTGGTGGCCCGCCTCGAAGCGCTGCTGGAAGCGGTGGCCGCCGACGGCCGAATGCTGCTGCGCCCTGAGCCCCTCGACATGGCCCAGTTGGCGGCGCAGACGATCGAGCCCCTGCGCCTGGCGGCCGAGGAGCAGCAAAGCGGCACCACCTTCGCCGTGGAGGCGGCGCCGGGCAGCCCGCCTGCCCGCGGCGACCGGATCCAGATCAGCCAGGTGTTGGAGCACCTGCTGGACAACGCGGCCAAGTACGCGCCCGGCGGGCGGATCACCGTGCGTGTCGAGGGCAGCGGCAACACGGTGTTGACCCACGTGGCCGACACCGGTCCGGGCATCGCCCCTGAGGACATGGAACGTATCTTCGCGCCCTTCGGCCGCGGCCGCAGTTCCGCCGGCAAGTCCGGGTACGGGCTGGGCCTGTACCTGGCGCGCAACATCACCCAAGCCCACGGCGGCAAGCTGTGGATCTCGCGCAGTTCACGCTCGGGCACCTGCTTCACACTCGCCCTGCCCGCCTCCAGCGAGGAGAGCGCCTGATGCGCTTCGCCAGCCCCGGCGCACCGGCCCTCACGGCGCCCGACGCCTTGCGCCCCGGTCGTCGATCGCCGATCGCGGGGCTCTCGGCCAGCCCGGAGCCCATACCCGCCACGAAGCGCAAGCGCATTCTCATCGTGGACGACGAGGACGATGCCCGAGCCTTGCTCACCATGGCCCTCAGGGCCGATGACATCGAGGTCATCGAAGCCGGCGACGGCCTGACCGCCCTGCGGCTGGCCTACGAGCGCCGCCCGGACCTGATCATCCTCGACATCGCGATGCCCCTGATGGATGGCTGGCTGACCTGCCAGCGCATCCGCGAGGTCTGGGACACGCCCATCATCATGGTGACGGCGTCCTCGGAGCTGGAGGCCCGCGTGCGCGGCCTGGAGCTGGGAGCCGACGATTACCTGGCCAAGCCCTACGACATCGACGAGCTGCAGATGCGCGTGCGGGCGGTGATGAAGCGCGCCCAGGACCGGCCTTACCTGGAGCGTCCGGCGCGCTATGCGGACGAGCACCTGATGGTGGATCTGGCCACCCGCGACGTGGTCGTGGACAACCAGCCCGTGGCGCTGACGCCCATCGAGTTCAACCTCCTGCGTTACCTGGTGCAGCATCCCAACCAACCGATCCCCAGCCAGGATCTGTTGACCTCGGTCTGGGGCGAGTCCTACGACGACGGCGAGGCCACGCTCAGGGTGCACCTGCATCATCTGCGCCGCAAGATCGAGCCGGATCCTCGACGTCCGCGCTACGTACGGACGGAACGGGGCATCGGCTACCGATTCCAGACGCAACACGGCCAGGACTGAGGGCCGATTCCCCGGCCTCAGCGCCCTGCCGCCGGACGATCGACGTTCCCGCGCCGATCCGCCGCGGATGGGCGGGCCGCGCCGGGCGCGGCGGGATATAATCAGCCACCGGCTCGGCCGGGATCCCGCCAGCGAGGTCAACCGTGTCCCAGAAGCGCAGCATCCTCATCGTCTCGCCCCATCCGGACGTCGGCGCGGCGTTGGCCCAGACCCTGAACCAGAACGGCTACGATGTCATCCACCGTGAGCGGCCGGCGGATCTTCCTCCGGCCGACCTCGCGCTCATCGATGTGAGCGCCGGAGCCTCCTGGCCCGACACCGAGGTCTTGCCGAGCCGCTTCATGCTGATCGTCGACAATGCGGGCGCGATGGGCAGGGGCTTCGGCCTGGGCGCCGAGGACTGCCTGCTGGCCGACGCGCACCTGGACGAGATCGCCGCCCGCTGCGACGCCGTGCTGCGCCGCACGGATACCCGCGTCGGCCTGGCCGACGAAGAAGAGGTGGCGGTCTACGTGGACCGCCGCTTGTGGGTCAACTTCGGCTCCCACCAGGTATGGGTGCGCGGCCGCGGTGCCCACTTGACCCCGCGCGAGTTCCGCCTGCTGGCCTACCTCATCCGCCACAAGGACGAGACCTTGGACCATGACCGTCTGCTGACGGCGGTCTGGGAGCGACCCATCGTCGAAGAGCGGCCTACCGAGGTGCTCAAGCAGTACATCTGGCGGCTGCGGCAGAAGATCGAGGAAGACCCCAACGCACCGGACACCATCGTCACGGATCCGGGGGCGGGCTATCGCTTCGTGAGCCAGCTGGACTGAAGGCGCCACCGCCGCCGCTGTCCGTGAACCCGTCCTCCGACCCTCGTTCCCTCGGCTTCGGCGCGCGCTGTCTGCGCGCGCTGTCCGAAGGCGCGGTCCTGTCGGCGGCGCTGCTGGCGCCGCTCTACTTCAACCCCCGCTCGGCCCGCGTCTTCGAGCCGGACAAGCTGGCCTGGCTGCTGCTGCTGGGGCTGCTGGCGGCCGGCTGCGGTCTGGCCTGGCCGCTGGTCGCATCCTTGCCGGAACGGGGCTGGTGGCAGGCCATGGCGCTCCGGCCCCTACCGGCAGTGACCCTGCTGGCGCTGGTCGCAACGATGGTGGCAACGGCCGTATCGGTGGTTTCCGGACCCAGCCTGTGGGGCAGCTACCGCCGGGGGCAGGGTCTGCTGTCCGCGACCGGCCTGTGGCTGCTGTTCGCCGCGGCCTACCTCTGCCTGCGCCCTCGCGCGGCGCGCCGGCGACTGTGGCGCTTCCTGCTGCTGCCCGCTCTTCCGGCGGCCGGCTACAGCTTGCTGCAGCGCGCGGGGATCGACAGCTTGAACTGGAGCACCTACGGCGCCAGCGCTGCGGAGCGGGCCTTCGCCAGCCTGGGCAACCCCATCTTCCTCGGTGCCTGGCTGGCGGCTCTCGCGCCGCTGTCCCTGGCGCTCATGCTCGAGTCCTGGCCGCGGCGGGGAGCCGGCGGCGGTTTGCAGGCTCTCGGCGCGGCGGTCAACCTGGTCGCCTGCGCGGCGGGGCTGGCGGCCACCGCCAGTCGCGGGCCGCTCCTGGGCGCCGCGATCGGCCTGGGGCTGGTCGGCCTGCTGGCGGCGGGACGGCGGTGGCCGCGCCCGGCGGGGACGGCGGCTGTCTTCGGAGCCATCGCCGCGGCCGTGCTCCTGGCCGCCCTGCTCATCCGCGGCCCGGAAGGACTGGCTCTGGGCCGCGGGCGGACGGTCGAGCAACGGCTGCTGGTCTGGCAGGCCACTGCCGACCTGATGGGAACGAGCGGTCCGGGTCGCTGGATGGTGGGCTATGGTCCCGAGAGCCTGCCTTACGTCATCGGCCCCCACCTGCCGGAGCGGCTGGTACAGGCGACCCCCACCCAGTTCTTCGATCGTGCGCACAGCCGCCTGTGGGACGCCCTGGTCGCGGCGGGCTTGCCGGGTCTACTGGCCGGCCTGGCAACGCCCGCTCTGGCCCTGGCCGTCGGATTGGGGCTGTTGGGCTGGGGATCCTGGCGGCGACTGCTTGCCGCGGGATCGAGCGGCGCCTCGGTGGTGATCGCCGCAGCATTGATCGCGGGGCGGCCGGCGCTGAGCCTGGCCCTGGCGCCGGCCGGCCTGCTGCTGGGTCTACTGGCCGCCGCGGGCTGGCGGCTGCGGCGCGGTGCGGCGATGCTCGAACGGGACATGGCCCCGCGCGCAGTTGGTGAGGAATGGCTGCTCATCGGCCTGGTGGGCGCCGTGGCGGCCCACCTGCTGGAAGGTTCGGTGGGCGTGCCGACGGTGGCCGCCGACCTGCTGGCGCTGTTGGCGGTGGCCCTGCTGGCCGCGATCGACCGCGGCCCGGCGCAAGGGATGCGGGAATCGGGCCGAACCGCCGCGGCGGACGCTACGGCGGCGGCCGGCGGACCGGACGGCCTGCTCGAAGGCCTGGGCCTGGCGGCGATCCTGCTGGCGCCCATCTTCATCCCCAGCCCGCGGTTGGCCCTGGAGCGGCCGGCGCTCTTCCTCATTCCGCTGGCCTATCTGCTGTCCTTGCTCCTCCTCGCCGACCGTGGCCGTCCGCTGTCGCCGGGGTTCCAAGCGGCCCGCCGCGTCCGGGCCTCGAAGGCCCCGCTGTTCCCCGTCGCCTGGACCGCGCCGCCCCGAACCTGGTCCTCGATCGCCGCTTGGGGTCTACCCCCGCTGGTCGCCCTGGTCGCGCAAGGTCTGCTGGGCGGGCGAACGGGCGCCGAGATCGCCGGCTGGGGGACGGCCTTGTTCCTGGCGCTCCTGCTGCGTGCGCTGTGGTCGGCGGTCGCGGAGGGCGCCCGCCCGGTCGTGGGAGCCTCTGCTCTGCCACTGGCCGGACTGGTGTTCCTCTATGGCCTGGCTGCCTGGCGCCTGGCTCTGGCTCCGCTGCTGGCGGACAGCCATGTGCGAGCGGGACAGGAGGCTGCCGCCGCGGGTGACCTGGCGGGGGCCGAGGACCGTCTGGCTCGGGCCGCGGCGCTGTGGCCGGATCAGCCGACGGTCCTGGATCTGCAGGCGGGCGTCGCCCAGCTGCGCATGGTGGAGCAGGGATCGGACGAGACCTTGCGCGCAGCGCAGTTCGACCGGGCGCGACTGGCCTTGGAAGCCGCCTGGCAACTGGCGCCCGGCGACGCCACCGGCAGCCATCTGGCGGACCTCTTCCGCGACCGCGGCGACCTGGTCGCCGCGGAGGGCGCGGCCGCGCCCTGGTGGACCGAGGCCCTCGCGTCATACAGGGTGGTCCTGGCGCGCCACCCGCTCAGCCCCCCGGCCTGGCTGGGATTGGCCGGCGTCCAGGAGCGCCTGGGCGACACGACGGCGGCCGGCGCGTCCTACGACAAAGCCTGGCGCCTGAACGCGGGGAGCGCCGAAGCGGCCGCCGGCAGCCTGCGCCAGGCCCTGGCCCGCGGCGACTGGGACGGGTCGCTGGAACGCCTGGGGCGCGCAATGGGCCCGGAAGGCGTCGATCCGACCGCCCTCGCGGAGGCCGTTCTGGACCAGCGCGGCCTTCCCGCGCCGCCGGTGGCCTTCGACGCCGCCGCGGCGCTTGTGCTGGCGGCGACGGGCGACCCGGCGGGCGCGGCGGCGCGGCTGGCGACGCTGAAGGCGCGGGCGCCGGAAGATGGGATGGTGGAGCGGGTGGAAGGGTGGGTATCGGGGGATCGCTGAGGCCGAAGGCCGCGGCTTCAACCCTTTCGATACACCCCCACCGCCACCATTTGACCTTCGATCAGCACCTCCGCCCGCCCCTGCGCACCCTCGGGCGCCGGGCTGAAGTGGAGCTCGGTGGCCAGGGTCTCGCCGGTGATGAAGGATTGCCAGGTGCGGGCCGCCGCCTCCAGGACCGGGGAGCCCACCAGGTAGAGGGCGATGCGGTCCGTCACCTGCAGGCCCGCCTGCTTGCGCAGCTCCTGGATCTGGCGCACCAGATCGCGGGCAAGGCCTTCGGCTTCCAGTTCGGGGGTCAGCTGCTGGTCGATCTCCACCACGTAGCCGTCCTGCTCCGCCGTGGCGCGGCCCTCCCGGGCCGAGGCCATCACCTCCACCTCGTCCGGCAGCAGGAGGACCGGCGCGCCGTCCACCGTCAGCGACAACGGCTCTCCGGCCGCCAGAGTGACCGCCGCGGCCGCCGCGTCTGTGGCCGCCAGGGCGGCGCGGACGGCGCCCATCGCCTTGCCGAGCTTCGGGCCCAGCTTGGGCAGGACCGGACGAAGGCTGTAGGTCACCAGGCTGCCGCCGCCCTGCACCACCTCCAGGGCCTTGACGTTCAGCTCCTCCAACAGGTGGCCGCCCAGTCGGCCCAGGGCCGCCTCCTCGGCGGAGGAGCGCACGGCCACCGTCGCCC
The DNA here is from genome assembly GCA_044228875.1 of Anaerolineae bacterium. GTDB lineage: Bacteria > Chloroflexota > Anaerolineae > Epilineales > Epilineaceae > Epilinea. The sequence goes on from JBGAUA010000015.1 coordinate 28,612, forward strand.
GCGCCAGTGGTTGGCGCAGCTTCAAGTCCTGGCGGGCGCGGGCCTCGCGACCCAGCGCTGCGAGGCGCAGGACCAGGTCCATGTCCGCGATCAAGGCCTTATCCGCCTCGTCGGCCGCCTCCGGCCGCGGCCAGGAACAGTGGTGGATGCTCTCCGGCGCGTCGTCGTCGCCGCGGCGCACCAGGTTCTGGTACAGGTCCTCCGCCGTGAAGGGCAGGATGGGGGCCAGGGCGCGGCAGAGCGTCACCAGCACCGTGTACAGCGTGTCCAGCGCGGCGGCCTCGCCCTCCCAGAAGCGGCGCCGCGAGCGGCGCACGTACCAGTTGGAGAGTGCCTCCACGAAGGCTTCCACCGCTTGGGTGGCCTTGAAGCCGTCGAAATCCGCCAGTCGCTCCGTCAGCTCGCGCAGCATCGCTTCCTGGCGGGCCAGGATCCAGCGGTCCAGTTCTCGGGCGGCCTCGTCCGCCGCGGGCGGGCGCCCGGCGGGGCGGTTGTCGTCCCAGGCGCGCGGGGGCTGCCAGTCTGGCGCCAGGTTGGCGTACTGGGTGAAGAAGCCGTAGACGTTCCACAGCGGGATGAGGAAGCGCCGCCGCACCTCGGTGCCCGGGCCGTAGCCGAAGTTGAGGTTCTGCTCCGGGCGATGGGCCATGTACATCCAGCGCATCACGTCCGCGCCCATCGTGTCCGCCGCCTCGTTGAACTCGATGGCGTTGCCCCAGCTCTTGTGCATCTCCCGCCCGTCCTCGGCGAAGAGCGTGGCGAAGCCCAGCACCGTCTTGAAGGGCGCCTGGCCCTCCAGCACCGTGCCCATCGCCAGGAGGCTGTAGAACCAGTTGCGGAACTGGCCCGGGAAGCTCTCGGTGATGAAGTCCGCCGGAAACCAGCGCTCCTTGGCCGCGGCGAAGGCCTCCTCGTCCGCCGGATCCGCCGGCAGCGTGGACAGGGAGACGATGCCGGCGTCCAGCCAGGGGTTGCCCACGTCGCGCACGCGGCGGGCCGGCCCGCCGCATTCCTCGCAGAGGATCTCAACGGCATCCACGTGCGGCCGATGCGGGCTGTGACCCTCGAAGGCCTCCCAGCCCGCCACGGCTCGGGCGCTCAGCTCTTCCTTGCCGCCCACCACCGTGAACCAGCCGCAACCGGGATCCTCACAGGTCCAGATGGGCAGGGCCAGGCCCCAGTAGCGCTTCTTGGAGATCATCCAGTCGTGCATGTTGCGCAGCCAGTCCAGCTCGCGCTCTCGCCCGAAGGCCGGGATCCAGCGAATCTGGTCCACCACGTCCATCATCTGGTAGCGCAGGCTCGCGGCCTTCTGCGCTTCCGTGATCTCCTCGCGCGCTTGTTCGTAGAGCTGGCCCATGCTGATGAACCACTCGTCCACCAGGCGGAAGACGAGCTCCGAACCGCAGCGCCAGCAGGTCGGGTAGCGGTGCTTGTAGCCCTCAACCTTGTAGAGGAGGCCGCGCGCCTTGAGGTCGTCCACCACCTCCTGGGCTACGTCCAGCGCCAGGCGGCCCGTCAACCAGCCGAAGCCCTCGCCGTAGATCCCGTTCTCGTCAAGGGGCGCGATGACCGGCAACCCGTAGCGCTTGGAGAGGCCGAAGTCCTCCGCGCCGCAGCCGGGGGCGATGTGCACGATGCCCGTGCCCTCCGCCTCGCCCACGTCCTCCCAGGCGATGACCGCATGCGCCCCTTCCATCGCGGGTGCCGCCGCCGCCAGATGGTCATAGGGTCCACGGTAACGCCAACCGACCAGCTCGGAACCGCGCAGCTCCGCCTCCACCGTCCAGTCCTGGCCTTCCTTGCCCTTCAGCGCCGCCTTGGCCGCGCCCTTGGCCAGGTAGAGGATGTCCTCGCCCTGGCGCACCTTCAGGTAGGTCAGCTCGGGGCCTACCGCAGCGGCCACGTTGGCGGAGAGCGTCCAGGGCGTGGTGGTCCACACCAGCAGGGCCTCGCCGGGGCGATCGATTAGCGGGAAGCGCACCGTGGGGCTCTTGTGGGTCAGGTCCTGGTAGCCTTCGGTGGCGATCTCGTGCTGCGAGAGGCCGGTGCCACAGCGGGCGCACCAGGGCATGACGTCCGTGCCGCGGTACACCCAGCCGCGGCGGTGGCATTCCTTCAGGAAGCGCCAGATCAGGTAGTTGTTGGTGTCGGCGAAGGTGAAGTAGCTCTTGTTCCAGGGCCACTTGCCCAGGCGCCCCACCAGCTGTTCCACCGTCGCGGTCACCGGCCCGGCGGGCGTGTCCACCGTCAGCGCTTCGGCTTCGTCGATGTGGTCGGCCAGGTAGCGCAGCATGTCGGGGTCGTCCCAATGCATCCACATCCCCAGGCGGATGGACTGCTCGGTCTGCACCGCGGCGTAGCGCAGCACGCGCTCCTTGCAGCGCCGCACGAAGGCGTCGATGCCGTAGGCCTCGATGTCGCGCTTGCTCTTGAAGCCCAGGGCCTTCTCGACTTCGACCTCCACCCACAGCCCTTGGCAGTCGAAGCCGTTCTGCCAGCGCAGGTCGCGGCCCTGCATGCTGAAGAAGCGGTTCCAGATGTCCTTGAAGCTGCGGCCCCAGGCATGGTGCACGCCCATGGGGTTGTTGGCCGTGATGGGCCCGTCCTGGAAGGACCAGGGCTCAGCGCCGGCGTTCTTCCGCGCCAGCTTGCCGAAGGCGTCATGCGCCTTCCACCAGGCCAGGATGCGGCGCTCCATGGCCGGCCAGTCGTTCTGGGTGGGCACGCGGTCGAACATCGGGGGCTCCTGAGGGGGGGATCTATGCTTTGGCCCAGGGGCGTGCGCAGACGATGTCCGCGTCGTCCACCTGCCAGCGCGCGAGGCGGCCGGCATCGTCCAGGGTCAGTCGCTGCTCCGGCCAGCCGGGCGTGCCGAGGCTGACGACGGCGCCCGCCGCGTCCGCCCGATCGCCGGCGGCCTCGATGCCGATGGTCAGCTTCACGGGCCGGGCGCGCAGGCCGCCGCGGACAGCGGGGCGGCAGGCCAGGGCGCAGACCATGACGATGCCGCGGTCGGAGCTGTCCAACATGGCGTCCAGGTCCATCAGGCAGTGGTCCCGGCCGGACACGGGCGGCCACAGCAAGCGGTAGCCGGGCGGCAGGGCCAGGGACTCCGAGGCCGGCTCGGCACCGCGGCGCCAGATCATGATCTCGTCGGGGAAGCAGGTGAGGGCAAGCTCCACCGGGCGGCCCAGCTCCAGCCAACGGGCCTCCATTCGCTCCGGACGGCCGTCGGGGGCCAGCACCAGATGCCACAGGGAGCCGGCCGGCAGGGGACCGCCGACGGGATCGACCCAGCGCTCAGCCCCGTCGGGGGCGCCGGCGGGCAGCACCGCCACGCGCACGACGAAGCGGCCCTCGGCGTCGGCATGCACGCTGAAGGCCTCCACCTGGCCGCCGGGTCGCAGGCTGCGGCCGCCGTCCACAAGGCGATCGGCGGCGCCGGGGGCGTGGAGTCGGGGGAAGACCTCGGTGCTTGGGGTCACGTTGCTTGGGGTCCTGCGGTTGGGGCGGCCCGCACGGAGGCGGGCCGACGCGAGCTTCCGGAACATGGCGAGGACGGTGGCGGGGTTCGACCGGCACCGGCCCCGCGACAAGAAAGGCCCCCGCCCTCCTGGGGGAGGATGAGGGCCCTGGAGCCGCTGGCTCCATGATGATTGCACCCGCTACGGCAGATGGCGCCGGTCTCTCAACCTGCATGAAGCAGGTGGGTGACAGCCGGGCGCCCCGGCCTCTACGGCCAGCCTCCGGTCGCACATCCCGCCCGCCGCCCCCGAAGGGACCCGGGCCTCGGTGGCCTGGAGAAAGACGCCTGCGCTTGCTTGTCTCCCTGAGTGAAGGTGTTGGTTGACGACGCGGAGTACGCCACCCGGCCCGCAGCAGGAAACGTTAGGGTATCAGATGGGGGGTGGGGGGTGCAAATGGGGCGACCTGTCGCCGTGGGTCTACGCCGTCAGCCAGTCCCTGATCTGCCGCCGCACCACGTCGTGCTCGAAGTAGTTGCAGTGGTGCATCCGGTCGTCCAGGACGTAGACGCGGCGATGCTCCGGCAGGGGCTTGAAGGGTGAGGCCGCGCCGCCGGTGGAGAAGGTGCCTTCGGCCGGCACCACGCCGTCGTTGTCCTCGCCGAAGAGGCGGTCCACCAGCGTGTCGCCCACGCGCTTGCAGAGCTGGGCGATCATGCCCGGGTCCGACGGGGTGAAGCTGGCCCCGATGCTGTGGTAGGTGGTCGGGGGCTGGGTGGCGGCGTTGAGGCGCTTCAGGTCGCCGCCGCCGGGGTTCAGGCAGGCCAGACCGGGCAGGCCGGCCAGGGCGCCGTGGGCCATCACCTTCACGAAGGTGAGGATGCCTTCCATGGTCAGGGTGTAGGCGTTGTCGGGCAGCTTGGTGATGAAGTTGGTATAGCGATCGGCCAGGGCGATCCAGTTGTCCCCGTCGGCCAGGATGGTGCCGCGATTGGGCCCGGCCACCAGCACGGCGCGCCGGACGGTCAGGCCGACGCCCCCGGGATCCAGCTCGGCGCGTCGCTCGCTGAGTTCGCGCGCCAGCAGGCCGCCGCGGCTGTGGGTGACCAGGTCGAGGGTCGGCCGGGCAGCTGTCGGCAGGTGCTGCTTCAGCTGGGCCAGCAGGGTCTGCACGTTCTGCGCCGGCGAATGGTGCATGGAGGGATGGTTGAAGGCGAAGACCCGGCCGCCGTATGCCGCCGCCAGCCTCTGGAAGTCAGGATCGCCCACCAGATCGCCGAAGCCGGCCTGGGCGCTGCTGAAGGTGCCGTGAAAGAGCAGCAGCGCCGGGCCGGCGGCCAGGCGCCGCCAATCCTCCGGCCCCATGGGCACGGCAGGGTCGATGCCGGCGGGGCCCACGGGATGCAGGCCGTAAGGGCGCTGCTGCTCCTCCCATTTTTGGGCGGCCTTGACGCTGAAGCGGCCGACGATGTCGTCGGTCACCCACAAGAGGACGCGCACCACCCGCCGGCCGATGGTGCTGATGGGGCCGCGGGTGCCCGGCGCCTTGCCGGGATCGGTCGGGGGCAGGGGGGCGGCATCGCGCGGCAGGTTGAACGACAGGGTCGCGCCGGAGCCGCGAGTCCGAGCTGATTCGCCAGGGGCGGCAGTGGCGGTGACGGACGCAGCCCCGCTCAAGGCAGCGGCGGCGTCCGCGCCGGGATTGGGCAGGATCCAGCGGCTGTAGCCGGATTCGTCGGTGTACAGCACGGCGTAGTCGGTGTCGGGCCGCAGGCGGGGGACGCGCAGGGTCATGGCGGGCTCGCCGCTGCGGGTACGCGCGGCGCCGGCGCCGGGGCTGGCGCTGGTGTCCGCGCGTCCGGACACCGGTGCCGTCCGGCTGACATCCATTTCGAAGACCTTCACCAGCAGCACGTCCGCGCCGGCCACGGCCAGGCGCAAGCGCTCGGCGTGGACCCCTTCGGCGGCCCGGGTCTCCGGGGCGCCCGCGGCCAGATCCTTGACGGTGCCCCGCAATCCTGGCGCCCGCAGCTGGTAGCCGCCGGGCGCCAGGTCGACGAAGCTTGCGGCGTCGTTGAGTTGCACGGTGGGGATGGGCATGGGGACTGCTCCTTCGCATCTGGCCCCCTCCCCCCAGACCCCTCCCTCAAAACGGCTGGGAGAGGGGGAGACAGAGGAGACGAGGCGAGCGTCCGGCTTGGTGGTCTAGTGGGTCATCCTCAGCTTGGGATGGCCGTAGTAGATGTAGGCCAAGGGGGTGGTGTGCTTGCTCCTGTCGTAGCCGCGGCGCAGCTCGCGCAGGACCTCGCCGACGAGCCGGCCATCCTTGAAGACGGCGGCGTAGAAGGCCAGGGCCAGGTCATGGGCCTGCACGTCCACGACCTCCCAGAGGGGGGCGATGAAGCCTTGCGCCCCGCCGCCCACGAAGGCGCCGGGGAAGCCCGCGGGCATGCCCAGGCTGGCGCCCGGGGTGCCCAGCTGGCAGGCGTTGAAGAAGACGAAATCGAAGAGGGGCTCCTGGCCGCAGTCATGGCTGCCCACCAGGCTCTCGGCGTCCACGGTCGTGCCGTCCTGCAGGATGATGGCCTGGTCGTTCTCGAGGGGCTTGCTGAGACCGTGCAGGGCCAGGTGCAGCAGCTGCGAGCCCGCGACCGGACCCGCGCAGAGGGCGCCGAGGTCGTCGGCGGTAGCCGTGAGGAGGGCGGCGCCGTACTCCCGGTGCAGGACGTCCACCTCGTCCTCCGCCTGCGGCAGGGCGGGGACGCCGCTCTCCAGGGTATACCTGCCGGCCACGGCGGTCAGCTGCCGGACGAAGCGGTAGGTCGCCGGGGGATAGGCGACGCGGTCGGCGAACCACCAGCGGCCGATGCTGGTCTGCCCGCCCAGGGTTGCGGGCGCGCCGTCGTCGAAGAGCGCCCCGCCCATGCGCGCCAGCTCCCAGGGCATGTAGGGCTCGTCGGTGACGAGCAGCACGGTGGGGATGGCCCCGACGGTAGCCTGCACCTCGCGCAGGCGCTGCCAGAACAGGTCGGGCATGCAGCGGCTGATGCGCTGACCGATGGCCCCGAGGGAATTGAAGGCGAAGACCCCGGACTTGTTGAGCTTCTGCTCCACATCGCGGGCGAACTGCCGCGCATCGACGATGGTGCTGCGCAGGCCTAGATCCTGAATGGCGGGCCGGCGAGCCATGAGGGTCCATTCCAGCTCGGTCTCGGAGACCTTGAGCACGGAGACCAGGAAGTCCACGGCATCATCGGGATCGGGCTGGCCGAGGCGGCAGGGGTTGGGTTGGGACGGCTCGACGTCCGCTGCGCCGAGGGGCGTTGGACCAGCCTCCGCCGCGCCGGTGGCCACGGGCGCGGCCCCCAGCCCCAGGCCCAGCTCGGCGACAAGGGGACTGGCGACGGCCACCCGTCGCAGCGCGCCGCCCAGCAGCTCGTTGCGGTAGAAGTACTGGACCTTCAGCCTGACGTCGTGGGTGTCGGCCCGCACCTTGCAGCGGAACGCGGCGGTGGCGGCCAGATCCAGATCCAGCTGCGCGGATCCCTTCCCATCGACGTCGGCCCCCTCGGCGGTGAGGACGACCAGCATCTTCTCCCCGGGCTGGGGATCGCTGATGTGGATGGGCGCCACGTCCTCCAGCGCCTCGTCGCGATCGGTCTCCGGGCGGAAGCCGACGGTCACGACGAAGACCGCTCCGGCGGTGGCCGAGGCGGGCGCCAACACCGCGGTGATCTACGTGCCACCGGTCGGCGCCGCGGGGGCCATCTTCGAGGCGGTGGACGCCGGCATCAAGATGGTCGTGTGCATCACGGAGGGCGTGCCGGTCATCGAGATGACCCGGGTCATGCCCTTCGTGCGGGAGCATGGGGCCCGGCTCATCGGGCCCAATTGCCCCGGGGCCATCACGCCGGGCCAGGCCAAGGTGGGCATCATCCCGGGCTCGATTTGCGCGCCGGGTCGGGTGGGGCTGGT
>JBGAUA010000160.1:0-8304 GCA_044228875.1 Anaerolineae bacterium
GGTCCCGCAGGAAGAGCCCGGGAGCAAGGCCTGCCGTGCCGCAAAGCGGCCGCAATGCGGCCGCAGCTCAGATCTGTTCCCGCGCCCAGTTCAAACCGCTGGCGTCCAGGCTGCGCTCGCTGGTGATGACCGCGACCGCGATCTGATCCATCACCAGGCGGTCGGCGGCGGCTTTGCGCATGGCCGCCACGTTCACCTCCAGCACCTGCTGGCGGAAGTCGTTCATGCGCTCCGGGCCGTAGCCGAAGAGGTCGGCCACGAAGCGCATCCGGCCCTCGCCCGCCGGAGAACCCGGCCGGTCCAGGCCGCCGATGACGCCCAGGATGGCTTCCTTCATCAGCCGCGGATCCTCCGGCGCCTCGCGCAGCCAGTCCAGGCTCTCGCGCATGTCGCGGAAGGTGTCGGCCAGGCGCGGGTCGCGGTAGCTGGTCAGGCCGAAGCTGCCCTGCTGCGCGCTGTAACCCGCGCGGCCGCCGTAGGCGCCGCCCTGCTCGCGCAGGCGGGTATGCAGCTGGTTGAAGGTGAGGTAGCGCGCGGCGACGGCCAGGGCCGCGCTGTCGGCGTTGAGGAAGGGCACCGTGGGCAGGGCCATGGCGCAGTAGTTGACCTGGGTGGCGGTGAGCCAGGCCGTCGGCGGCGTCACGTCGGCCGCCGCCGTGGCGAAGGTCCAGGATGCGGCCCGTGATCCGCGCCGCCGGCAGCTCCCAGCCCTCCCAGGCGGCGAGGGCGCGCTTGCGAACCTCGTCGCTCCCGGCCTGGTCGCCGATGAGCGCCAGCCGCAGCGGCGCGCGGCGGATGCGGGCCAGGAGGTCCGCCATGCGCGCCGCCAGGGCCTCCAGGGCCTTCAGCCAGGCCAGCTGGCCCAATCCACCCAGGGCATGCGACAGCCCCGCCCGCCCGCCGAAGCCGCGCTCGGCGGCGGCCTGGGCCAGGTCCTGGCCGGACCAGGCCACGCGCTGCTGCAAGCCGGCCAGGCTCTGGGTGAGGATCTCACGGATGCGGTCCAGCTCGTCGAAGCGCTGCTGGCCCAGGGTCTCGGCCAGCAGGTCGGCATACTCCGCGTGCCGCCGCGCCAGGCCCTTGACCTCCAGGAAGAGGAAGCCGCGCGTCCGCCGGAGGTCCGCCGGATCGGCGCGCAGGTCGGTCCAGGCGCTGACGCCGCCGCAGACCGCGTTGAGGTGAGCGCTCTGCTCGTGGTAGCTGCGGGCGCCGACGCCCAGCTCGCCCAGGCTGCGCGAAAGCAGCGGCAGCAGGGCCAGATCCTCCTGGCTCAGCCGCGAGAGGGGCAGGGCCGCCACCTGGTGCAGGATGCCGTTGGTGGCGGTGGCGAAGGTCTCCAGGCCATCGGAGGGGTTCTCGCCCGTCACCCATCGGCGTTCAGCCGGGACATCCGTCAGGGCGAGGTCCGGCAGCACGGTGGGGTCGTCCTCCATGGCCTGGCGCTGGGCCAGGTCGCCGGTCTGCTCCAGCAGCAGTTGCCGCCCCTCCCCGTCCATGGCCGCCACCCGGGCCGCGAGGCGCGCCGCCTCCGCCGCGTCCTGGCGCTGGTTGAAGGCCTCGTCCGGCACGGCGACCAAGAGCGCGCGGTGCGGCCAGTCCAGGAAGCGTTCGCGGATGAAGGCCGGCCAGAAGCCTGGCGCGCTCACCCGCTGTCGCAGGTCGTCCAGGGCCTGGCCCATGTCCAGGAAGCCCAGCGGATCCTGGTCGAAGAGCCAGGCCTCCGTGACGCGCATGGCCAGGTCCAGGCCGAAGGGGAAGCGGTCGCCGGAGATGGTGCGGCGGGCCAGCTCCAGCTGGTGCAGAGCCGCCGCCACCTCGGACTCGGCGATGCCGTCCTGGGCCACCTGCTCCAGGCTCTTCAGGATCAAGGCCTCCATGGCCGGGGCGCCGTCGGGCTCGATGCCCTTGAGCCCCAGGCCGAAGACGCCGTTGCGGCCCGTCGTGTGGTAGCCGCTGCCGCTGAGGGCCCGCCCCAGGCCGCTGGATTCCAGGGCCAGGCGCAGGGGCGCGCCGGCATGCCCCAGCAGCAGCAGATCGGCCAGCTCGCCCAGGAGGCTCTCCCGCAGGTCGATGCCGTCACCCCAGACCCAGGTCAGGCGGGCCTGGCTGACATCGCGCCGATCCTGCCCGGCCTCGAGCGGCACCGGCACATCGACCGTCTGCGGCTGAGGCAACCGCGGCTGCAGCGCCGGGGGATCGATGCGTCGGCCCGGACGCTGGCGCAGGTAGGGCTCGAAACGAATGTGCAAGGCCTCCACGTCCAGCTTGCCGTAGGTGGCGAAGCAGGCGTTGGCGGCGCAGTAATGCGCGTCGTGGAAGTCCAGCAGCCGCTGGTGGGTGAGCTCGGGGATGACGGCGGGATCGCCGCCGGACTCATGGCGGTAGGGGGTGTCGGGGAACAAGCGCTCACCGTGCGCGATCCAGAGCTGGGCGTCGGAGTTGCCCAGGGCGCCCTTCATCTCGTTGTAGACCACGCCCTTGAAGGCCCAGTCGGCGGGGCCGGGTTCGCGCTGCGCGGCGTCGGACGGCTCCAGGCGGAACCCCTCCTGGGCAAAGTCCAAGGGGTTGAGGTTGGGCCGGAAGGTGGCGTCCAGATAGATGCCCAGGAGGTTGTCGAAGTCCTTGGCCACCTCGCTGGAGAAGGGGTAGTAGGTGCAGTCGCCGCCGGTCATGGCGTTCATGAAGGTGTTGAGGCTGCGGCGCAGCATCATGAAGAAGGGATCCCGCACGGGGTAGCGCTCGCTGCCGCAGAGCACGAGGTGCTCCAGGATATGCGGCAAGCCGGTGCTGTCGTCCGGCACGGTGCGGAAGCTGACGCTGAACGCGCGATGCTCGTCGTCGGCGGCGAGGTGGAAGTGCTCGGCCCCGGTGTCGTGGCGGTAATGCTGCAGGCTGAGCCGCAGGAGCGGCACGGGGCGCTCGGAGAGGAGCGTCCAGTGGGTAGCGGTCGCAGAGGCGACCGCCGCCGGCTGGTCGGGCGCGGGCGAGGTGGTCATGATCGACGTCTCCGGTCCAGAGAGCGGCGCGCGGCGTCGCGCCGATCGAAGGGTCTAGGGCAGTTGGGGCAACTCTAGTCGATGGCCCGGTCGCCGCAAAGTCCGGCCCTCGGCGACGCGCGGCAGTTCACCGGGGTCTATAATCCGTGGGACCGCACGGATGGCGACCGTCCAAGGGGGAGGCAGACGCATGGTGAGACGGGGCATCGCATACCTGGACCCCGCCGTTCCCGGCTTCGGCGGCCGGATGTGGCGTCTGGCCCGTTGGGGGTTGCTCGCGGCGGCCCTGGCACTGCTGGGGGTCGGCTACCTGCTGTCGCGCCTGCCGCAGGTGCGCTACTGGTGGGGGGTGACGCAGTTGGAGGCGGGCTTCCCGCTGGCCGCCGCGCGCACGGCGCGGGCGGTGATCGACGAGGGCCAGGCCGACTCCACCTACGAGTTCTATCGCCTGCTCGCCGCCGGACAGCGCCGTGGCGGCCAGATCGCCGCGCAGCTGGACACCTTCGACCAGGCGGCGCTGCGCTTCCCGGACGATTGGCGGGCGCAGGGCCATCGCTGCTGGTATGGCGCCCTGTTCGGCGACGGGGAGCGGGTCATGGACAGCTGCGACCGAGCCGTGGCCCTCGGGCCGCCGGACCGGGGCGAGCCTCTGGCCTGGCGCGCCGTGGCCCGATCGCTGGCGGGCAACCGGGCGGCCGCGGTGGAGGACCTGACCGCCGCCATGGCGCGCTGGGACGGCGGCAGCCAATGGGGCACGCCCTACGTGGAGCGGCGGCGCGACTGGCTGCGGCGCCTGAAGGCCGGGGAGGACCCCTTCGACGAGGCCATGCTGGCGCGCGAGCGGCAGCGCTTCTGAGGGCGTGCGTCGACTGTAGGTCAGGCTTGCCATTTCCGCATTCGCAGGAGGAGCGTCGATCATGGTCCCACGACGGCTCGAAGGCCCGCTGCTTGAGCTTGCGCGGCGTGGAGGCCGCCAGGTGGCGCTTGTGGCGTGCCTGCTGGCGATCCCATCCTTGGCGGCAACCCGCGGAATGTCCGGGGCCACCCCATGGCACACCGTTCAGGCCGATGACGACTCGCGTCCCGATCTGGTCTTCATGACCGACGATGATGCCCAGCGCTTCGACGGCTGCGATGCCATGTCCGCCTACGATGCGACCAACGACGCGCTGATCGTCCGCGGCGAGCAGCAGGTGTCGCCAGGTCGCCTGGCGGCCACAGCGGATGGCCGCTTTGCCGTTTCCGTGAGCAACAACAGCGGTCGCTTCCTCTACATCCTGGCGAAGTCCGCCCGGAGCGGCGCCATCTGGCGGACGCAACGGATCGACAACAGCAACCTTGTCGAGGGTGGCCCCGTCGCGATCTCGCCGGACGACCGCTACCTGCTGCTGCCGCGCGGCGGCAACCGGCTGGCCACCTACGACCTGGTGGCGATGCGCAGCGTGGTGGACGCGGGCCAGGCACCCAACCTCGCGAACCCACTGGCCACGGCGTCGGTCCGCGGCGTCGCCGCCCTGGGCTTCTCCCCCGACGCGGGCGTGGTCTATGCCGTCGGCCTCGACCGCAACCTGTACGCCCTCAGCCTGCCCGACCTGGCACCGGTGGCCGACCCGCTTCCGATGCAGACGGCGAACGGGACCACGGAGCGCCTGATCCGCAATACCAACCTGTCGGTCAGCCCGGATGGACGCTACCTGGCCATCAACCGACTCAACGCGCCCGGTATCATCATGGTGGACCTGCCGGCGCGGCGTGCGAGCGTGGTGGACACGCCAGACCTGGTCGAGAGTTGGGGGCTCGCCTTCAACCATGCCGCGCCGAACCGTGGGGTTTTGGCCATCCATGGCCGCGCGCGTGTGGGCGTCTACGCGGTGGATGACGGCCCGACGCTGCGGCTCGTCGTGGCCGTCGACGTCCCGGCGCCGGACCTGTCCAACTGGGTGTTCCGACTGGGCAACCAGGTGTTCGACCAACGCGCCTTTGCCCGGCTCGCCGCCCTGGCCTGGTCCCGCTCGGGGGAGCGCTTGTTCGTCGGCGTCAGCCGCAAGCAGGAGTTCCGGGTCCTCGACTTCGTCGGGAGCCCCACGCCATCGCTGCGCACGGTTCAGGACCTGGACGCCTGCACGAATCCCGAAGGCCTCAAGATCCAGCTCGATGTCGTCGGGCTGAACGACAGGCGGCCTCTCATCGACGTCTCCCCGACACCCAGCCCTACCGTTACCGAGACCGCCACCCAGACCGCGGACCCGCCGACAGCGCCCCCGACACCGTCGCCCACCCAGACGACGCCTCCGCCGCCGACCTCGACCGCCACGCCGACCCATTCGCCTAGCCCGACGCTGACCGCGGTGCCGACGCCGACCGTCGCGCCGGTGCCGATCCTGCTGCCGCTCCTGATCCACGAAGCCTGCCGGCCGGACACCCGAAACGCCGACGTGGCCCTGGTCCTCGACACGTCGTCGAGCATGCTTGAGCCAAGCGCTGCCGGCGGGTCCAAGCTGGCGGCGGCGGTGGCCGCCGCAGGGGTGTTCCTGGACCAGCTCCACCTGGCGGCCGGCGGCGACCAGGCGGCGATCGTGACCTTCGACCATTCCGCCACCTTGGCTCAACCGCTTACCGCCGACCGCGCCGCGTTGAACGCGGCCCTGGCCAAGACCATCACCGACCGTCAGACCTGCATCAGCTGCGGCATCGATGCGGCAGCCGCCGAGCTCGCCGGCTCAGGGCACAGGCAGGGGAACGTGCCGGTGCTGGTGCTGTTGACAGACGGTCGCGCCAACCCCGAACCGGCGGAGGAGGGGGTGCGGCGGGCCGCCGTGGCGAAGGCCGCCGGCGTGACCCTCTTCAGCATCGGTCTGGGCAACGACGTGGACCTCAGCGCCCTGGCGGAGATCGCCAGCAGGCCGGACTACTTCTACCATGCGCCGGATGCGGCGGACCTGGAGGGCATCTACCGCGCGGTGGCGGGGACGATCCCATGCCCCTCGGGAGCGTTCTGGGGCCGGAGGTAGGACGCCGCCTAGCGCCCCCGCAGCGCCCGCGGCAGGAACAAGCGCGCGCCTGACGAGGCTTCCGGCCCCACCGGCAGCGGCCAGTCCCGCGCCGCGCCCGGCAGCCCGGCCTCGTCCAACACCGTCAGGCGCAGGCGATGCCGGCCCGCGGGCAGACCCTCGGCCAGGAAGAAGAGCGGGCCGTTCCGGCGGATGGTCGTGCCCGAAACCTCCCAGCGCAACCGCTCCGGGCTCACCGCGCCGTCGGCGTCCAGGCCCGCGCCGGCCAGCAGGATGGGCGTCCCGGCGGAGCGCCCGCTCTCGGCCGCGCCCAGGACCAGCGCCGTGGGCGCGTGGCCGGGCAGGGTCCCCAGGCTCAGCCGCTGCGCGAGGGGCCGGCCGTCGAGTACCGCGCGCAGCTCCAACTGCCCCGCGGCGGCGGCCGGCAGCGCCGTCAGGTCCACCGTCAGCCGCTCGCCGACCACCCCGGACTGCAGCAGGCGCCAGTCGCGGCCGTCGGCGCTGTAGCGCAGGTCCAGCGGCACGCTCAGGACCTTGCCCGCGCGCAGGACCCGCGCGTACAGCGTCGCCGTCCGACCGCCGGCGGGGAGCGGCAGGAGGACCGCGTCCAGCCTGGCCGCCGCACCGTCGAGCGGCAGGCGGGCGAGTTCGCCGCCGGCGGCCGCGCGGACGACGAGCGACGCCGCGGCGGCCAGACGCGGCACCGTGGCGGCGAAGCTGGCGCTGCCCGTGCGCCCCAGGCCCGACACCTGCAGCAGCGCCGGCAGCGGCGCGGACCACAGCTCGCGGCCCGCCTCGTCCAGCAGCGCGGCCGCCAGAGGCGCGCCGCCGGGGGGCGCCGCCGCGGCCATCACCGTCTCCGACTGCCGCAGCGGGTCGAGGCTCAAGCGGCCCGAGTCGGCCTGCCATTGACCGGACAGACGCCAACCGGCGCCGGCCGGCGCCGCGGCCGCTTCCGCGGCGTCGCGCAGCCGCTGCAGCAGGCGGGAGAGGTGGTGGTCGGAGAGCCAGGCCGGAGCGCAGCCGCTCATCAGGTCGTAGGCATCGGCGCCCAGGTAGCGCCAGGCGCCCAGGTCCAGGCCCAGGGCGCCGATGCGGCCGCCGACGTAGGGGTAGGAGCGGTCCACCGCGCCCTCGTCGGCCGCGGCCAGGTCGCAGGCCACGGGCGGCAGGCCCAAGGCCAGACCCACGGCCCGGGCGACGGCGAGGGGATCGTCGGCGCTGGCCAGGGCCACGGAGCCGCCCGGCAGGGCCATGCTGATCGACGCGCCGCCCGGCGGCAGCAGGCCCAGGACGAGCGGCGCGTTGTCGGGCCGGCCGTCCAGCCGCGCTCCCGGCTGCTCGTCGAGCCGCAGCAGGGCCAGCTGGTGCAGGAGCGCCTGCCGCGCCCGCGGCTTGTCCACCAGGCCGTCGAAGCGCCAGGCGGGATGCAGGCGCGGCGCGATCGGCAGAGGCAGGGCCCGGCCCAGCCACCCGAGCGCGGCGCCGCCGTCCCGCGCCATATCCGCCGCGAGGGGCGCGCCGACGCCGCCCGGTTGCAGGGCCACCGGCACCACGTCGACAACCAGGGGACCCGGCGCCGCGAACACCGCCTCCGTCCGCGCCAGCTCCGACCCGCCGCCGGTAGTCACCCGCATCCTTATCCGGCCCGCGGCAGTCCACTGGGGCGGCAGCAGGAAGCCCGTCAGCGGCGCCGCGGCGGCGGCGGCGCCCTCGGCGGCCGGCGCGGCCAGCGCTCGGAGCGGCGATCCGGGCAGCGGCGCGTCATCGGGGCCGATACCGTCCAGAGCCAGGGAGCCGGCGATCACGGCTTCCGGCGACGCGGTCCGGATCTCCAGATAGGCCGGCCAGCCCGCCACCAGCACCGGCGGCAAGGCGGCCTGCCCCACGGCCTGGCGCAGTGACAGGCGCAGGGTGCCGTCGGGGGTACCGGCCGCGGTGGCCGAAGCGATCGTGGTGGCCGTCGCGGCGACCGTCGCGGTGGCCGTCGCGGCCTGACGGCTGGGCAGCGCCGAGGGCTCGGCCGTGGCCGTGGGCACCGGCGTCCAGGTGGGCGGCGGCGCGCTGGGCGGTAGGATCACGGGCGAGGCGGATGGGCTGGGCAAGGGGCTCGCGCTGGGCAGGGCCCCGGGAATGGCCGCTCGCACCAGGCGCAGCTCCAACTGCTGCACCTGCTTGCCTTGCAGCACTTCCAGCTCAGCCAAGGTGCCGGCGAGGCGGGCTTTTATGTCACCATCAAACACGCACTGGCGCGCGATCATGTGAGCACGCATGGCGGCCACAGCCTCGGGCAATTC
>JBGAUA010000161.1:0-8254 GCA_044228875.1 Anaerolineae bacterium
GGATCAGAGGCCGGGCCTCAAGGCAATCGGTGACCATCCTCTCGAAGGGCAGAGCAAGTACGCTGCGTACTTGCTCTGCTGAACCTGGACTTTTGAGGCCGTTAGCAATGGCTCACGGGGGCAAGTACGCTGCGTACTTGCTCCGGTCTCCCGTGCTATCCTGCACCCTGCGGCAGGTCGGCCGTAGCCGTGGCCCGGCGCGACTGCGCAGGGACTCGGTGAGGGACGCGGGGAAGGGAGGGCGGATGGCCAGCTACATGCAAGCGGTGGGGCGCTACGGTCCGCGGGTGGTCCAGGGGCCACACGCCATGGAGGACGAGCTGGTAGCCTGGATGGCGACCGACGCCGGCGCCAACCCGCACGTGGTGCGGATGGTGCTGGGGCAGTTGGGACGGGTGCTTCGCTTCTACCTCCGGCGCGGCTCACCGGTGGTCCTGCCAGGTGTCGGGCGCTTCCGGTTGACGATGGGTAAAGATCAGGATCTGCGCCTCAGCTTCAGCCTTGACAAGGATCTGCGCAAGGACCTGCGTGACCGGCGTGCCTTCGTGGGGCGCACGGAGTTCACGGAGCGCAGTCGCTGGACGCCGCAGCAGTACAAGGCTCGCTGGGACGCCGAGTTCCCTGACGATCCACTCGAGCTGCCCGCGAGCGACACCGACAGCCCCACAGCACGGCGAAGGGCCCGCCGAGGCGCGGCCTGGGGCGGGCTGCGGCGGCCTGGCGACCTTGGCTCAGAGACGGCGGAAACACTTCCGACGCCGGATCGAAGCGACGACGGGGGCCTCATCAACGGAGGTCGACACGCGCCGCGCTCGTAGCAGCGGCGGGCAGGCCCATCATCGTCAAGCTCGCATGACGCGTACGTCCACGTGAGGCAGCAATCCGGCCCACGAGCGGTCGCAGGTCACCGCCGCGGTTCCACGGGCCCAAGCCAAGGCCAGGCAGGCGCGGTCGCCGAACGACAGGCCTTCTGATCGGGTGGCCGGACGCAGGAGTCCGGCGGTCATGGCCGCCTCGGTGTCGAAGTCGACCACCTCGAGCTGCAGATCGCCGAGAGCTGTCCGGATGGCATGAGCGGGCATACCGTGTTCCGCCAGCTTGGCCACGACTTCGGACAGGTTCACGCTGCTGATGACGACATGGGGAAAGAGGTCCGCAACCGCATCCCCACCAGGTTCGGAGCGCAGCATCGCCAACAGCGCGGAGGCGTCAAGAACCAGCCGTTGGTCACTCACGCTCGGCTTCCCGTCGCCGGTCCTCCAACAACGTTTCGGAGAGTTGGACGCCGTCTGGAATGTACTGACGAACGATGGCTCGGGCACGCTCGATGGCCCGGCGGGGCGACATGATGCGCAACTCATCGTTCTCCAGAACCATGATCAAGTCATCGCCTGTCCGAATGCCCAGAGCCTTGCGAAAGGCGGATGGAACCACGATCCGTCCTCCTTCGCCCAACTTGGTCCTGGCGTCCAACATGTGCCACCTCATCCCAATCATGGCATGGGTAACGCTTCCTGACAAGACCCGCCTTCTCCAAGCAACGTTCCTCAGCTCGCCTGGACCCGTCGTCCCCTTCGTGCTATCACCTCCACCCGAAAGCGCCGGCCCGCTCCTCGCCCGGCCACAATCCCCGTCCGGTCCGCCGGCGGCCATCCTACGGAGCCATCGTCCCATGCGAGCCTCTTTGCGCGTCTTCGGCCTCAGCTCGCTCCTGGCCGCGGTCATCGTTGGCGCCCTGCGCCTCGTCCCCGCGGCCTCGGGGCTTCCCGCCGCCCGAGCCCAGTCCGGCGGCGGCGCGCCGCCCTCCGCCTGCGGGCTGACCATCACCGAGACCGCGCCCGCCTCCGTGCGCGTCTGTGACGAAGCCGCCGTGACCGTGACCATGGTGGTCACCAAGCCCAAGCCCCTGCCCTTGCACGTGGTCTTCCTGGTGGCCCGGCATCTGCTGATGTTCGATCACCTGGAGGAGGCCAAGGCCGTGGCCCGCGACGCGGCCAACGCCCTCGAGTTCACCAACGAGACCAGGGTCGGCGTCGTGTCCCTGTCGGTGCAGAGCCGCACCGAGCAGGAGCTGACCAGCGACAAGGGCAAGGTGCTGTCGGCCATCAACAGCATCCGCCTGGACCAGGTCAACCCCACGGCGCGCTACTACGACTGGCTGGCGGATGCCGAGGACCTGCTGGCCGAGGCCCGCTCGGAGGCCATCTCCCCCGTGGAGATCATCGTCCTCGTCTCCACCGGCTGCCCCGCGGGCTTCGAGAGCTACTGTCAGCGACAACAGGCCAGCGCCGGCCGCGTGCAGGGCAAGGGCGTCACCGTCATCGGCGTCTGCAACCCCAACGCCGTCGTGCCTCCGCCGGCCCTGCCGCGCACCCACTGCAACGACATCCGGGCCATGGCTTCCCAGGGGAGCTACTACGATCTGCGGCAGGGCAGCCGCGTGCAAGCGCGGCTGCTGGAGCTGGAGCAGCAAGGCAAGGACGTGGCGCCTGAGGTGGTGCGGCTCATCGAACGGCTGGCGCCGGGCTTCACCCTGGTGGCGGGGTCCGCCGCCGGGGCGCCCGCCGCCCTGGCCCCGCGCATCCAGATCAACAGCGACCGGATGCTCTGGGAATGGCAGGACGTGCCGGCGGACGCGGTGCTGACCGCCACCTACCGCGTCAAGCCCCGGGCAGAGGGTCCCGCCGAGCTGCGCATGGCCGACAGCGCGGGCATGGTGGAGGACAACCTGCAGCGGCTATCCAGACCCTACCTCCTGCCCACCCGCACGCTCCAGGTGCTGCCCTGCGCGCCGCCCACGCCTACGGAGAGCCCCGCGCCCAGCGCCACCGCGACGACCGCGCCTTCGGACACCCCCCGTCCCACGGCCACGGTCGCGGCGACTGCGACCAGCAGCCCGTCGCTCACGCCCAGCCCCACCGCCACCTCGCGCCCCGGCCGGGCCTACCTGCCGGCGCTGATGCGCCGCGCCTGCAAGCCCGCCGAGCAGCATACCGACGTGATCCGGGCCATCGACGCCAGCTCGAGCATGGCCGAGGCCGCCGGCGGCGGAACGCGGCTGGACGCCGCGCGGGCCGCGGCGCGGCGCTTCATCGAGCTCCTGGCCCTGGACGGGGGCGGCGACCAGGCCGCGCTGATCGCCTTCAACAGCCAGGCCCAGGTTCTGGCGCCTCTGGGCCAGGACCGGGCGGCCTTGCTCGCCGCCCTGGACCGCATCGGCCTCGAGCGCGGCACGCGCATCGACCTGGCCCTGGACGGGGCGGCGGGCCTGCTCTCCGGTCCTTCCGTCCGTCCGCTCAACAACCAGGTCATCGTGCTCCTGACCGACGGTCGGCCGGACCAGGGCCAGGAGGGCGCCACCCTGGAGGCGGCCCGGCGGGCCGGAGTCGGGCGCGAGGTCTACGTGATCGGCCTCGGCGACGAGGTGGGCGCGGACCTGATGCGCCAGGTGGCCTCGCGCCCCGAGACCTACCTGTCGGCTCCCGGTCCCCAGGAGCTGCGCACGGTCTACGAGGCGATCGCCGGGCAGCTGCCCTGCCCGGGCGGGGTGGTCTGGGGCGGGTTCTAGGCCGCTTCGGTCCACGTCACCGGGAACGCCACCGCCCAGCCATGCGCGGCATCGCCGTGCTCCGGTCCGCGCGGCGGTCGACGACGACCAGATCCACGCCGCCGTCTGGGGTGGCCGGGAGGGTGGCGCGGGCATGGCACCGGCGCGGAGAGCGCTTGACGTGGGGTGCCGGGGGGTATGCTGGCGGGCTGGGCGGCGCTCATCAGGATGCTCGTGGTGGTGCTGTGCGGTGATAACCTTGAACCGGTAGTCTCCGGAGGGGGCGAGCCGTCCCCCGCGCGACCGAACCCCCACCTTCTTCCAAGTGGAGCCAACACCATGTCCATGCGCTACAAACTGTTCGGCCGCAGCGGCCTCAGGGTCTCCGAATTCGCGTTGGGGACCATGACCTTCGGTGAGGACTGGGGCTGGGGCGCCTCCCGGGAAGCCAGCCGCCAGATCTTCGATGCCTACGCCGAGGCCGGCGGCAACTTCATCGACACCGCCAACCGCTACACCGAGGGAACCTCCGAGACCTACGTGGGCGAGTTCGTGCAGGCCGACCGCGAGCACTTCGTGGTGGCCAGCAAGTACACGCTTCAGATGCGCCAGGGCGACCCGAACTTCAGCGGCAACCACCGCAAGAACCTGGTCCAGTCGGTGCGCGCCAGTCTGCGCCGGTTGAAGACGGACTATCTGGACCTGCTCTGGGTGCACGCCTGGGACTTCACCACCCCGGTGGAGGAGCTGCTGCGCGGCCTAGACGACCTGGTGCGGCTGGGATCGGTGCTCTACGTGGGAATTTCGGACACGCCGGCGTGGGTGGTCTCGCGAGCCAATGCCATCGCCGACCTGCGGGGCTGGTCGCCCTTCGTTGGGCTGCAGATCCGCTACAACTTGGCCGACCGCGCCGCCGAGCGGGACCTCCTGCCCATGGCACGGGCCTTGGACCTCGCCGTGACGCCCTGGAGCGTGCTTGCCGCCGGCGTGTTGACCGGCAAGTACAACGAGGCGGCTGACGCGGCGGGCCGCGCCTCGCGCTGGGGCAAGTCCGAGCACCAGCTGGCCATCGCCCGCGAGCTGCAGGCCGTGGCGGCGGAGGCCGGCTGCACGCCTTCGCAGGCCGCCATCGCCTGGGTGCGTCAACAGGCCGGTCCCGGGCAGCCGCCCATCATCCCCCTTCTGGGCGCCAGCAGGGTGGAGCAGCTCAGGGACAACCTGGGCGTCCTCCAGGTGACGCTGTCCCCTGAGCATCTGGCGCGCCTGAGCACCGTCAGCGCCATCGACCTGGGCTTCCCGCACGACTTCCTGGCCGGCGACGAGGTGCGCAAGCTGGTCTTCGGCGGGACCTACGGCCAGATCGACAACCACCGGGCGCGTGGCTGAGCCGCACGGCCGCAGCCCCCTCAACCCCGCCCCTTCCAAGGCCGCCCTCACCCATGCGACCGGGTCGACGCTTGACCAGCCATGCCGCCCCACCAGGTTTGCCTATCGTCTGCCCGCGGGACGACAATGGCGCCAATCCACCCTGAGCGTCTTGCGTAACATGGAGGTGCCCTCATGCCCCATCGCCTGCAGTCCGTCCTCCTCGCCATCTGCCTGGCCAGCGCCCTTGCCGGCTCCCCGACGCTGGCAGGCGCCCACCGCGCCCCCTCCCAGCAGGAGCCGGCCTACCTGCGCCTGGTCGGCGCGCTGGCCAGCGACCAGTGGTGGGACCTGGCCTTGGACGGTGAGCCGATCTTCGTCGACCTGGAGTTCGAGGATGTAGGCGGCTACGAGGCCATCGTCCCCGGCATCCACGAGGTGACCCTTACGCCCAAGGGTGGAAGTGAACCTGCGATCAAGGGCGAGCTGACCTTCGAGGAGGCCACCGACTACACCCTGGCCGTCACCGGGGAGCCGGACGCGGTGGAGGCCCTGCTGATCGCGGACGACAACCAGGCTCCGGCGCCGGGCGAGGCCCATGTCAAGCTGGTACACCTGGCCCATGACGTGGTGGCTGTCGACGTCCGTTCGGGCGACAACGCGCTGTTCGAGAACGCGGCCTACGGCGAGGTCAGCGACTACATTCGGCTGGACGCCACCACCTTCGACTTCAGTGTCCACGAAGCCGGCACTGAGCCCGTGCTGCTGGAGGGCGAGGGCTTCCAGGTGGACGACGGCCACGTCTATACCCTTTTCCTCATGAAGCAGGCGGACGGCAGCCTCAGCGCCATCCTGGCCACCGATGCCGTGCCGCCGGGCGGCGGCGGGACCACGGTCTGGCTGCCGGCGCTGCGCCGGCCTTAGGGAGCCCGCAAGCTCCGGCGGCGGTGATTGATGTTCCTGCTCTCGGATTCAGCGTCCAATTCGTATGTCCGTTCCTCACCCTCTGCCCTGGCCGACGACGACGTCGATAGGCGTGGCGCCGATCGCCGCGCATTCCAGATCCTTCTTCCGAGCCGACATCGCCAGACCCGAACTGACGACAACGCGGCGACAACTCGCGCCTTCTGGGTGATGCACCCCGACTGCGTGCCACCAAGAGGAGAACGACGATGACCCGTGATGCCTCTCAATCCAAGGCGACCAGCCCCCAGCAATGGGAAGCACACGCCGCAAGCAAGGTCTCGACGCGTGAACGCGACGCGGAGCAGCGTCACGATCTGCCGGCCGCCGGATTCGACGCCGGCGTCTCACGGGCCGGGCTGACCGTTGCGGCAGCGCCCCGATGACCGGGCGAGGGACCTTCCGCGTGACCGCGGTCCAGGCCACCCCCGCCTTTCTCGACCGTGACGCCACCATCGACATCGTCGTCGACCAGATCGCGCGAGCAGGCGCCGACGGCGCACAGCTCGTCGTGTTCCCCGAATCCTTCGTGCCCGGCTACCCCGACTGGCTCTGGCGCCAGAAGCCCTGGAGCGATGCCGAGTGGTACGCCCGCTTCCAGGATCAGTCCGTCGAGATCCCCGGGCCGCACCTGGACCGGGTGCGCAGCGCGGCAGAGGCCGCCCGGGTGTGGGTGGCCCTCGGGATCACCGAGCGCGACAGCACGGGCACCCTCTACAACGCAGTCGTCTACATCGACGCCACCGGAGCCATTGCCGGTTTGCATCGCAAGCTCATACCGACCGGTGCCGAACGACTGGTCTGGGCGTATGGTCAAGGTCCCATGCTCACCGTGGTCGATATCGGTGGGGTCAGGGTCGGCTCCCTGATCTGCTGGGAGAACTACATGCCGCTGGCGCGGGCAGCCATGTACCAACAAGGAATCGACATCCTGCTGTCGCCCACCTGGGACACCAGCGACGAGTGGGTGCCCACGTTGCGCCATATCGCCAAGGAGGGCCGGCTCTTCGTGATCGGTGTGACCGCCTTCCTGCGAGGCAATGACGTACCGCGGGATCTACCCGGTGCCGATGCGGTCTACGGTCAGTCCGAGGATGTGCTGTCCAACGGCAACACCACCATCGTCGCCCCGGGTGGGACGATCCTGCAGGGACCCTTGATCGGTCAGGCGGGAACGGTGACGGCGACGCTCGAACTCGATCTCGTTGCCGCCGGCCGCCGCGCCTTCGATCCTACCGGGCATTACTCCCGGCCCGACATTCTGTCCCTGAAGGTGAACACCGGCTCCTGAGGCCAGGCCCGTTCCAAGGTCTTGCGGTGGACGGACGCCTCGTCGTGCCGGTTGCGCATGACGCTGGAGCGGGTGGCGAAGGCCTGGACCCGCGACGCTGCCGGCTCGGTCTGGGGGGGCCGCCCGGGTCAGGAAGCTCAGGGTCCGAGCAGTGCCTCCAGTTGATCGACATACGAGGCAAGGGTGGCGAAGGCTTCCTCCACCGGCGCATCCTCGGTCATGTCCACGCCCGCTTGCCGCAGCAGGTCCAGCGAGTAGCCGGAGGAACCCGACCCCAGGAAGTTCAGGTAAGCCTCGGCGGCACCGGGCTCGCCGGCGGAGACGCGGCGCGCCAGGCCATGGGCGGCGGCGATGCCGGTGGCATAGGTGTAGACGTAGAAGTTCATGTACATGTGCTGGAAGGTGGCCCAGGTGATGCCCACCCGCGCCGCGTCGAACTGCATCGTGCTGCCGTAGCCCTCCGCGAAGAGCTCCGTCATGCGCGCGTTCATCCGGTCGGCCGTCAGCGGCTCGCCCCGCTCCAGGCGCTGGTGCATGTCCAGCTCCCAGCGCGCCAGGGTGGGCATGACGAAGAGGTAGCGGTGCAGGTTGTAGAGCGCCTCCTCCAGGATGGCGATCCGAAGGCCGCGATCGAGGTCCTGGCCCAGCAGGTAGGCGCGGGTCATGGCCTGGTTGAAATTGGAGGCCGTCTCCGCGCAGAACATGGTGTAGCCGGTGTAGACGGGCGGCTGCTTGCGCCAGGTCAGGAAGGAATGCATGGAGTGGCCCAGCTCGTGGGCCAAGGTGCTCATGCTGGCCACGTCGTCCAGGTAGCCCATCTTGATGAAGGGCAGGGTGCCCGCGCGGCCGGCGGAGAAGGCTCCCTGCTGCTTGCCCACGTTGGGGTAGCGGTCCACCCAGCGTTCCTCCAGGCAGCCGCGGCGCATGGCGCTCACGTAGTCCGGTCCGAGGGGCGCCATCCCCTCGCAGATCCAGTCCACCACCTGGCGATAGGGCACCTCGATCTTGTCCTGCGTCAACGGCGCCTTGATGTCGTACTCGTGCAGCGTCTCCACGCCGAGCACGCGGCGGCGCAACCGCCAGTAACG
>JBGAUA010000162.1:0-8245 GCA_044228875.1 Anaerolineae bacterium
ATCCACCAATTAATTTATCTACTTCCGCAATTACTTTTGTACCGCATTGGACACCAATAGGTACTGTAGGAATGGTTGCTGATTATTATGGGACACAATTAGACAAACCATCAAGTGGACAAATGCATCGAATATGTTTTGACCCCGATTATAATATTGGCGCAAACAAAACAATTTATGCGGCTTCTTCCTTTGGTGGATTGTGGGAAACAACAGATGATGGTGCAAGTTGGCACACCACGGGTACTGATAATGAGTTGCCAATGACAGCAACATCGGATGTGGCGGTTGCATATAGTAATAATCATTCAACTAAATTCTTCATCCTATAAGAGTCCATTTGCCTGCCGTTTGCGGACATGTTGCGGAAAATTGGTTAGAAGCGCCGAGCGACGATTCGTCGCGCATGTGCGGCAAGCACACGCACCAGGGCGTGAACCTGCGGCTGGAGCGCGGCGCATCTTCATCTCAGAAACCGTCAGCGACGACGACGGGCGGGCCTTCCTGGCGAAGACCCGCCCGTCGCTTGGGTTCAGGCTATTCAGTTGTCGAACTGTTCAGGTGTCAGAAGGGCCACCGCGGCGGCCGACGACCGACCGGCCGCCGCGGTGACCTGGCTCCAGCGGCTCCGCCGCTCAGGCGGCCAGGGCGAGCGCATCGGGCTCCTCGGGCAAGGTCGGCAGGGCGATGGCGACGATGGGATCGTCGGGATGCTCGAGGTTCCAACGCTCGATCATCTTGGCGGTGCTGAGGCCGATGTTCTCGCGGTTGAAGATGGTGCCGTCCAGCTGGTCGATGCCGCTGATGGCCCGGCGGAGCTTGGGATCCAAGCGGACGGAGATGCGGACGCTGCCGTCGAAGCCGATCTCGGGGCGGAAGCTGCCGATGCCGCCGAGGCTGACGGTGTTTCCGGCGCGCAGCGAAAGCCGGACCTCGTCGCCGAGGTCGGCGAGGACCATGTCGGCGATGCTGCGGGTGACGAGCGAGCCGCGCGTCAGACGCTCGGCCATCTCGTGCAGGTTGACGGTGTGGGCCTTGGCGACCCGCGGGCGGTAGGCGGAAACGGCTTGGATGAGGCTGGCCATGGTGTTTCGCTCCTTGTGTTCATGGCTACGGTTTCATGGGTCGGGTGGATGGGTGGACGCTTGCGGCCGAACGGCGGTCACCGTTTTTTCCTGCGGTTCATGGGGCTTCCTCTTTCGCGGTGCTGATCAGGGAGGGATGCCGCCAGGCAGCGGCTTGTGCATGCAACGCTTAAGAGTCCATTCGGGGCCACAAAGCGGACATCGGGCGCAAAACTGCCCGCGGCGAGGACTGAAGCGGGGCGGGGGGTGCTGGTGTCAACAGGCGGAGGCGCGCGACGGAAGGTGGCAGGGACGTTGGGGCCGGTTGGGGGTTGACCTCTTTCTTTAACCATGGTCCGGAATAAGTGATCGCCATGGGCCGGTGCATGCACCCTGCCCGGATTGGCGCAAGGAAAACTACCGCCCTTCAGCGGCAAGTCCAGCCTAAGTGTGGTCCGTTGACCCGACTGTGGTTCGTTGACCCGATCCCCAGTGTGGTCCGTTCACCCGACCTGGGTGTGGTTTATAGCCCGGCCTGTGACATGCCTAGGTCGTGCTGCGGTAAAAGATGCCTGGCTTCTTGGGTCAGACCATTTGCTTTGCCGCGTCGGTCCGGCCCAGGCGCAACTCTGCGCTCGCAAGCGTTCAGGTGGGGTACGGGGCGGTAGTTGCCTGCTGGGGTGAGACGTAACCGCTTCGGGCCGCGGACGCACGGTTAGGTGGTGTTGCCTCCTCGGCACTATCGTCGTGATCGCGCATACAAAAAGACACCGAATAGCGTCGCTAGTAAGATGGCAGAGACTGCGCCAGTGGTAGAATGAGGTCCGGCAAAGCTAGACACATTACTTGGTGTCGCTGTAGCGGCAGGTGTAGCAGTTGGTGGGGTTAGAGCCGCGAATATCTGAGGCCAGACTTCTGTTGGTGGCACTCGGCTTGCCATCCAATTGGACAGGTGCGCTTGAACGTCGGCAATGGGCACTGGCTGCTCACCAAGCACGCCGCGGCTATGAGGACACAGCGCGATTGCCTTGGTGCCGCGCAGCAAGTACACCTCGTACTCCGGGGCATACTCTACTACGAAGTCACCTTCCTCGAACGAGGCCCACAGACTCTTGCTACACTCAAGAGCCCACATTGAACGAAGGTAGATTGGCGCACCCTGTTGCGCGTCGAGAAATCCGAGACCGATTGGCGTTCCATTGTATCGGAAGGTGCCAACAAGTTCACTCGAGAGTGACTCTACTACGTTCTCCCCCGCAATCACCGGATCCCCACTCAGGAATGCCTCAGTAAACCCAAATACCTGACGGTAGTTTTCGTCAAGTGTTATGCCTTCAATGTCCCCTACTGCTTGAACAAGCGGGTCGGACGAGTACCTACCCAGATACCGTGGCAGCAAACCGTCGCTGCGGGCGCCCATCAAGATCTCTGGCCTTGGATCTAGTCCAGCTTGAGCATCTGCCACTGGCGGGCGCATGAGTCCAGTCAGTCCGACGGCAACCACCAGCCAGAAGCAAGCGACGAACCTGTTCGGCACTGGTTGTGATTTCATTGCATTCTCCTATGGTGGGCCATGTGTGCCACGATGACGGACGCCGGTTTGATCCCGGCTACCATACGGTTGCGGCTCCACATAGCCGAAGAACCACGGAGCATAGCGCTCGTTATCAAGCACCCTCGTCCAGAGCATTGACTCATCTATGGCGGGATGAGGACAATGATGGGGGCTCCATATTGTCAAACGGGGGCCTTTTGGAGTGCAGCGGTAGCCAGTAATGACCATTACATGGCTAGCAAAGGGATTGATAGGTTTCTTCCAGTTCACAGTCATCAGTACTGGGTGCCCACTGTCGAGAGACCTCACAGGTAGACACATCTTCCATCTATCCATCACCCACCTGCGGACCAGATCGACGGCGGATCGTCGATCGGCATCCGTGGCGGGTACCACGTGATGTTCCCAGGCAGCCACCACGTCGCGTTGCGCTCCTCGAAAGAGCCCGGCGGTATCCGACATTCGACTGGAACCAGACCCCGGCCCCGGCAGAAGGCTCTCAGCCGACGCCGTTCGTCGAGCTGCTCTTGCATCAGTTCGTCGGGCAGCAGGCAACCCGACGCGTGGCGTTCGTCCCGGTCAGATCGCGCTGCGCAAGCCCCTTGCTCCCTGCGGCGATACAGCCAACCATGCTGATGCTGACACCGGGCCAGGAGTACCAGGTGCTGGAACCCGCGATCTGCCAGCAGCATCCATTGCAGGCGGGGCGGCAACAGCGACTCCGCCTCCTCCAACAGCTCGCGATAGGTCTCGAACCCCACGGTCGCACTGCGCCCGACGTAGGAGCGCCAGGCCAGGGGTAGCGCGTGGTCCCCATGCGCCAGCGCCAACCGCATAAAGTACACCTGTCCGCAGATCGACGTCGTGTCCAGCAGCAACGTCACCCGCTTGACGTACCAACCCTCCAGCACGCGCCGCAGCAGCCGTCGATAGCAAGCCCGCACATCCAGCGGACCGTCCAGCATCCGAATCAACTGCCGCTATCGGCTGGCCAAGGTTGCCGTCGGCGACATCGCCAGGGCGATACGCGGTAGCCTTGCGTCCGGCTCCAGGAGTATTCCCGTCACCATCCATCCCAGACTCCTGACATTGCGCCGATCCTCCCCGGCGCACGCGGACTCGAGCACGGCCATCACCCGGCGGTGGATCGTACCCGAAACGCCCATGGCGCAAGGTTAGCCCTACCGGCTTCTCCTGGCAATGTGTCTACCTGTGACCCCCTTAATGAAAGAGGTCAACCTCCAGCCGCCCGTCGCCGCTCTCGCCGCTCCCGCCCCATCGCCCGTGGCGCCGAGGGTGGGTCCTTGAGCACCGCCCTTCCTAGGCGTAAGCGTCGTCCTTCCTAGGCGTGAGCACCGCCCTTCCTAGGCGTGAACGCCGCCCTTCCTAGTCGTGAGCACCGCCCTTCCTAGGCGTGAACGCCGCCCTTCCTAGGCGTAAGCGCCGTCCTTCCTAGGCGTGAGCGTCGCCCTTCCTAGGCGTGAGCGTCGCCCTTCCTAGGCGTGAGCGCAGGGCGTCGTAGCCGTAGCGAGCCACCGATGTCGCCTACAGCTTCGCGCCCCGCCGCCGTCCGTCACCGGCGCCCCGCGCCCGCGGTGCAAATCGCGCCCCGCTGCCCCGTCTCAGTCCTCGCCCTCGGCAGTTTCGAGCCCGATGTCCGCTTCGTGGCCCCGTTTGGACTCTTAAGCGCTGCATGCACTAGCTGCCGCCCGGCGGCATCCCTCCCAGATCAGCACCGCGAAAGAGGTGGCCCGATGAACCGCAGGAAAAGACCATTCCTCGTACTCCTCGGGCTGGCTGATGTGCCCGGCGACAGCGGCGAGGTCAGAGCCCAAGAAGCGGTGCGATGCGTGCCTGTTTGCGTTCATTGACCTTCCCCATTCTGGGGTTCAGAGTCCCCCCACTTCCCCAACCCCGACGGCATCCGGAACGACCCGTCCGCTTCGGGCGGAAACGCCACCACCTGCCGCACCGCATCCAGGTTGATCGGCCCGTAGACATGCGGGAACAGCAGCGTCCCCCCCTCAAGGTTCTCGTAGCGCAGCTCCGGGACGAGCCGCTCGGCGTCCACGCAGAGCAGGACCAGTCCGCCCTGGCCGCGGAAGCGGGCATCGGCGACCGCCAGGATCTGCGCCGGGGTGGAGCAGTGGATGAAGCCCTCCTGCACCAGCGAGTCGGCGGCGTAAGAGCCTTGGGCGACGGCGGTGTCCCAGGCGGCGCGGGTGCTGCAGTGGAGGATGGGGGTCATGGCAGCTTCGTTCGGTGACACGCCTTGCGAGGCGGGGTATCAGTCGCCGGTCTTGGAATGAGGGCGAGCGGCGGCCGCCTCGCCGGCAGGCGACAGCTCCTGCAAGCGACCGGTCACGTACTTATGGAGCACGCTGGCGATCAGCGTCTGGTAGGGCAGGCCCTCCTCCAGCGCACGAACCTGAATGTCCTGTAGGTCGCCCGCGGACATGCGGATGTTGACGCGGCGGTTCTTGCTCGCCGTGGCGCGGGCGGCAGCGCGCAGTCGGGTCTGTTCGTCTGCCGTGGCGACCGACTTGAGCTGCCCGCTGTCATAGGCCGCGAGGATCTCCGCTTCGAATCGCTCAATTGTCGACATGGGTTTCACCTTGGCCGAGGTAGTCGCGAGTGGCCTTGCGACTCGGGATGACGGTCTTCAGGAAGTAGTGGTCGGCTTCCTCCACGAAGGGCACCAGATAGGCATACCGGTCCCAGGTGACGACGAGTACGCGCTGGTTCGGATACCGCGCTGGGTTGGAATGAGCGAGCACATCGATCAGCCCCCCGGCTTCAACCGCCACCACGACATGCTCGAACGAGATGTCGCGTTCTCGTCGCAGCTGTTCGTTCTTCGCCCGACTCCAGTGAAAGGGCTTCACCGGCGAAGTCTACCATGCTGTGTGCCTAATGGCACCAGATGGCGGCGCCATTCGCCATCCGTCGGATGCCGTCGTGCCTGAAGCCATCGCCTTTCTGCGGGACGGAGATGGGTCTGACTTCCTGTCAGTCACAGAGTGGACAGCGGAAGGGCCTAGAGCTTGGAGCCGACGGGCAGGGGTCCCGTCGCTCGGAGCCACCGTCCCCCTAGCCCCCGGCCTCCGCCGCGTCCCACCACGCCAGGACGCGCGTGCCATACAGCGTGAGCCACTTCGATGGCTGCCCCGCGGGCACGTCCACCTCGAACCACACGCGGCCCGGATGCCGTCGCGCTTGAAGCCAGCTGCCATCCGGCTGCCGCTCGGCGCGGATCGCCTCGATCGCGTCGGCCATCCGCGGGTCGGGCGGCGTTCCGTCGAGGAGGGACGCGGCGCGAAAGTAGTCCGCGGCGTTGAGCACGTTGTAGAACCAGCGGAAGGGGTAGGCGAAGCGCGTCACCCAGGGCGCGACCAGTTCGCCGGTCGACCGGCGACGCATGAGCCCCCGCTCGAGCAGGTAGGCCTCGCCGGCACGGCGCGCGTCTCGCGTCTCATTGGTCCCGCCGGTGGCGGCCTCATGGGCGAGCAGGCCCTTGAGCGCGTTCAGCGTCGAGTGGAACGACGACCGGGTCGACCCCTCCACCCATTCGCAGTTCCAGCCGCCGTCGGCCATCCGGTCCGCCCCAGTAGGGCAGGTCGTCGTACTCCCAGCGGCTGGACGCGGCGAGGCGCGCGGCGGTGTCCGTCAGCACGGACGCGTCGACACCCCATTCGCGGAGCGCGTTCAGCGAGTGGGTCGTCGCCGTCCATGGTTGACCCGCGCCCTCCGCCCCCTCCGGCCCCGCGAAGTCGAAGCCGGCGGGAAAGAAGGCGCCGCCGGCCCACTGCCCGTCCGGATCCTGCAAGGAAAGCAGCCGGGCGCCGAAGCCCTCGGTGGCGACGCGCGCTCGGGTCGCCTGCCAGACCGCTTCGGGAGCGCCGAGCAGGTCTCGCTCGACCTGCCAACGGAGGGCGGGGTCGGCGTCGAGCAGCCAGTCGGCCAGGCTCCGTTCAATCGGGATCACGCGCATCCCAGGCACTCCATCCACCGTGCCGAGGGCGGATTCCAGGGGCAGGTCATCGGGCGTCGACATGGTCGAAGTATAGTCCACCGTAAGGCATGGCAGCCGCATGGCGCCGGGCCGAACCCGGGTGCGGGCAACGGCTGGGGGAACGCCCGGTTGCTGGTGGTAGGCTGGTACAATCCCCGCCGCCACGCGGCGATCCGCTTCCCTGCCCCGGTCGGCTTCGAAGGCCACCATGAACCGACCCAGAGCCGCCTGATCCACCTGTTCCCATCATTCCGCCAGAGCGGGGCAATTCCATCCTCCTCCACCAGCTCTTTCTCGACGCCGCGGCGCACCACGCCGAGCGACCCGCCATCGATGTGCCCCCCGGCCATCTGCGGCCCGAGCGCATGGTCCTCAGCTATGCCCAGCTGCTGGAGCGCGCCCGGGCCGTCGCCGCCGACCTCGATGGCCGGGCCGCGCGCGACGCCGTCGTCGCCATCCTCCTGCCCCGGGAGGATCCCGATCTCTATGCCGCCCAGTTGGGCGTGCTCCTCGCCGGCGCGGCCTTCGCCTGTCTGGATCCGCGCCAGGGCGACGGCCTGCTTTCCGGCGTCTTCGCCGAGATGGCACCCGTGGCCATCCTCAGCGATGCCGCCGGGGCGCGGCGGGTGGCAGGATTGGGGGCGCCGGACCTGCCGGAGGCGACAGTGGTGGGCGACATGGTGGCGGGGGAGACGGGCGAGTGGCGACCGGTCGCCCCCACCGCCGGAGACCGGACCGGTGACCTCGCCTACCTCATCTACACCTCCGGCACCACCGGCCGGCCCAAGGGCGTGATGATCGAACATGCGTCGATCGTCAACCTGGTGCGCTCCGACATGGCCGAGTTCGGGCTGGGGCCGCAGGACCGCGTGGCCCAATGCTCGTCGCCGGCCTATGACTCCTCCATCGAGGAGGCCTGGCTGGCCCTGGCGGTGGGCGCCTGCCTCGTGCTGCTGGACGACGACACGGTGCGCCTGGGACCAGACTTGGTTCCTTGGCTGCGAGCGGAGGGAATCACCGTCCTCTGCCCGCCGCCCACCTTGCTGCGCGCCACCGGCTGCCGGGACCCCGAGAGCGAGCTCCCTCGGTTGCGGCTGCTCTACGTGGGCGGGGAGGCCTTGCCCCAGGACCTGGCCGACACCTGGGCCCGCGGGCGGCGGATGGTCAACGGCTACGGGCCTACCGAATGCACGGTCACCGTCACCCGGGCCGACGTCCGGCCCGGAGAGGACGTGACCATCGGTCGGGCCCTGCCCGGCAGCCAGGCCTACGTGCTGGACGAGGGCCTCGCGGCGGTTCCCGACGGCGAGAGCGGCGAGCTGTGCATCGGCGGCTTGAGCCTGGCGCGCGGTTACCGCGGCCAGGAGGCGCTGACCGCGGAGCGCTTCCCGGTCCATCCCCGGCTGGGACGGCTCTACCGCAGCGGCGATCTGGTGCGCCGGCGGGAGGACGGCAACCTGGACTACCTCGGCCGCATCGACGCCCAGGTGAAGCTGCGGGGCTACCGCGTGGAGCTGGGCGCCGTCGAGACCGCTCTGGCGGCCCAACCAGGTGTGCGCGCCGCCGGCTGCCGGCTCCAGGGCAGCGGCGGCAGCACCCTCCTGGCGGCCCATG
>JBGAUA010000163.1:0-8204 GCA_044228875.1 Anaerolineae bacterium
GCGGCGCTCTCGCTCGTCGGGCGCCGTCGCCGTGAACTGCATCTCCATGACGGCGTAGACGGGCCGCCCCGTGTGCGCCGCGTAGAGGCGGGCGGACGCGTCGCGGGCTAACACGGCGACATCGTCCGGACCGGCGTTCGCGGCGAGCCAGTCGAACGCGCCGCGCTGCGTCTGCACGGTGCGGTACCACGCGGCGCGGCGGGCGGGAAGGGCGCGCGCCAGAGCCGGTGGGTAGCCGCCGGCGCCGATGCGCTCGGCCAGGTTACGGCCCAGACGCTCTGCCGTCCGCACCTTGAAGCCCCCGTCGAAGAGCGCATCCAGGAAACCGGACTCGCGCCCGGCCAACTCGCATTGCGCCAGAGGGTGCAGGCGCAGGATGCCCATGCGCCCGGCCAGGGAATCCGCGAGCGTTGGAACCAGCAGAACGTTGGACGAACCGGTCAGGAGGAAGCGGCCATCGCTACGCTGCCGGTCCACGGCCACCTTGATCGCGCCGAAGATGCCCGGGGCGCGCTGCACCTCGTCCAAGATGACCCGCTCCGGCAGATCCGCCACGAAGCCCGCCGGATCGGCCGTCGCCGCCCCCAGGGTCACCGGGTCGTCGAAGCTGAGGTAGCTGCGCCCCTGGGTCCTGCCCACCTGCTGGGCCAAGGTCGTCTTGCCGCATTGACGCGGCCCGTGGATCAGCACCACAGGCGTATCCGCCAGGGCCTCGATGAGGCGCGGCTCCGCGAAGCGAGGGTAGATCGGGTCGGCGCTCATAGCGGCTGATTGTAAGGCGGGGCCTCGGCTGATTGCAACCTTTGACTGCGGCTGATTGTCACCCTGCGGCGCTTCAAGACCGCTCCCACACCGAGACCACGCGTCACCATCCTGCAGGCGGACGAGGTGTGACGCCGCCTCGATCAGGTCGATGGCCCGACCGGTCCGCGCTTCCCCAACTCCCCTAGCGCCAGCGCCAGCGCCGCCGCGCCCGCCGCCAGGGCCCAGTCCGCCGCCGTGAGCGGGGCCAGGCGGAAGCGGGCGGCCAGGGCCGGCAGTTGGACCACCAGGGCCCAGGCGGCGATGGACACCACGGCGATGACCTTGAGCGTGCGGGTCCACGGTTCCGGCCGGAGCCATAGCGGGCGGTCCGGGCTGCGGGCGGCCAGGATGAGGCCCAGGTGGCCCAGCGAGAGGGTGGTCAGGGCCAGGGCGCGGGCGGCGGCCGGGTCCTGGCCGGCGTCAAGGCGCCATAGGTAGAGGCCCAAGACCGCCGTCACCAGCAGGGAGCCCTGCAGGACCGAGCGCCAGAAATGGCGCGACTCGATCAGGCTGAGGCCGCGGCGGGGCGGGCGGCGCATCAGGTCCTCGTCGCCCGGCTCCGCCTGGAAGACCAGCGAGGCCGTGGGATGCACCAGCAGCTCGTACCACACCAGGTGGATGGGCAGGAAGAGGAGCGGGCGCCCCAGAAGCGGCGCCAGCAGGGCGCCCACCAGCAGCGGCGTGTGGAAGGCGATCAGGTAGATGAAGGCATGCTGCAGGTTGTGGAAGATGCGCCGGCCGCCGCGCACCGCCTCCACGATCGTGGCGAAGTTGTCGTCCAAGAGCACCAGGGTGGCCGACTCGCGGGCCACCGCCGTGCCGCGCTGGCCCATGGCCACGCCCACGTCCGCCTCGCGCAGGGCCGGGGCGTCGTTGATGCCGTCGCCGGTCATCGCCACCACCTCGCCGTCGGCCCTGAGGGCCGCCACGATGCGGTGCTTCTGCTCCGGCCGCGTGCGGGCGAAGATGTTCACCGTCCTGAGCAGGTCCGGCAAGGCCGCGTCGGCCGCCTCGTCCAGCTGCTGGCCCGTCATCAGGTAGGGCTCGGTGTCATGCGGCAGGTCCAGGTCGTCGGCGATGGCGTGGGCCGTCGCCGGATGGTCGCCGGTGATCATCACCACCCGGATGCCCGCCGCCGTGCAGTCCGCCACCGCTTCGCGCACGCCCGAGCGCAGCGGGTCGGCCATGGCCACGTAGCCCAGGAAGCGCGTGAGATCCCGCTCTCCGTCAGCGCCCAGGGTCAACGAGGGCAGGGCGCCCGCCGCCACGCCCAGCAGCCGCATGCCCCGCTCCCCATGCGCGTCATGGGCCGCCTGGGCCTTCACCGTGTCGGCGTCGTCGGCCCGGCTGCGCCCCAGGATGCCCTCCAGGGCGCCCTTGGTGGCCAAGGTCAGGCCGCCGCTCTTCAAGCCGTCATCCTGGGACCAGACATGGGCGAGCGTGCGCGTGCGCGGGTCGAAGGGGTCGTCGCGCTCCAGGCGGCGGGCGTGGAGCGCGGCCACGTCCAGGCCCGCGCGCAGCGCCGTCTGCAGGATGGCCTTGTCGATGGGGTCGAAGGGCTGCGGCTCGCAGGCCAGCACCGCGGCCTCAAGGAGGGCAGCCGGCGCCGGATCCAGCGGCGCCTTCAGCTCCGCCGCCGGCCAGTGGCGGCCATCCACCGTGTACAGGGCGGCCACGTCGGGCTCGCCGCGGGTGAGCGTGCCCGTCTTGTCGGCGCAGATCACCGTGACCGCCCCCAGGGCCTCCACGCCGCTCAGCCGCCGCACGAGGGCCCGGGAGCGCGTCAGGCGCCAGGCGCCCAAGGTCAGGTACAGGGTGAAGACCATCGGGAACTCTTCGGGGATGGCCGCCATGGCCAGGCTGACCCCGGCGATCAGGGCCTGCTCCCAGGGCTGGCCGCGGACCAGGCCCAGGATCACCAGCCCGATGCAGAAGACGATGGCCACCAGCCCCAGCCGGCGCACCAGTTGCTGCACCACCCGCTCCAAGGGGGTGGGCGGCTGCTCGATGCGCG
The DNA here is from genome assembly GCA_044228875.1 of Anaerolineae bacterium. GTDB lineage: Bacteria > Chloroflexota > Anaerolineae > Epilineales > Epilineaceae > Epilinea. Next base: position 2,819 of record JBGAUA010000163.1, read on the forward strand.
CCACCAGCCCGCCGATGCGGCCGTAGTTCGTCGCCCCGCCGGTGACCGTGACCCGCATCCAACCCTGGCCGGACAGCACGGTGGTGCCGGCCCAGATTGCCGCCGCCTCGGACATCGCCCCGGTCGCCGGTGCGGGGGGAGCGGCGTTCACTTCCGGCGCGGCGCCGGTAGCCTCCGCGACACCGATGGCGACCGCGATGCCTGGGTCGGCCGCCGGCCGCTTGTCCACCGGCAGAGACTCGCCGGTGAGCGCGGCCTCGTCCAGGGCCAGCTGGGCGCCGTCGACCATCCGGCCGTCGGCGGGCACCACGTCGCCCTCCTGCAGCAGCAGCAGGTCGCCCGGCACCACGTCGCCGGCGGGCAGCTCGGCCAGGGCGCCCTCGCGCCAGGCCCGCGCCCTTGGCGCCGTCATCTGCCGCAGCTGCTCCAGGGCCCGCTGGCCGCGCAGCTCCAGCAGCACGGTGACCAGCAGGATGGGCACCAGGGCCACCAGGACCATGATCGCGTCGGCGCGCTCGCCCAGCAGCCAGTAGGCCGCGCCCGTGACCACCAAGAGCAGGGCCATGGGGTCGGCCAGGGCCTTGCCCAGCCAGTAGAGCCCGGAGCGGGGGCGCGATTCGGGCACGAGGTGGTTGGGGCCGTGGCGCAGCAGGCGGGCGCGGGCCTCGGCGGCGCTCAGGCCGGGTAGATGGGCGGGTGCTTGGGCTTCCATGTCGTTCATGCCGATCTTGGGTCAGGACGCCGCGGCGTCCGGCTCGCCCGCTCCGGCCGGCCTGTTCCGCTGCTCCGTGCCGCCCCGGGCGTCCCGTTCGGCTCGCCCGTCGGGCGCCAGTCCGGTGACCAGGAAGCTCAGGAGGACGCCCGCCAGGCCGGCCATCACCGCCGTGCCCGTCCACAGGTGCACCGTCCAGCCCATGCCCTCGGTCAGGATCACGGCCAGGTTGGCGATGATGAGGTAGGCGAAGGGCACCAGGAAGGCGAACCAGCGCCAGGCGCCGCTTCGTTCGGGGCTGGGCCGCAGCCAGTGGTAGAGCAGCTCGACGACCAGAGCGGTGACCAGGCCAGCCGCCAGCATCCGCCATTCATCCTGCAGCACGGACAGGGCGACGGCGTCAAGGGTCAGCACCAGGGCCAAGGAGCCGGCGGGCAGCCCCGGCCAGGGCCAGCGCATGAGCGCGAAGAGGAGGACGCCGATCAGGCTGAGGGCCGCGGTCAGCTGGCCCAGGCTGCCGATGGCCTGACTCATGTAGCCGATCGAAGGTCCGTCGGCGGCGGCCTGGTAGAGAAGGGCGTCGCCCGCGGGATGCCATAGCGCCAGGTTCTCGTTCTGGCCGGGGGCGCCCGGGAGCGCCACGATCTCCTCTTCCGCCAGATCAATGACGACGAGGTCCTGCTCGCCGGCCGCATCCGTGGTGGCCACGAGCCGTGAGCCCTCCGGCGCCCAGCGCGGCGCCCAGGCGGACGCTTCACCGGCGCGGGGCCAGCGGGACACACGGGCTTCCGTCGGGCCTTGCCCGCCGGCGTCTTCCACGGCCTCGATGAGCGCCGCCGCGTCGGTCCACGCTTCCAGGTCGCCGCCGTCCTCGTCCATGGTGTACACCTGGAAGCCGCCGTCCCGGTCGGAGGCGAAGGCCAGCCGGCTGCCGTCGGGCGACCAGGCGGGATGGCGGTCCTCGGCGTCATCCTCGGTCAGGCGCTCCAGGTCCTCGCCGTCGACGCTCCTCACCGTGAAGATCTCGCTCTGGCCGTCCACGTCGGCGCTGAAGGCCAGGCGCTCGCCGTCGGGTGACCAGGAAGGCCAGCGGGGGTTCGCGAGGTCCAACGCGCCGTCGTCCAGATCCAGCCGCTCGGCGTTGTCGCCGTCGGCGTCGGCCAACCACAGCGCGCTGCCGTCATGATCGGCGCGCACGTAGGCCAGGCCGAGGCCGTCGGGCGAGAACGCCGGCTGGATGAGGTCCGCCCCGTCCTCGCGCAGCAGCCGCTCGGGCTCGGCCGCGGGGTCGGCGAGGTCCAGACCGTACAGCGCGCCATGGCCATCCGCTTCGTCCTCCCAGCCGCTGAAGACGGCGCGGGTGCCGTCGGGAGACAGGGCGAGCATCTGCGCATCCAGCCCGCCCGTGTCCAGCCGGAGCTGCCCACGGCCCTCGAGGTTGGAGCGGTAGAGCTGGCCGGGTCGCCGGTCCTGGCCGGGCTTCACCGCCGGCCAGACCTCCAGGTAGGGATGGGCGAACTGGATGAAGAAGTGGACCAGGAGCAGGGCGTAGCCGATGGACAGCAGCGCCGGCCAGGCCCGCCCCCAGCCCGCTTCGCGCAGGCTGCCGGCGCGGCGCCAGGCCGAGCGCAGGGGGCCGGCGAGCAGCAGCATGGCCCCGATGGACAAGGTCAGGTGGGAGGGGCTGAAGATGGCGTCCACGTTGGCTTCGACGCCGAAAAGGGTGTGCCACACGGCGTCGCCAACCCCGCCCAGGGCGAAGACCGCCGCGCCGGCCAGGCTGGGCAGGTAGCCCCGCGGCAGGGCCTGCCGCCACGATCGCCCGGCCAGCAAGCCGCGCCGCAGCCCCAGGAGCAGGGCGACGGCCAGGGCGAGAGAGCCGGAGTACAGCAGCCCGTGCCAGGGTGTCCAGAAGGTCTCCGGCAGGGTGTGGTGATGCGCCCAGGCATCGACGAACATCCCGACGACGAACCACAGGCCCAGGAGGGCCATGAGGGCGTCGAAGCGGGGGGTGGCCTCGGGGGCGGTGGGGGCAGCGTCAGGCGCCGAGGGTGCCGTTGCCGGTGGGGGCGCGACTTGGGCGAGCGTGGGGGACAGGGTCATGGGGAAAGGCTCCGGGGAGGGGGCACCGGGTGTGACGGCACGGGAAGGCGCACCGGGAATTGTAGCGGAGGGGTGAGGGGGGCGGCGGCTGGGCGATCGCGGCAATTCCCGTAGGGGCGGGACCGCCGGGCGTCAGGATGCGCCATGCGCGGGACGGTGCGTCCCGGCTGGCTCGCCCGCGATTCACGTTGACCGAGGGCGAGCCAGCCGGGTCGGGAGGACATCGTGGCGGCGGGACAATAACGCCCGGCGGTCCCGCCCCTACGGGAATCGATGCAGTGACACTGCGCCCCGAGCCTGCGTCGCCGGCGTTCGACTCGGCCTACGATTCAGGGCTTCCCCAACCACGGCAGCGTCAGCCGCCGCACCGCGTCCGCCGCCTTCTCGACGGTGAAGCGCCAGGGGTTGGGCACCGTGCCCGCGGCCAGACCCAGGCCGCTGGGGTCCCGGGCGCTCAGGGTGAGGGTGTAGCGGGTTCCGGATTGGAAGGGCTGGCTGTGGCGCAGGGTGACGCTCTTGCCGTTGGCGGTCCAGGCGGGCTGCTCCCAGGCGCTCTCGGGAAGGGCCGGGTCGGTGGCCAGGCGCAGGCTGAAGGGGTCCATCGCCTCGTTGAAGGTGACGATGACCACCGTCGTCGGCCCCACGTCGACCGCGCCGTCGGCCGGGCTGACGCGGACGATCTGCGGTGGTAGGCTGACCGTGGCCTGGGCGCCGCGCAGGACGCGACGACCAGTGTCATCCGTGAGGGTGGCGTTCAGCTGGAGGACGGTTCCCTCCGAGGCTCCCGTGGCCACGGTGGCGCGGAAGCTGACCGGCAGGGCGGTGCCCGCCGCCAGGGGGCCTGTCCACGTCAGCGTGCGGCTGGGCTCGTCCCAGGTCAGTTCGCCCGCCGCGGCCTGGGCGGAGCCCGCCAGCAGGTCGAGGCCCGCCGGCAGGGTGACGACGGCACGGGCGCGCGCGGCGGCGGCGCTGCCGCGGTTCCGCAGGTTCAGGACCACCGCCAGCTCGCCGCCCGGCGCCTGGGCCGCCGGCGTCACGGACAGGGTGCTGGGCGACAGGTCCACCGGCAGCGGCGCCGCCGGCACCCGGGCGGTGAACACCTGCTGCCGATGGGTTGGGTTGTCGCCCAGGTCTGCGTTGCCGCTCCAGAAGGGGTAGTCGAAGTCCTTCGTGGCGGCCAGGCCGATGTAGTCGCCGATGAAGCCGTTGCCGCCGCCGTCGCGCGGCAGGCTGAGGGTCCAGTCCCAGGTCTGGGCGCTGACGCGCAGGTTGGGCGTGAAGCTGGCGCCGTCATCCAGGGAGCGGCTGAGGTAGACGTCCAGGCAGAAGTCCTCCTTGCCCACATGCTCCCGGGGGATGAAGCGCAGGTCCGGGCAGTAGTTGCGGCGATCCAGCCAGGCGACGACGATGCGGCCATCAGGGCCGACGGCCAGCTGCGGCTGGATCTGGTCGACGCCGTTGGCCAGGGGGTCGTCGTTGATGCGCCGCGCGGACGACCAGGTCTGACCGCCGTCGCGCGAGACGGACAAGAGGATGTCGGCGTCGCCGCTCCGGGCATCCGCCCAGGCGGCCACCAGGCTGCCGCCGCGGGGGCTGACGGCGAAGGCCGGCAGGCTGGCCGGGGTGCGGAAGTCGCTCTCCTCGTCCAGGTGGTTGGGGATGCTCACCGTGTCCACCGCCTGGGCGGGCTTGGTCCAGGTCAGGCCGCCGTCGGCGGAGCGGGTGATCATGAGAGCCCCGGCAACCGCCGAGCCGAAGATGTCCCGCCCGTAGAGCACGTAGACGGTGCCGTCCGGACCCACCGCCACCTGCGAGCCCTGCAGGCTGCCGCTGTCCAGCTCCAAGGGCGCGCTCCAGGTCTGGTTGCCGTCGGCCGAATGGGCGACGAGGATGCGCGAAGGGCCACCGACGTCCGTCCAACTCATGTAGAGCCGGCCCGGAAAGCGGCTGGTCTCGTTCAGGTCCTGGTCGCCCACGATCCACTGCTTGTCGGTGACCGTGGAGCGGTCCACGACCACCGGCCCCTCCCAGGGCTTGCCGCGCGGCTTCTTGAGCATGTCCAGGCCCGTGGGTCCGCGGGTGAGCAGGGTGAAGTAGCCATTGCCCAGGTGGTCGAAGGTGTTGACCGGATCGCTGGTGAGGTTGTAGAGCTCCAGGCCCAGGGGCTGCTCCTGGGTCCAGGAGGCCCCGCCGTCCTCGCTCTCGAAGACGCCGGTGTAGAAGCGGTAGTTGGCCCCGTCGTAGAAGAATTTGCTGGAGCCGATCAGGTGGTCGGGGTCTACGGGCGAGGCGGCCAGGTGCACCTCGCTGAAGTCCGTGACCGGCCGGCTGGCACCCTGGATGGTGCCGACGCGGCTGACCTGCACGTTCTCGGGGATGTCGGCGGTGTCCTGAGCGCGGGATTGCGGCCGCGCGCCGCCGCTGTCGGGCTCCTGGCCCGCGGGACGGGCCGCGGCGACGGTCGCCGTCGCCAGCAGCAGGGCCAGGCTGGTGGTCAGGCCGGTCAGGCGGCGCATGGATGCTCCTCGAGGGTGGGGGGACGCGGATGCGGCGGGATCCTGCCGCAATCGG